>JAGANY010000042.1 GCA_017624025.1 Ruminiclostridium sp. | reverse complement strand
TAGTGATGTGGTTGCCAAACCCACTTTCATTATATCACAAGGAGGGCTTTCTTGTATCTAAAGATTCTTATTCCACCGCTTCAAGCGGTGGTTATTTTACGCTTAAGCTAACAAAATAACCGCACAGAAGTTTTCACTTCCGTGCGGTTCTGACTGTCGAAAAAGTCTTGAAATATGAAAAATCTCTCAAAAATCGAGCGAAGCGAGCAAGTAAAATTTTCGGTGCAACTTGTTGCCTGCCTTCTTTTAAAAGGCTTGGCGGGGGCAAGGGGCGGCAGCCCCAAACCTTGTGAAAGACTCGCACAACATAAAAATAAGGTTTATCGAGAAGCTGTCAGCTTGCTGACTGATGAGGTGCACCTTCGGCGGTTGTGCTTGCTTTATCGGGCGACCACAGGTCGCCCCTACAGCACATTGAAATTATTTTTAAATCCGTCAGCGAAGCTGACTCCTCAATCATTCATTTTTCATCATTCATCATTCATCAAAAAAAGCGTCTCCGAAAGCAGTCAGACCGCTTTCAGAGGCATTTCTTATTCTGCCGAATTATCGCCTCCTTCGTTAACGAGACAGGCATAAGGCTTTACTCTTGCAACCTGTTCGCCTTTCTTGCCTCTTGTAAGGAGGAGAACGTCCTCACAGGGCAGACACAGTACGCTTTCAAGAGACCTGCACATTCTCGAAGCTATATAGTCCGCTGTGCGAAGGTCGCTTCCGCCCAGGTATATTACGTGGTCACAGTTATTCAGAATGGTAAGAGCCTGTGCATTCTTGTAAATACCGTCAAGCTGTGAGAGGCTCTGGAGAATGATGCTTACGCATATCTCACGGGAGCGTATAACCGAGATAAGCTTGTCGAAATCGGGGATATAGACGTTTGTCGCAAAATCGTCGAGAAATACTCTTACAGGTACGTCAAGACGCCCCTCGGGACTATTGTCCGCACATTTGCAGAGACACTGGAAAAGCTGTGTGTAGAAGATATTAACGAGAGTATCGAGGGTTCTGTCGGTATCGCTTACGTTGAGGAATACCGCACACTTCTTCTTGCCGAGCTCGGTAAAGTTGATAGGGTCGGGGCCGTTGAACATGTGCTGTATCTCGCTGAAATCGAAGATATCGAGAGCGGTAGTAACGAACTGGAGGATAGAGCTCCAGCACTTATCTGCACAGAGATTGCCCTTGAAGTTGTCGTATTTCTTTACGGCGAAGCTGTCGGGATGGTCAATTCGCCAGTTTTCGAGAAAGGATATAAAGTAGTTTCTCGAATTCGGCTCGGCACATTCAACACCGCCTGCAATAGCCCTGTAAACTTCAGCGACCGCTCCGAAGTTCTTCTCCTTTTCGTCGAAGGCTTCAAGCACATAGCTTATGATACAGGCTATAACCGTTCTTGCGGATACTACCCAGAAGGTATCCTCCGTATCGTAGATAGGAAGAAGCGTATTCGCAATGGACATTATATCCTGCTGGTTATAAACGCCTGTTCTTTTGTTTCTTCGTATGTACTTAAGGGGGTTATAGCTTGCCGAATTCTTCGGGTTTACGAAGTCTATGACCTTTATCTCGTAGCCCTTCGCCTTTAAGGCAGGGGCAAGCTTTTTACAGAGGTTACACTTCGTATCCGCAACAACGATACTCGTATCACAGGCGAGTATGTTCGGTATAACATACCCGCCTGTCTTACCGCTACCCGATGAGCCTATGATAAGGTCGTTGTTGTTGAGGTGCGTTGCTCTTGTATCATTGGACACATATCTGCCCTCTGCAAGTATTCTGCAGTTATTCATTGCTGATGTATTATTCATATTATCGCTCCTTAGTTGATTTTGTCGATGGTTTCTGTGGCTAAGCCGAAGGCAACAGCCTCTTCTGCGTTGAAATATGTATCATCCTTTGTAAGCTCACGGATGTCCTCAGCGGTCTTTCCTGTGCGTTCTGCAATGATACTGCAGAGCTTGTCCTGTACTTCAACCAGGTCATCAAGCTCGGTCTTTATCTGGTGCGGTTTCATACCTGCAAGGTTTCCGCCTCCGAAGCTCGGGTCATGTATCATTATACGTGAATTGGGAAGCATCTGACGCTTCGTTCCCCCGAGGAACAATATACTGCCCATACTCGCTGCGGTACCCATACAGACTGTCGTTATGGGCGAGGATATAAGCCTCATGCAGTCATATACCGCAAGCCCGCTGTGTACGTGACCGCCCGGGCTGTTGATATAGAGCTTTATCTCCTTGCCGGGCTCTTCGTTTTCGAGGAAGAGCAGTTGCTTTATAAGACCTGCACAGGTCTCGGTGTTGATTTCTTCTGTAAGGAAGATGGTTCTGTCACGGAAGAACATTTCTTCCACAGGAACAGACTGGTAGCCTCTTGAGCTTTCTTTAAGTACGCATGGTATCATAATATTATCGACTCCTTTAAATAGATTTAATGTTTGTTATGTTTTCAAAGGCCTTCTTGCCTTTTTCGGTACAGAACATATCGTAGAAAGGCTTTATCATCATTTCTTCTACAATATGGTTTCCCAATACATTCATAATTGCAGGCGGATAGGGCGGTTCCCTCGTCCCGTTATATTCAAAGGTCAGAAGCCTTCTTGCTATACAGAGCATTTCGCCTATGGTAATATCGGGATTAACGTCTTTGTTTTCAAGCCTGAACCCCTTACGGGGCGTATAGCATTCATCAGCGTCGGAATAAACGCTTAATCCGCTGTATTCGGAATTGTAAGCTCCGTCAACAAATAATGCAAGCATTGCAAAATAGTCCTTAAGCTTAACGTTGTAGAACAGCTTATACACATAGGGCATATTGCTGTTGCTGTTTGTACTGTTTTTTTCAAAATTCATTGTTATTGCCTCCGTTCATCAGTTATTGCTGTTATCGTTTCTTATGTAATTCGGTGGAGAATACATATAGCTTCCGTAGGAGAGATAATGGATAAGATCCTGTCTTATCTCCCCGTAGTTTTCAAGGCGGTTTTTAAGATCGTTTACGATCTTCCCGTAGGATATCCTTTCCTTGCCCGTCTCGGAATAGTAGTCCTTACGGTTCATATATTCGTTATAGACCTCGAAAAACGGATTTCCCAAAGACCACATATTTTTAGGGAAGAAGTCCGCTATATCCGACTCATAGATAAGCTTCATAAGACGGGCAATAGTGCGAGGATCCGAAACAGGATTCTTTGTGTAAGCTTTGAATTGTTCTTTATTCATTTGATTTGCTCCTTTTTTATTATTCATTATTATAACAACGCAACTGCTTGTTGCGTAATATCCGTAAAAATGGTGCTGTGGACAGCAGACGAATCTGCTGTCCGCAACCGGAATAAAAGTATATTAAAACAAAAGGAGGTCATGAATTAAAAAGGGTGGTTCGGACAGCAGACGAATCCGCTGTCCGCCAAAAAGGAGAATTTTATGACCGAAATCAGGAGTGCGGGCAGTGTCTGAAGCCTCTGCCCGCAAATATGGCTCTGAGCCCTTTCAATAGCACAGTATGCTGACGGTAGTCAGCTTACCCCTGTAAACAGTGCCTGTTTTATTAAGGCACTTGGCCTCGGCTTATGCAACAGTTTCCTGTGCAAAAGCCTTGGCTGTTTTGTATGCTTTACGGGAAGCGTTGAAGCTTTCGGCGATTTCAGCGTTTGTAATGTAAACGTCCTTGTATTCGCCCTGGCATACGTCCTTTACGGGAGCCTTTGTGCAGATAGATACCTTGCGTAATTTATCGGGCTTGCCGAGTAAAACGTCAACGTAGCTCTGGTCTTCCATACCGTTTCTGTGCTTGCTTGCGAAAGTCTGGTTGTTGGATACGGATATTACAATAAATCCGTTCTGTGAGTTTGCGTAGGGAATGGATATGGATTTAAAGGTTCTTTCGGTTTTATTGTTGTATGCTGTTCTTACTAAACCTGTGTTTACCCAGTTAATCCAAGCGTTTCTGATTGTTGTGTTATTTGTTGTGTTCATTTTTTTGTCCTCCGTAAAATAATTTGAATTTGTTTTTTGCAGTATATGAATTTACTGCCTTCATATCAAGGCATAAGCCCTTTCAATAGCACAGTATGCTGACGGTAGTCAGCCCGCCTGTAAACAGTGTTTGTTTTATTCAGGTACTGCTTTCTGTATGCAAGTCTGTACTCCGTTCATTAACAGAATAAGACCGCGGGAGCGGTCCCTTACATCTCCTTTCTTTGACCGCTCCACGCATTTGTTGTACTGTTTTGTTTTCTTTCATTATCTCAATTGGACAGCGTTAGCTGTCTGGTTCTGCTTATACAGCCGTTACAAACAGCTGTATAAGCATTGTTTTTTTCTTCTTGCCGACGGGACGGCGGACTTTTACATTTATTTTTTTACTATGTTTTATTTAACCTTAAATTTTCTATTTATTTATTTATTCATTATTTTAATAAAACCGCGATAGCGGTCTAAATATATTATTGTATATAAATAATGCGGTTAGTTTTTTCTTAACCGCATTATTTTCCTTTTTATGATCGTATTTTTACCAATTTTAATTAAACGCTCTATTGATTTATTTTATATTTTTATTATTATTTTTTATATTTTATTATATATATTTTATATTTTAGTTTATGATATGCTTGATTTTTTCCTAAAAGCAAAAAAAGAAACCGTACAGAGCTTTTTACGGCTCTGTACGGCTTCTTGTTGAATCCGGATATTTGATTTCGCCTTTGATTTTTATTCCCGTTACAGCACCCTTCCGGTTCCTTCGGAGTATCTCATAGCCTTCGATATAGCCGATAATTACATAGTAATCCAGCACCTTTTTTATGGTTTCGGTTATATCATTTATGGTATGAAGTCCCGCAACGGTAGATAATTTTTCTTCTATTTCCGACTCGGATTTAATAATATCCGACTCATTTTCATCAATACACCAGTCTATTTCTGTAAGCAAGCCTCCGTCGGGTTCAGACCTTCTGTCGGATTTTTCGAAGTACATAATACTGTCCTTCGAGTATTTTTTGTTATATTTATTTCTGCCCGTCGTAACGAACCGCATCACCTCAAGCTCGTGGAGAAGAGCGTATTTTATAAGGAAATTACGCTCGGTGTTCCTTACGGTATTTCCGCAGTAATAAAGCCTTTCGGGAACGGAGATGACCTGGCTGTTTATCTCCGCATATCTGTACAGCGGAGGCTTTTCTATAAATTTATATTTGCTTTTTCCGATTTTTTCAAGAGGAAGAAGAGGCTCGTTCTCAATGTACCCCTCGTCCTCAGCGTTTTTTTCTCTCGCCTCAGCCTCATAGTTTATGGTTATTCTCGTATGACGGAGCTTTTCGATTTCCCTTGCAAATCTTTCAGCCTTTTCCTTTGAGCTGGGCTGGTTTGTACCCATAATTGCGTGAATAAGCTGTCTTACGGTAAAGGTATTACGGTATTTTTCGTAGTCCTTATATATAAGGTATGCTGTATCGAGTATGAGAAAATCAAGCATCGTAAGCGTTTTTTCGCCCTCATCACGTTCGATGCTGTACCCTACGGAAATCTCGCCGTTACTGGTCTTGAAAACCGCAGAGCTGTAATCCGTATCGGTCTTAAGCCTTCCGCCCTTTCGCTTAAGCTTATTGACGAGAAGGGTATTATTTATATAAAATCTTCCTGTTTTCATTAAACACGCTTACCGCTTCCTGTAGAAAGTCTGGACTTTCTTACGCTCTTCTTCTCTTCCTTTTCCTCTGTTGTCGGCTCCGAAGCAAGCCCCTCTGTATCCCCCTCCTCGAAATAGCTGAATTCGGGGAAATAAATAAAACGGTCATAAGCGTTTGAACCGCTTTTTCCGTATCTTTGCTTAAGTACGATAACCTCTACTCTTCTCGGATCCTTGCCCTTTTCCTCGTCGGGATTAAAGGCCTGTCTGTCCTCGTTTCTTCTGCCGTGCAATGCCGAAAACTGCATACCGAGTACGATGTCCGCCGTAAATTCGATACCGCCCGATTCCTTGAAGGAGCTGAAGGAAATGGATTTGCTGTAGCTGTCACGGTTTACGGAGCTTATTACGAAAACGGGTATCTGGTTCTGGTTTGCAATGAGCCAGAGCTTCTGGATATTTTCATCAACAATCTGTTTTTCGGTCTTGCGGGACTTGTCGGTACTGCTGATAAGTATCTGGAGATAGTCCACGAAGACAACAGGCTTTGTACCTGTTACACGGATAAATTCAGTCACAAAATCGGATATGCTTTTTGCGGAAAAATCGCTGTTGGAGAAATCACGTTCTATTATAAAGAGGTTGTCCTTGCATTCATTTGCACATTCCTCCATAGCCGACTTTTTAAGCTCTTCCTTTTCGGGAACATTTCTTAAAAGGTCATAGGTAGAAACGCTTTCCTTCTTTAATTTTTCGTAAACGGAAGGAGAAATGTATCTTGCTCCGTTTTCATCCGTCTTGAAAAGGCTCTTTGCTTTTTTTCTGCATTTTATGAACGCACTTCTCTGAACCGCCTTCATAGATACAGCGTGCTTCGACATTTCAAGAGAATAGTATATAACGGGTCTTCCCTGTTTCGCAATATTCTGTGCGACCTGTAAGGAAAACGTGGATTTACCGAGGCTCGAAATCGCACCGAGAACTATAAGCCCGGGAGCAAGTCCGCCTCCGAGAAGCTTATCCAGCTCGCTAAAGCCTGTAGGAATATGCTCGGGATAATTGTTTTTTATGTAATTGTCCGAAAAATTGAGAGAAAAATTCTTAAGGTCTTTTTTGTTGAGCTTTACTTCGGAAACATTCTCTGTGTTTTCGATATTTTCAGCAATGTTGTTTTCCATATAGCTCTCCTTGCATTTTTTTAAATTTTACCATATTTTAATATGAAAGTCAATAAAAATATATCCCTGAACCGCTTTACAAAAGCAAAAATGCCTCCCGAAAAAATTGAAAAAAATTTTCGGAAAGCTATTGACAAGTGTATATACACGTGCTATACTGTGTATAGCGTATATACACAGTTTTAACAGAGGTGCACTAATGGATATTATTTTAAGCAATTCATCGGAAGAGCCCATCTACCAGCAGATTATATCTCAGATAAAGGCTCAGATAATGAACGGCACGCTTACAGCAGGGGACGCCCTGCCGTCTATGCGTGTCCTTGCAGCACAGCTCCAGATAAGCGTTATTACAACGAAACGAGCTTATGAAGAGCTTGAACGTGACGGATATACATATTCCGTACCCGGCAAGGGCTGCTTTGTAAAGGGTCAGAATACGGATTTTCTCAGAGAGGAGACCGTGCGACAGACGGAAGAGCTGCTGAAAAAGGCCTGTGAAAAGGCAAAAACCTGTAACCTTTCCGCCGACGACCTTAAGGAAATCATCGATATGCTTTACGGAGGCGAAATTTAATGAACGATTATGTAAATGCCATTGAGATAAGCGGTCTTACGAAAAAATATGACGGCTTTACTCTCGATAATGTAAGCTTTAACGTACCAAAAGGCAGTATTATGGGCTTTATAGGTCAGAACGGTGCAGGCAAGACCACCACCATAAGAGCCTTGCTCAATATCACGAAATGCGACAGCGGCTCAATAAAAATGCTCGGTCTCGACCACGTTCAGAACGAGTACGAAATAAAGGAGCATATTGCCGCTGTTTTTGACGAAATTCCCTTCCACGAGGGCTTTAACGCTGTCCAGGTAGGAAAAATGTTCAGAGGACTTTACAGCGGTTGGGACGAAAAGAAATACTATGAGTATCTCGACCGTTTCAGCCTGCCGAGAAAGAAGAAAATCGCAAAGTTTTCAAAGGGTATGAAGATGAAGCTCCAGATTTCTACCGCCCTTTCACACGGTGCAAGGCTTCTCATTATGGACGAAGCAACAACAGGTCTCGATCCCGTTGTACGAAACGAAATTCTCGATATTTTCCGCGAATATTTACAGGACGAGGAAAACTCCGTACTTATGTCCTCCCATATCACAAGCGACCTCGATAAAATCGCCGATTGCGTTACCTTTATCGATAAGGGCAAGATACTTCTTACAGGCTATAAGGACGAAATTCTCGAAAATCACGGTATTTTAAAATGCAGTAAGGAGGATTTCAAGGAGATTGCTTCCGAGGATTATATAAGTGCAAGGGTTACCGATTTCAGCGTAGAAGCTATGGTTTCGGACAGAGCCGAAGCAAAGCGGAAATATTCGGGCGCACTTATCGAAAAGACCAACCTCGAGGATATTATGCTGTTCTATGTAAATAGAGAGAAAAAGGAGTGGTCATAATGAAAAAACCGTCATTTACCGCTCTTTTATACCGTGAATTACTGCTTTTAAAAAAATCGCTTCTTATAGGCAGTATAGGCGCTCTGATTTTTATCCTGTTCCCTGTTCTGATACTGCTTAGCTTCAGATTCGGAAACCTTAAGCTTATCATACCCGAGGAGGCTGTGAGCGGAAGTATGACTATTATTAAGCTTATGCCCGTAATGTCTGCTTCGCTGTTCGCTATGCTTCCCTCGGAAACAGCCACAAATGATATCACAAAGCCTGTATGGGATTATTTCCGCCGTTCAACACAGGCAAGTGCCCTAAGGCTAAGCCTCGCAAAAACCGTTATAAGCGTTATAGGCATAGCTATATCCCTGATAATCTCAATCCCCCTCACATATATTATTGCTTACGCATCGGGCACTGAGGTTACAGGCAACGATATAGGACTGTCGCTTTTGTTTATTGCCTTTATGTCTCTTATGAGCGTGGTTTTCGGTGCGTCTATATATTTCTTCAAGTCCGTTGACAAGGGCGGTCTCGTTATGACAGGCTTTATGTTTGCATTCGTTTTCGGCTTTATGGCCCCTATAACAGGCGAGTTAACCAAAATGCCTCCCGGCCACGCTATGCGTGACGCAATAATGGAAACACACCTTAATAACGTTATCTCAACCCTCGCACCCTTTACGCCCCTTATGCTTATGGGCGTAATTCTTATCCAGTTCGCCTTATTCTTATTTATTTTTAAAAGGAGGGAGAAATAATGAGCGGTATCATTTATAAAAACTTCCTCGCATACAAGCTCGATTTAATCGCCTTAGGCGTTATGTACATAATCAGCATTCTTGCCTTAATATTAGCTACCGCTTCCGCTCCCGCCCATAACCTTGAAGGAATACTTACGGGGATATGCCCTTTAATTTATTTCTTTATGTTCTTTATGGTAAGCATATTCGACCACCAGCTTTTTGCCGTTGACGAAAAGCGGACTATCGGAAGCTTCAATATCTCCTGTCCTATCGGAGCAAAGGGGCACGTTGAGGGCAAGTATTACACGCTTCTTATTATAAACATAGCTACTCTTGTTATTTGTTTTCTTACAGACACAGTTATCTGCCTTATTGCCAACAGCACTATGTATTCCGCAGGCAGTATCCTTATGCTTTTATTCTGTGGAAATATCCTTTATACCGCCTTCGGAAACCCCTTTTATCTCCGCTTTGGAATACAGCTGGGAAACAACGTAAAGTTCGGGTCAATAGGCGTTCTGGTTACTGTCGGAATTATTTATTTCCTTTTCGGAGATATTTCCTTTATCTTAGAAAGCGAAAATTTATTGGAAACGATTATGACATTGCTTTCAAGCGACACAGCTATGATAATTATGAGTATTTTCCCTGCTGTTTCGATTCTGCTTTACTATGTTTCCTGTAAGATAAGCGTTCCGCTTTATAAAAAGGGGGTTGAAGCTTATGAACAGTAAAAAAGATACGGTAAAAAGACTCGTGATATATCTGCTTATTGCCTTTATTCCCTTCTGGATAATCCTTCCCGTTCTTAACAGCCTTTACAACGAGCCCATATATACTTCCGAAAAGGCTGTGCCTGTGGCTTATGCGGTAGGCGTTTTCGGTATGCTTATTCCCTCAATAGCACACCTTATTACAAGGCTTATAACGAAAGAGGGCTTTAAAAATTCCTATTTAGGTCTTAATTTCAAGGGCAACGAAAAATACTACGTAGCCTCTGTCATTGTAAAGCTTTTAGAAGTCTTCGCTTTTGTCATTCTCGTGTGGCTGTGCTTTGCGAAAGATTTACATTTCTCCGAAATTTTTGCTTCCGACGAAGCGGTAAAGCGTATCTGTGGCTATATTCTTACGATTTTCGCTTCAATCATAGTTTTCTTCCCTGCCTTCGGCGAAGAATGGGGCTGGAGAGGATATATGATGCCGAAATTAACCGAGCTTATGGGTAAGCCACTGGCAATAATTGCGGGCGGTATCCTCTGGGGACTCTGGCACGCTCCCCTTACAATATCGGGTCACAATTTCGGTACGGATTATAAATTCTTCCCCTGGCTGGGTATTCTGCTGATGTGTGTGTTCTGCATTTTTATGAATGCCTTTCTTACGCTTCTTACCGAAAAGACAAAATCAATCTACCCCGCTTCCTTTTGCCACATGGTAAACAACAACTGTGGAGGAATGATATTTATTTCCCTTTTCGGAAGCGAGGCATTTATTGAAAAAATATCATCAGTAAACGCTGTCACTCTGATGCCGTGTATGATGGGTACATCCGTTATCGTAGGCACAATCAGCTTTATACTTATTATAAGGGACGAAAAGACCAAAAAAAACACAGAAACTGCCTCTAAATTATAATTATTCATAAAAACAACCTATGCCCGATGAAAGTCGGGCTTTTTTTATTGACTTTTATATGCTGTTGTGATAAAATGTCTGTGTAACTGGCATTCTTATGCTGAAAAATAATAGAAAAGGGGAAATATTATGACTTGTAAAAACTGTAACAATCAGATTCCCGACGGCTCAAAATTCTGCACCTTCTGCGGTACCCCCGTATCACAGGAGCCTGCTGTTCAGCCCGAGGCAATTGAAGAAAAAGAATTCCCGAAAACCGAAGCTGTTTCACAGCCCGAAGAACAGTTCTGCCTTTGCGGAGAAGTCCCTGTGAGCGATGACGCTTCCGTTCCGCCTATGCCTATGGTTGCTCCCGCACCTGAAGCAAAGGAAGAAAAGGAATTCCCGAAAACCGAAGCTGTATCTTCCGCAAAGGATAACGAACCCGAAGAAAGCTTCCCGAAAACTATCGCTTATAACTCTCCGAAGAAGGAAAAAACCGCTCCCGAAAGCAGCAACCTTATTCCTGCTATGCCCGTTCCCCAGAGCGAAACTGCTCCCGAACAGCCCTCCGCTCCCGAAGCAAACGGTATGATTCCTGCTATGCCTGTGAACGAGGCTCCAGAGCAGCCCTCTGCTCCCACTCCTATGCCTGCTCCCCAGTTCGACCAGTTTGCTCCTGCTCCCGAGCAGACCGAAAAGCCCCCGAAGAAAAAGGGCAAGGCTCTTCCCATAATTCTTGCTTCGGTTCTTGCCGCTGCAGGTATATTCTGTCTCGGCTTCTTCTGCTTCCGTGCGGATATCGCTCACCTCTTTATGGGCGACGCAAAGTACGCAAAGAGCATTATGAACAACGCTGTAGATAGCTTAAAGAGCGAGGATGTTCCCGTTTCCGAAATCGGTGCATTCAACACAAAGATAATGGAAATCGGAAGAGACGGTCTCCCCGAAGGCTGTGAGGATTACGTCAAGGATATGGAAGAAAAGTATCCCGACGCTGATATGGACTTTGTAAGTGCATATACAGTTGCAACCTCCTTACGTATGGTTGGCCAGGCCTTAGAAGCCTTCAAGGATAAGGGTATTTCCGCAAATGCAGGCGTAAGCATCAAGTTAAGCGACGATATGGTCGATATGATTTTAGACGGTGCTGATGATTCCGATAAAAAGGACTTCGACGAAATCATCGAATATATCAACGCTTCAAGCATCGACGCCGGCTTTAAGGCTGATGAAAACTCCGTACAGCTTTTAGCAGGCGTAAACGGTGCCGAAGGCGACTTTGCCGATATGGGCTTCTATTACGGCAAGGACGGAAACGCATATATTACCTTAAAGGGTCTTTCCGATGACGCTATCGGACTTACTCTCCCCTCCTTCGAAACAATAGACGAGGATTTCGAATTCAGCGAGGACGATAAGGAAGAATCCAACGAAACCGCCGAAGAACTCAGCAAGTTCGCTTCCGATATGTACGAAGCCTTCATCAACAGCTACGATGACGCTGAAATTACATACGAAAGCGGAGAAAAGAAGCTCGGCGAAATCGAATTCAAGGGTAAGGTCGTTACCGTTAAGTATGACAACGAAGCCTTAAGCGATTTATTCAGCGACCTTTATGACGTTGCAGACGATAGCGACGCTATGACTGAAATATTCGGCGATGATTTCGCCGAAGGACTTAAGAGTGCTTCCGAAAGCGTAGAAGAAGCCGACGACGCTGAAATCATTATCGAAAAGTATGTAAGCAACACCAACAGACTTTTAGGTATGACAATTACAATTGCTGACGAAGATTTCGAAGCCTCTCTCGCATTCCTCGCAAGCACAAAGGGCATCACCGCTGAATTAAAGGTTGAAGAAGAAGGCTCCGAGGACGTTTCCTGTGAATTTGAATGCCTCTTTACAAATAAGACAGACGGTGTTATGAACTTCAAGTTCCCCGTTCCGAAGTACGACTACGAAACAAATAAGAGCGAAACAACAGAAAATACTATTACAATCAACTACTCCAATCTTAAGGAAGTAAAGGTATTCGAACAGAAGTATGTAACAGGTCACTACGAAATAACTGCCGACCTCGAGTATTTTGACGATGAAGACGAAAAAATCGAAATCGGTCAAAAGGAAACTACCGTAGGCGAATTATTCGAGGAATCCTCTATAGTACTCGACCTCTCCGAAAAGGACGGCGGAATCTCCTACAGCGCTTCCTTCAAGAACGATTTAATCGGCGAATTCTCCGTAAACTCCTCCGCTGTTTCTACTAACGAAGACCTTATACCTACCGACTACTCCTCTTTAACCGTTATAAATATGTTCGAGGATACAGAAACAGACAAGGCTGATGACTTCGCTCTCGAGGTTTACGATAACCTTATCGCTAAGCTTGAAGGCGACAAGAAGCTTGATGAAGCTCTTACAATCGGCGAAGAATCCGCTCTCGACGCTATTAAGGAAGCAAAGGAAGCCTTCGTAGCAAAGAAGGAATTTGCAAGCAAGGATTTCAGCGGTGAATGGACAACAACAAAGATTGACAGCTTAACCGCTGAAGCTTACGCTGAAAACTTAGGTCTTTACAGCTGGGAGGTTGCTTCTAACTTAACCTTTACTGCTGATACAATCACTATCACAAATATCAACGGTTCAAAGACCTATACATATAAGAAGATGGACCAGTATCTCGAGCTTTACGATAACGACTCTCCTGTTTACTGGTTATCATACGACCCCGAAACCGACGGTTTCACCTACAGCGACTACAATGAAATGACCCAGTCATACGTTGAATATGTTGTTGAAAAGGGTACACAGGACGTAACAATGCCCGAGGGCTTCGTAGATACCCGCGATAAGGGCAAGGTTCTTAACATTATGTGCTGGAATACCGAATTACAGGGCTTTATGGAAGAATACTATCCCGGCTATGAAAACGGAATGATAGGCGATGTTACCGTAAACTGGATTATATTCCCCTCTGACGGAGGCGCATATCAGGAAGAACTCGATTATAGACTTGTAAACCAGCAGTATGCTTACTATGACGACGATAAAATCGACCTCTTCCTCGTTGAACCCGATTATATCGACAAGTATATCGAATCCGACTATGTTTTACCTGTTTCCGAAATCGGTATTACCGACGAGGATACCGCTGATATGTATGATTACACTCGACAGCTCGGCACAAACAGCGACGGAGAGCTTAAGAGCGTTTCCTATATGTCCTGCCCCGGTGTATTCGCCTACAGACGTTCTATCGCCAAGGAAGTACTCGGCACAGATAATCCCGAGCAGGTACAGGCTATGCTTTCCAACTGGAATAACTTCGTAAATATTGCTAAGAAGCTTAAGGATAACGGTTACTATATGGTTTCCTCATACGAGCAATTATTAAGACCCTGTCTCCAGGAATACGAGATGCCTCTCGTAGCCGATGACGGAACCCTTACCTTAAGCGACGGCTTCGCTAACTGGATTTCCGTATGCGAGGAGCTTGCAAACTATGGCTGCTGCAAGGATTTAGCAAATGTATGGTATTATGACGAAACAACAGGCGGAGATGTATTCGGCGTATTCTTCCCTACATGGGGTGTAAATCATACTCTCGAATGGATGAACCCGGCTGCTTACGGTGACTGGGCAATCTGTGAAGGCCCTGCTCCTTACTACTGGGGCGGAACCTTCCTCTGTGTTCCCGAAGGTACAGATAACCCCAATCTCGTTGCCGATATTATGAGAAAGCTTACTTCTGTCGAGGAAATAGGCGTAGATATGGCAACCAACCCCGATATCTTAACCTTCCCCAACGATAAATCCGCTGGCCAGAAGGCTGCTGAAGTTGGTTATGCACACGATAATTTTGCAGGTCAGAACGGTAACGGAGTTTTCCATTCCGTTTCCGAAAAAATCAATGCTGCAAGCCACACTATATACGACACAACACTTACAGATTTAATCACTAAATCCTTTGCCCCCTATTTCGCCGGCACTGTCACTTTCGAAGAAGCTATCCTCAATTACTACGAAGCTGCTTTAAAAGAATACCCCGAGCTCCACTAAGTCCTGAAAACAGACATAGCTTAAGGGTGTTGTTTTTATAGAAGTATCTACAAGTGTTTATCGGGAGAAACCTTTCTGAAGAAAGGCTTTCTCCCGAACCCTCTTCCAAAGACTTTTAATATAAAATTAAGACCAACAGGTTTATCCTGTTGGTCTTAATTTTAAACTGAAAGTTTTCGGAAGGGAGCCCCCGGGAAAGCCCTTTTTCAAAAGGGTTTCCCTCAATAACACCTGCAGATATTTCTATAAGGATAACACCCTTAAGCTATGTCTTATTTCAGAACATATTGTTACGGATTTCTTTGGTTACATATCTGCCCTGTAAAGCCTGTCCGTCGAGCTTAGGATGCAAGCCGTCGATAAGATATTTTCCTTCGGCACCGATATTCTCGAATTTTTCACATATTCCGCTTTCGCCGTAGCAGTCGATGAGCTGTGCTCCCATAGCCATTGCTACAGGCTTCATAACTGTTTCAATCTGCTTTCTTGTCTTATCGTTATGTTCGGGGGTTGCGGTCTGGAGGGGGGTAAGAACGAAAACTCTTGCGAGAGGAAATTCCTCCATAATTCTCTGTAAACACCAACGCATAGCACCCGCTTCGGTAAACAGATTGACATTTTCGAGAGTCTTTCCCTTAAGGGCTGTCTCAGCGTTTCCGAGGCAGTTTATATCATCGTTTGTACCCATAGCGAATGCAAAAACATCGGGCACAGGAGCCTTTCCCGACTTTACGTCGGAAATATATCTTTCGATATGTACTACCGCACAGTTGTTTGCTCTCTTCTGGAGCTCTTCGAGGTCGTCCGTTTCGAGCCAGCCGTCACTGAAGCCCTTGAAATCGGGGTCGTTATAGCTCTGGGTCGTTACCGAGCCTTTTGCACAGCTTATGGTTCTCTTATACCATACCGCACTTCCAATTGCAACATTATGATGGGAAGCAAAACCGAGATTTTCATAAACGTGGTGTGACCACTGGTTATTGGCGGTTATGCTGTCACCGTCAACGCCAAAATTAAGAGCGGAAAAATCCATATATAAGCCTTCTTTCAAATTTCGTCATTATTCTAATTATACCACTTTTAAAAATTATGTCAACTTATTAACGGAAATAAATAACTCCATCTTGTTAAGGGTATTGTTGTCATAAAAGTTTTTATAGGTATTAACGGGAGAAACCTTTCTGAAGAAAGGCTTTCTCCCGAACCCTCTTCCAAAGACTTTTAATATAAATTTAAGACCCACAGGTTTATCCTGTGGGTCTTAAATTTAAACTGAAAGTTTTCGGAAGGGATATTATAATAAGTAAATTAATGGGTAAAGGTGATATTAGAGAACAAGGTAGCGGAAATGCAGGAACAACTAATACATTAAGAACGTTAGGTAAAATACC
>JAGANY010000041.1 GCA_017624025.1 Ruminiclostridium sp. | reverse complement strand
TTATAGGTATTTATCGGGAGAAACCTTTCTGAAGAAAGGCTTTCTCCCGAACCCTCTTCCAAAGACTTTTAATATAAATTAAAGAACCACAGGTTAATCCTGTGGTTCTTTAATTTAAACTGAAAGTTTTCGGAAGGGAGCCCGAGGGAAGCCCTTTTTCAAAAGGGTTTCCCTCGGTAATACTCATAAATACTACTGTGACAACAACACAGGTATATATTATAATGGTATATATAAAAAGTTTTTAAAAAAATTTTTAAAAAAGTATTGACAAGCAGATAAAAATGTGATATTATATATAAGCTGAATGAAGCAAGTAAATATTGGGGTGTCGCCAAGTGGTAAGGCATCGGACTCTGACTCCGCCATTTCGAGGGTTCAAATCCTTCCACCCCAACCAAACATTAAAAAGTCATCTCTTATGAGATGACTTATTCTTTTGTAATAAATCATATAAAATAATAAGGGCAGCCCTTGCGGACTGCCCTTAAAAATATGTTTAATTAGATGCAGGAGTGAGACTTAACGTATTCAACAACTTCATCTACTGTACAGAATGCCATAGATACACAAGTATCAGCACAGCCGTAGTAGATAGCAATTCTACCTGTATCGCCGTCGCAAAGAGCAGCACAGGGGAATGTTACGTTCTGAACGTCGCCTACACATTCGTAGTACTCACGGGGGTTAAGGAGATATTCGCCGCAACGATACTTAACAACCCAGGGCTTGTCAATATCGAGGATAGCAGCGCCGAAGCTATATACGAAACCGTTACAGCTTTCGAGAACGCCGTGGTAGAATACGAGCCAGCCTTCGCTTGTTTCAATCGGGATAGGACCGGCACCAATCTTCTTGGATTCCCAACCCTTGTTAGGAGCCATAACGTGTCTGTGCTTGCCCCAGTATGTCATATCCTTGGAGTGAGAGAGGTACATATCGCCGAAAGGTGTGTGACCGCTGTCAGAAGGACGGGAGAACATTACGTATTCGCCGTTGATCTTTCTGGGGAAAAGAACGCCGTTTCTGTTGAAGGGGAGGTAAGCGTTTTCGATCTGGTGGAATTCTACGAAATCCTTTGTCCAGCCCATACCGATTGTGGGCTTCCAGCCGTAAGCGTTACACCATGTGATCCAGAATCTGTCTTCGATCCATACACATCTGGGGTCGTAGCCGTACTGCCAGGGATTAGCTTCAGCAGTTTCGGGATCGTCGTTTATCCATTCAACCTTCTTTTCGTTGATATCCCAGTGGATACCGTCCTTGGAGAAACCAGCGTGGATAGCCATGTTTCTTTCCTTGTCGTCAACACGGAATACACCTGCAAACTTATAGTCGCCCTTTTCAAAAGGAACAACAGCACTATTGAAAATAGAGTTGCTTGTGGGGAGTAAATCTCTGGGGATAATGGGGTTAGCATCGTAACGCCATACTACATCCTTGCAGCCTTCGGGTCTGTCCTGCCAGGGCATATTGGGGAGAGAAGGCTGGTTAAAAATCTTTACGTTCATTGGTTTTCGTCCTTTCATCGGGAACAGACACAACGGGTGTTGTTCCTTAATTAATGTGCGGTAATATTCCGCTTTACATATTCATTATATAGAATAAAACTGTTAATGTCAATACGCTAAAATAAACAAATAAAAATCCGGATTTAGGTAAAAATGCACAAGCGATTAACTTAATTTAAGTAAATTAAGCTGGAATCGTTTTCGAGAGCGGTAACAATATCTTTTAAAAAGGCAAATTTTTGCTTAAAAAGAGCCTTTTTTTAATAAAAATGGTAACAAAAATGTAACTTAGTAACCATTAAATAATACTTTTTTCACAAAATAAAAGTTATAATTTTGTAAGACTACACTATTGTTATATAAGTTTTACTATGATATAATATAATTACATACATAGGCGCATTAATAAATAAACATGAACGGAGGGTGTACATGGCATATTTCTCATACGTTGCGACTGATGCCAATGGTGTTAAGGTAAAAGGAAAAGAGTATGCGGATGATTATCTCGACTTAACCTCGAAATTAAGAGAGAAAAATCTTTTCTGTACTCAATATACCCAGATCGAAGAAAAGCAGCAGGACGCAAAGTACAAATTTAAAACCGCCGATTTAGCATTTATGTGCAGACAGCTTGCATCAATGCTTACAGCGGGTATCAGCCTTGTAAAAAGCTTACATATTCTTTACTCACAGGAGGAAAACAAAAAAGCGAAAGCGGTTCTCCTCGAAATCTACGAAGATGTTCAGAAGGGTCGTTCGTTCTCTGAAGCGATCCAGTCCCGTCCGGGTGTTTTCCCGAACCTTTTCGTAAGTATGGTTGCTGCCGGTGAAGCGTCAGGTAACCTTGACTCTATCATGACCCGTGTAGCTGACCACTATGCAAATGAAAACAAAACAAACAACAAGATCAAGGGTGCTATGACATATCCTATGATCCTCGGTATCCTCTTAATAGGTGTATTCTTCGGTCTGTTTATCTTCATCATGCCGATGTTCCGCGACCTTGCCGGAGACGAACTTCCTCCGCTTTCAGCGGCAATGTTCGGTATCTCTGACTTTATGATTGGTTACTGGTGGGTTATTATTCTTGTAGCGGTTGTTCTTATTTTCATTATAAGAGTTCTTGTCAAGAACCCTAAGATCGGATATAAGGTTGACCAGATGTTGATTAAGTTCCCTAAGGTAGGTCCTCTTCTTTCGACAATCTATGTTTCCCGTTTTGCGAGAACAATGGCAAACCTTTTCGCTTCAGGTCTTCAGATGGTTGACTGTATTGAAAAATCAGTTGATACACTTAACAACTCATATATTCAGACAACCTTCCACGAACATGTTGTTGAAGACGTTAAGCACGGTGAATCTCTCTCCGCTGCTATTGCGAAAACAGGTATCTTCCCCGGTATCTTTACCTCTATTATAATGGTAGGTGAGGAATCCGGTGCACTTGATGATATTCTTTCCAAGTCTGCTGACTATTACGAAGACGAAGCAGATACAGCTATCAGCAAGCTCGTAGGCTTACTTGAACCGTGTATGATTATCTTTATGGGTATTATGATCGGTATGATCCTTGCCGGTGTATTCCCGATTCTCTACGGCGGTATGGGCAACATGGGTGCATAATCCAACAAAAATCAAAAATTCAAATCAGAGAGGAAATCCCTCTTTCAGGAAAGGAATGGTCACATAAATGTTATCTATTGATATTACCGACAAGCAGGTGAAGCTTGTCCGCGGAACCTTAAGCGGTAACAAAATCCGTGTTCTTGAGGTTGAAACAAGAGATTTAACTGTCGGAAGCGTAAGCAACGGCTATATTACCGATATTCCTATGGTTGCAGGTGAAATTACCGATATTATCGCAACAAAGAATATCAAGGAAAAGGAAGCAATCGTTTGTATCAACTCCGGTTCTATCCTTTATAAGGAACTTACAATTCCGAAGCCTAAGAAAATTTCAAACTCCGCGGCTATCGAAGCTATGATCCTCAACACAATGGGTATCACAAAGGAATATAATATATCATATTCCATCGTAGGCGAAACAAAGGACGAAAATGACGCTCCTATGCTCCAGCTTCTTGCTACAGCCTGCCCCCAGAGAATGGTTGATGGTTATATCCGTCTTTTCACTCAGCTCGGTCTTAACTTAAAGCAGATCAACATTTCCAACAACTGTATTTCCCGTTTAATCCTCAACACTCCCAAGCTCGAGTCAGCTATGCCTCTTATGCTTGTACAGGTTGATAACGACTTCGTAAATATCAACCTCTATGAAAACGGCCAGGTTACACTTAACCGTTACGTAAGAATCGACCCCTATGACTACGGTAATGACGAAGATTACGTAAACCAGGCTGTTTACGATAACGTATTCCGTACAATTCAGTTTATTTCTCAGAGAAAGGACGCAAGACCTCTCAAGGAAATTATGTTCTATGGTCAGGTAAGAGACTTTATCGCTCTTTCCAACGCAGTATCTTCTTTCAATGTTCCTGCACATATTCTTAATATGCCCAACAACATTGTTACATTCTGTGACTTTGACTTCTCTGAATATGCTAATGCAATCGGTGCGTTCTTTAAAGTAAGAAAGGATCTCGACCACATCAACCTTCTCGATTCTTCTGCTGTTAAGGAAAAGAAGGGCACAAGTAAGTTCCTTATTGCTGTTGTTCTTATCGCTGTTGCATCCGCTGCAGCTGTTGCAGCAGTAACCTTCGCTATGAATAACATTGCTAAGGGTTATGATGAAGAATGGGCAGAAATTGACGCAAGAATCCACAATGCTGAAATTGATGCAAGAAGAGCTGCACTTAAAGAAAAGATTACAGTATGTGATAACATCCAGCTTTATCAGGATAACCTCCTTACAGCAAACACCCTCTTCGAATATCTCCCTAAGACAACAACAGCTGTAAGAGATAATCTCCTTAAGGCTCTTGCCGAATTCGACGAAACTACTTACCTTATCGATAAGATTGCTGTTTCCGGTTATAACGTAACCGTTAAACTCCAGACAAAGGATCAGTCTATTCCTACAAAGTATGTAAGAAATCTTATTGAACAGGATTATTTTGAAGGCATTGTATTTACAGGCTATAAGGGCGAAGATATCAACGAAGGTGCTGAATCTGAAAACGGTCAGGAAGTTGAACCCGATATCTTCTATGAATGTGAACTTACAATGAGAATAAAGGGAGGTAACAACGTTGAACTTAAGTAAAATCGAAAAAGCAATTATTATTATTCTTGTAGTAGGTGCAATTATTGCCGGAGGTATTTTCCTCTTTATTAAGCCTGCCAAGGATGGCATTGATGCTTCCAAAAACAAGCTTACAGCTATCCAGAAGGAAGAAGAAGAGCTTAATGCTGAGCTTTCCCGTGAAGCAACAATCGATGATGAAATCAAGGAAGCAAAGAAGAGTGCTGAAACACTCGAAGGCGGATTCTATCCTGACCTTACAACATACGAAGCAGTAGAAATCGTACACGCTCATCTTGCTAAGAGCAATCTTACCACTCTTGAAATTGAAGCTGAGCTTCTTACAACTGAAGACCTTGAACTCGAAATCTACGAAGAAACTCCTGTAATCTATGACCTTAAGGCTTATTCACAGTCTGCAAGAGGTACAGAAGGAGAAGTACTCTTAGAAGGCGAATTCAAGGACGGCGACAAGAAGTACACAATCGTTGCCGATAAAATCACAAGCATCTCTATTCTTGACGAAGAAGGCAATACTGTTGAAGTAAGCAAGTATTCCGACACAATGAAGAAGGCTTATAAGGAAGCTTTATGTAAGCTTGCAGTATCAACAGATACAGTCCAGACAGTCAGCGTTATTTCTGTTTCTCTTGAAGTAACAGGTACATACAAGGACTACCTCGCATTCCTTGACTACATTTACGGCCTTGACAGAGCAACATATATGGAAACTGTTGAAATTCCTATGACTGTTGAAGTTGAAGAAGAAGAAGAACAGATTGAAAATGCTGCTGGCGAAAAAATAGATACAGCTACACCTTGTACAGACGAAACAGAAGTTACTGTTCCTGTTGAAATTATGTTCTTCGGCGTTGAACAGATGGAAGAGCTCGAAACAATTGATGCTTCCGGCGTATCCATCGTAGTTAACCAGTAAGTTTTTTGACACACAGACCCACGAAAGGAGGTCATACCCATGCTGATGAAGCGTATTGGCAGAATGAAGCAGAAAAAGGGTGCAGTTCTTTTTGCTGTTATCGCTGTTATGGCATTGCTTATTACTATGGCGTCAACCGCATATTATACAGCAAGAAGTGCTTATAACTCCGTTGTAAGCAACTATAACTACTCCCAGCTTTATCTTTCCGCTATCTCCGTTTCTGATATGGTTGCGTCCGCTGTAGGTAATGATCCTATCGGTTCGGCAAACGGTGTAGGTGTTAACAATTATCAGCCTCTCCGTGACGCAGTTTTAACTATGGAAACGATCGGCGATAAGATTACTGCTTCCAGCCAGAACATTTCCACACCGTCTGCAAGCGACGAAACAATTCTTTCTCAGCTTGTAAACGCTGATTCCATTATATCAGGCGTAATTGACGGCGTAAAAATTGAAATCGAACTTAAAGATAATACACAGCAGTATTCTGCACCTGTTGCAGGTCCTGATACATCTTTAGGTCAGTACACATTCTTCTTTAAGTATGAGTACACATTTACAACAACCGCATATTATCGTAATAATACTATTTCGGTACAGGACTCCATAATGACTGTAAAGTCTAAGGTCTGGACTCCCGACCCCGGTTCTCCCGGAACACCTCCTACACCTCCTACTCCCGGACCTGGCGGCGGATTATTTGACAGATACTTCACCTCCACAGGTCAGGTAATCGGCGAAAACAACGGCGGTACAGGTATCGTACGTACTTCCCGTATCGTAGAAATCAAGGCTCATCAGATCAACGATGACGCTTTCTACCAGAACGATCATACCTTCTTTGTAAACGGTAATAACAATACCTTCTTAGGTTCTGTTACATCTACAGGTTCTATCTACCTCGATAAGTTTACAACAAATATCCAGGGCAGCGGTAACGACTGGTATATCGGCGGTGACTTCGTTATGTTAGGCTCAAATGCCAACAGCTTTGACCTTAACAATAACAACCAGTACGACAATAACCTTTATGTAGGCGGAGATTTGGTACTCTCCGGCGACGGTGCACAGATAACTGCTACTGATATCTATGTTGAGGGCGACCTTTATATCATATCTCACGGTTCTCCCACAATTAACGGCAATCTCCACGTTACAGGCAATATCTACTACCAGATGGGCGATACAGTTTTAGATGAAGATGGTAATCCCGTTGCTTCTGCTTTAGCTAACGCAACTACAGAAGGATATCCTCCTAAGTATGATAGTGCCGATTCTAATGACACATTTAAGGTATCCGGTGATTTCGACTGTAACGGAACATTATTCCTTCCTAACGGAACACCTGTAACTGATACAGCAACTATTACAGTAAACGGCGGCACAAGCAATTCTATCAGCAGTGGTGCTTCTGCCAGCACAGCAGGAAATGCTATCGGAACATTCAATGCCGATGATATTCAGGTTACTGTTACTAACCGTGTTCCTAATTCAACATCAGACAGCTTTGAAACTGTAACAAACAATACATCCGTAAGCGGTGCTATTGAACAGCAGGCAGGCGAAAATGTCGTTTATGAAAACTATACCAGCCCTGCAACTGCATATGCTAATGTTCTTACTATCGATTTCAGCCTTCTTTCTGAAATTGATACTGACGGTGACGATGTAACTGATTATTGGGGTTACACAGGTCCTAACGGTCTTACTATAAGAACCGCAACCTCTAGCCCCAGCAGTGTGGTTACTGTTGATATTCCCTATAATGCTAACGGCTGTGCACTTAATATTGTTGCCTCCAGTGTATCCAGCATCGGCGGCGGCAGTGCTCAGATTGTTTACAACATCCATACTGAAGATGCTTCAGGTACTGCTGGAACAATGCCTGTTGTTCTTCTTCCCAACATTCTTGTTGACGCTAATCCCGACGATACAGATACAACTGCTGATGATCCTGCTTTTGCTTGGCAGGGCACCAACTACAATAACAATGGTAGCTGGGGTCAGGTAGTTGCAGTAGGCGACGGTAACGTAACACTTGAAATGGCTAACTATGATCCGAGTACACTTACTCAGGTTCAGGTCGGTGAAGTTGGTACAGGTCAGTGGGCACAGGATGCTGAAGGCGAATGGTTTGAGATTATGCAGCCTGTATATGCTCCCTCTGCAACCTATGCTCCTTACAACTATAACAACTATGCAACAACAGCAACTGCTCTTTATATCGCTGGATATAAGGAAGTAGTAGGTAACGCTGCACAGATTGGTGTTATTGGTACAGACGGCAATATGAGTGACAGCAAGGCAGCCACTATGTGCCAGCCAGGTACAAATACTCCCCTTCCCCAGTATGAAAACCAGTTTATGCTTATCTCTAACGCTAACAATGCAATAGCTATTGATATGACAAGAATCCAGAATACATTCTGTGGATTTATCTATGCTCCTAACGGCGAAGTTAACAACAAGGAGCTTGCCGGTGGTACAAATCCTCTCTTCGGAGCTATGATCTGTTCAACATATCGTGCAGGTACTTCCTATATTTACTACGCTGAACCCAAGCCTTCAAGAATTTCGGCTATGACCGGATCCTTAACAGGCGGAAAACCCGGCGGCGGTACACCCGGCACACCCGGTACACCTCCTACCGCTCCTCCCGGAACAGGCACTTATTCCTCTCCTTCCCACGTTGATATCTGGGATGTAGCAGGAAGCAACTATATCGGCTGATTTCTTAATACCCGCCCTTAAACGGGCGGGTAATTAAAAGAAAGGATAACGCAATGAATAAATTTTTGAAACGTCTTAACAGACGAAAAGGCTTTACTCTTGTAGAGTGTATTGTTGCTATTGCGGTCTTTGCAGCTCTGATAATGGTTATATTTATGATTCTTGCAAACGCAAGAACTCAGGCAGAAATCGCAAATAAATCAGAAGAAGATTTAAACCATCTCATCAATAACGTTGTAAGCGACGAAACCTATAGAAAGTACAGAGAAGAAACTGACGCAGCAGGTAACCGTCTTAACATTCTTAAACTTAATGTCGAAGGACAGTCTCAAACTTTTGATATCTCATACAACAAGGTTGACGGTTATAAGAACTTCGTTTACTGTAATTTTGCCGGTGGCTTAGGCTGCGGTCATTTTGCAAACAACACTGACTTTATGGGAACTACAAAGCCGGAGGATTTCGTGCAGACATCACCTTATATTTGCCCGTCCTGTGGTATGACTTTCTATCAGACTCTCTTCTGTGAAGACTGTGAAGAAACAGGAACACACGATGATACAACTAAATTTACCTATGACGGCGGAAGCGGCGGTTACGCTTGTAACTCCTGTGGCGGATTTGCTGTTAAGGGTGCTAATATTGATGAAGCAATCGTAGCTGACGCTAAGATTTCTGTAAGTGGTTTATATCCTAACGCAATTCTTTACGGTGATGTTGTTCCGATTACAACACTCGCAAAGTACAGCGACTCCGCAAACCCGAGCTTTGATAATGGTAATGGTTCTGTTCTTTTAAATGTTGAATATACAGCATCCTCTAACCAGTCTATCCCGGGTACATATACTCTTACAATCCAGCCTAATCCCGCACCCACAGGTATCGATACTTCAAATTTCAGCCTCGATTTAAGATTACCTCCCCACTATGTTGTAAAGAACTATAAGGAAGTTACAACAAGCGGTACAAGTACTTATAAGAGCGGCGATGAATCAGACAACAGCGGATACCTCAAGTTTAATTTCTCAGCTTCGGGACAGTATAAAGTACAGTTCCAGCTTGTAAATTACAAGAGTGGTTTCTCTTTTGAGTACGACTACAACAATCCTGTTGCTGATGACCAGGGTCTTGCAGGATACTGGTTCGGTCTTAACGTATCCACACCTTCCCGTGACGGTGCAGGATATGTTACACATCTTAACGCGTCCGGAAATATCGATAATTCTAATGCATAAGGAGGCGTAATATTATGTTGAAATATTTAATGAAATTACGCCATCGTAAGGGCTTTACTCTTACAGAGCTTATAATCGTAGTAGCAATACTCGGTTTACTTATGGCTTGTGTTGCTGCATTTGCTACTCCTGTACGTGAAATGGTTAATAAGACTGCAGCATCTACAGACGCTCTTACCGCAAACAAGATTATCGGCGATTATATCGAAAACCGTCTTGCTTTTGCAAACAGAATTGATACAATCTATGCTGTTGACCTTACGAGCGGTTTATCACAGCTCGGCGATACATTTACAGCTTTCCAGACTCTCTATAACAACGCTGGTTCAGGAACAAAAGATAAAGCAGGTATGCTTATTTTCCATTATGCCGAGGATACGAATGAACCGGAAAAGTCAACATACAAGCTTTATGATATTCCGATTCCGTCCAGCGGTGCTTTCTCATCCACTGTATTTGACAGCGGAGAGTTAAGAGGAGAGGTTTTTGACGATGCATTCTATGTAAACAGCCAGAACCTCATTATTGCTCCTACAGCAGTATCTTCCAATAAGTTAAGAGGCTCGCTCTTTGCTGAATTCAAGATTATTCCTTACGACTGTGAAGATGATTATCTTGTATATAGCGGCGGCGTAGTTGACCCTACAAGCAGCCTTTATATCAAGAATGATACCCTTGATTATTATTACGAGTATCAGGAAAATCATTTATCAAACCCTGCTCTCTATCCCGACAAGTCATTCGGACTTGACAGCATTGCACCTCAGCGTTCAGGAGCAATTGAAAATATTACTTTTGAATTAAGAAATATGGAAATTTCCAACTACACGAAGCTTCCCGGTGCTGACGGATTGCTCGACACAGCAGACGACACCCTCTCTCCTGTTGTAAGCGGTTGGAATCCCATTTACCCCGGTGGCGCAAATGGTTCGGATATTATAATTTATTACTATATCCCCCACTATTAATCGCAAAAAAATCCCCGGTGCTTTTGCACCGGGGGACAGCGATTAGCACATACAAGCTGTGTGCTAATCCCTGTTTTGTTTATTACATCAATCCGAGGTACCAGTCAATAATCTGCTGTCCGAAAAGATAACCGGCAGCAATACCGACTGAAAGATAAGGTCCAAAGACAATTTGTTTTTTACAATTAACGCTCTTTATCTGGTCGCCCTCAATAACGATTGAAATTGCAAAATCCTTAGCAGCAAGCTCGTTTATATGTTCGTTAAGAGCGTCAACATCGGGTTTACCGCTCCAGAGTTTTTCATCGATACATTCAACAGATATATCGCATTTGCCTTTGAATATATTACCGAAAAGGACGTCGCTTTTACCTTCAGCAACGGTAAATCCGTTTTCTTTTTGATTTTCATACCATTCAACCGCAATCTTTTCTACAGCATCTTTAGTTTCGGCTTTAAGCTTCTTAGGAACAGAAAGAAGAGTAATTCCTCCACCGATAGCTCCGAGAACAATACCGATAGCCGCTGCCGGAATGATTCTCCAACCGAGAAGTAATCCTGCTGCAGCCATAAGGTGAAGGTCGCCGCCTCCCATAGCGCCAACCATTGCAAAGATTGCAAACGGTACTCCTACAACAACAGCTCCGAGTAAATGCTCGTGCCAGGGACGACCGTCAGTAAAGATTGAGATTATACCGAGAACTGCTATTATAGCACTGCAGGTATATGGAATCTGCATATGGTCGATGTCGATACCGCTCGCAACTATAAGCACAGGGATAAGGACGATTGCGTAAAGAAGCTCAATACTTACTCCGAGAGTACATATCGAGATAGTGTACATAACAGCTGTTGTAAGTTCAACTATCCAGTATCTCGGCGAAATCTTCGACTTACAGAATCTACATTTTCCGCCTAAGAATATGTAGCTGAAAATCGGGATAAGGTCGATATTCTTAAGCTGATTTCCACAAGTCATACAGTGGCTTCGGTTCACAACAATAGACTGTTTAAGCGGAGTACGTAAAATTACAACGTTTAAAAAGCTTCCGATAACCGAACCTAAGATAAATGCCATTACGATAAAGGTTATCGTATAAGAAAGAGGGAGTTCGAAAATGTTAAACATTTTAAATTTCCTTTCTGTAATTTATTTTATACCATTTTAACACATTTTTAAGTTAATATCAACTGTTTTCAGTTGTAATATTTGTTTATTATGAGAATTTTCATAAATATGGAGGTTTACCCATGAAGAATGTACCAATAGGACAAATCCTTCTCGAAAACGGCTACATCACTAAGCAGCACCTTGAAGATGCACTCGTAAAACAGAAGGAAACAGGAAAAAAACTCGGCGATATGCTCCTCGACCTGGGTTATGTTTCCGAAACCCAGCTCGCACAGGCTCTCTCCCAGCGTTTAAAGGTTCCGTTTATCGACCTTACAACAACAAAGATTGAGGGCGAAGCCGTAAAGAAGATTCCTGAGGCTGTTGCTAAGAAGAACACCGTTATCGCATTCAAGATCAATAACGGTCGTCTTTATGTTGCTACAAATGACCCGGTAAACTTCTATATCTTCGAAGAATTAAAGATCCAGACAGGTATGGAAATCCACCCCATGCTTGCTACAAAGTCTTCAATCCTTGAATCTATCGGTAAGGTTTATTCCGCTAATACCGTGTCTAAGGTTATGGACGATATCGATAGTGAATATGACGCTAACGCTGCACTTATGCAGGAAGACGACGCTTCTGAAGAACGTATCGATAACGCTCCTGTTGTTAAGCTCGTTAATACAATTATCGAATCCGCTTACCGCGACAGAGCATCAGATATTCATATCGAAGCATTTAAGGACAGAACACGTATTCGTTTCCGTATCGACGGCGAGTGTGTGGAGAAGATGGCAGTTAAGCCTGCAGTTCATAACTCTCTCATTACTCGTATCAAGATCTTAGGCGGTATGAATATTGCCGAAAAGCGTATTCCTCTTGACGGTCGTTCTTCTGCTGTAATCGACGGCGTAAACCAGGACTTACGTATTTCTACAATTCCTACTGTTTACGGCGAAAAGTGCGTTATCCGTCTTCTTGCTACAGGTGATGAAAAGGCAAGAAAGATTACCGACCTCGGTATGACAGATTATAACTATGAAATGTTCAGACAGATTATTCGTTGTCCTAACGGCGTTATGCTTGTAACTGGACCTACAGGTTCCGGTAAATCTACAACTCTTTACGCAACCCTTGGCGAACTTTCAAAGCCTAACGTAAATATCGTTACAGCCGAAGACCCTGTCGAAAAGAAAATCGATGGCGTAAACCAGTGTCAGATGAACGAAAAGGCAGGTATGACATTTGCTGCTGCTCTTCGTTCTATCCTCCGTCAGGACCCTGATATCGTAATGGTCGGAGAAATCCGTGACGGTGAAACAGCCGACATCGCTATCCGTGCTGCTATCACAGGACACTTGGTACTTTCCACACTCCATACTAATGACGCTGCTTCAACAATCCTCCGTCTCGTAGATATGGGTGTTGCTCCTTACATGGTTGCTTCTTCTCTTGTAGGCGTTATCGCACAGCGACTTGTTAAGCTTCTCTGTCCCGATTGCCGTGAAAAGATTCTTCTTACTGACCCTGCTGACTTAAAGCTTGTTGGTAAGGATCAGCCTGTTGAAATCTATCAGCACCACATCGGTGGCTGTCGTTCTTGCCACAACTCCGGTTATAAGGGAAGAACAGCTATTCACGAAATCATCGTTTCTACAAACGATATTAAAGAGCTTATCGCAAGAAATGCCACAGCAGAAGAAATCGGTATCCAGGCTCGTAAGAATGGTACAAGACTCCTCCGTGACAACGTTACTGATATGGTACTTGAAGGTAAGACCACTATGGACGAGTTAGTAAAGGCAACATATTCAGTATAATAATAAGGAGGAAATTAAAAAATGACTAATACACTTGACATTAATGCAATACTCGACGAAGTAAGAGATATGGGTGCATCAGACTTGCATTTTACTGCAGGTCTTCCCCCTATCGTTCGTCTTCACGGTAATATAAAAAAGCTTTCCGGTTATCCGGACTGTACAGAACCGATTATCGTTAACGTAATCAACCAGATTACTTCAATCAAGCATAAGCAGACCATTCAGAAGGGTCTCGACGCCGACTTCTCTTACGTTTCCGCTTCCGGTCACAGACACCGTGTAAACGTATATCGTCAGAGAGGTTACCATGCGGTTGCTATGCGTCTTTTAAGAAACGATATTCCTACCTTAAAAGACCTTTACCTCCCGCCCATCTTAGGTGACTTTGCTTTAAGACCCAGAGGACTTGTTCTTGTAACAGGACCTACAGGTTCCGGTAAATCTACAACTCTTGCGGCTATGATTGACCACATTAACCGTCAGAAGAACTGCCACATTATTACAATCGAAGACCCTATCGAATATCTTCACAACCATAAGCAGTCTATGCTTAACCAGCGTGAAGTAGGCGTTGACGTTGACAGCTTCGCCGGTGCGTTAAGAGCCGCACTTCGTGAAGACCCTGACGTAATCCTCGTAGGTGAAATGCGTGACTTCGAAACTATTAACGCCGCTATTACCGCCGCTGAAACAGGTCACTTAGTGCTTTCAACACTTCATACAACAGGTGCTGCTGAAACCCTCGACCGTATCATCGACGTTTATCCCCCTCATTCACAGGGTCAGGTTCGTTCACAGCTTGCTAACGCAATGGTAGCGGTTATTTCCCAGACACTTTGTGCTACAGCAGACGGTAAGGGACGAGTAGCTGCTCTCGAAATTATGAACGCTACTGCTCCTATCCGTGCGAATATCCGTGAAGGTAAAATCTTCCAGATTCCTAGTGCTATCGCAACAGGTAAAGCAGACGGAATGTTCTCTCTCGACCAGGATCTCGCAAGACTCGTACGTAATGGTAAGATTACAGACGAACTTGCACAGTCCAAGTGTCAGAACCCTGCTGAATACAAGAGATTCCTTAATATTACATAATGAATGTTTAAAAGCCTCTCGGATAACGGGAGGCTTTTTTACGGATGTTAATATGCGTTGCTTGAGGTAACGGGGGATGCTTTGTTATAATAAGGGCACAGAATATTAAGGAGGGCATTGATATGCTAAACGAAAACATAAAGAATTGCAGAAAAAACAAAGGTCTTACACAGGAAGAAGTTGCCGTAAGATTAAACGTTGTAAGACAGACGGTTTCAAAATGGGAAAAAGGATATTCGGTTCCCGACGCCGAGATGCTTAAAAAAATAGCAGACCTTTTTGAGACAGACGTAAGCAAGCTTCTCGGAAGTACGATTGAAACAAAAGAAAACACTGATGAAATAGCAGAACAGCTTTCGCGTATAAACGAACAGCTTATAATAAAAAATAAGCGAAGCAGGCGTATATGGAAGATTATAGGTATATCCCTGTTATCTATTCTGGTGATTAATATTATTCTTGCGATTTGCGGTGCAATTGCGTTCAATTCGTTGACCTTCAGCGAGGAAACGGTTGTAGAAGAGGGTATGGTTGAATATATCGAGGAAGAAGCGGAAGATTCGCCCCAAGCGTAACAGGAAGACAACAAGTTCAGAAAAGCGGAGTAAACGTAAGTTTGCTCCGCTTTTTTAGGCTGTTTTGGGTGAATTCTGCTATTTTTGTGTGCAAAATATCCAAAAATGACATCATTCGATTTTTTTCACAGACTAAAATCGTATGGTGTCTTTTTCAACAGCGGAGCGAGTAAATGTTGAAAAGTTGAAAAGTGTGATAACAAAGCCTTGAATTCAAATTATTTTTTCAGAAAAATACCCATCATCCTCTGAATAAAAACGTCATCCTTGCTTCTGATGGTGCTTTTAAAATAATCGCTCCATCAGATTTTTTAAAAAATAAAGTGACCCGATTTTTAGTAATTCTGGCAATAAATTGTTGAAAACTATCGTATAAAACGGATTTTTCAACACATTATGTTGAAAAATCCGTTATTATGCCTAAAAAGGAAGCCATAGTTTCTTAGGCAGAAATCATACACCTTCTCGGAAGCAGTTACGGGATGTTACGAGAGGCTTTTTTGGTGCGAAATCGAAAAATAATGTCATCTTTTTGGTTAGTTTTAAACAGGATGAATGCTCAGCTATTGTGAAAAATCTGATGATTAAAATTTTCACATTAATTGAATGTCAAAACGTATAATAATGCTTTTCGCAACCAAAGTTTACATTAAATGTGAAAAATTCGGTGATAAGATTTTACAAATTTTCCAGTGCAAAAAATCAGCAAAAAAAGCGGTAAAAATTTGGATTTTTTCAAAAATCGGTTGCAAAAAGAGTGGGAGTATAGTATAATTATTTACGTAGAAAATTTTTGGAGAGTTATAGATGGTTTTTTCGGATTTATTCTTTTTATATATATTTCTTGCACTTTGTATTCCTGTCTATTTTATAAGTAAAAAGACGATTTACCGAAACATAGTGCTTGTAGTTTTTTCGCTTATCTTCTATGCGTGGAGCAGTCCTGTATGGTTGTTACTGCTTCTTGTAAGTGTAACAGGTAACTATTTATGTGGTCTTCTTATAGATAAGTGGAAGGGTACGGGAAAAGCAAAGATTGGTGTAGCTTGTTCCCTTGTACTTAGTCTTGGAATGCTTATCGTTTTTAAATACACAGACTTTTTTATTACAAACATAAACGGGGTACTCGGAACAGAGATTCCGCTTACGGGAATAGAGCTTCCAATCGGTATAAGCTTTTATACCTTCCAGATTATCTCCTACATAATGGACGCATACTGGGGCAAGGTTCCCGTACAGAAGAATTATTTCAAGCTTCTAATGTATATTTCCCTCTTCCCGCAGCTTGTTGCCGGTCCAATTGTCCGTTACAGCACTATTTCCGGGGAAATAGATAATCGTTCGACTTCTGTTTCTGATGCAAGCGAAGGAATAACCCGTTTTATAACAGGTCTCGGAAAAAAAGTAATTCTTGCTAACGGACTTCACGTTATCGTTGAACAGTTCTTAGGCGGTGATTTGCTTAATGTATCTGTTTTAGGAACCTGGTACGGCGTAATACTCTATTCGCTCTATGTTTATTTTGATTTCTCAGGATATTCGGATATGGCGATTGGTCTCGGACGAATTTTCGGTTTTCATTTCGACGAAAACTTCAACTATCCCTTTATCTGTAAAAACATAACGGAATTCTGGCAGAGATGGCATATATCCCTCGGTTCATTCTTCCGTGACTACTTATTATATGTTCCGATTTTCGGCAAGAGACGTCCTTACGGCGGACTTTTCCTTGTATGGTTCTGCACAGGCTTCTGGCACGGTGCAAGCTGGAACTATATAATCTGGGGTCTTTACTATGGCTTGTTTATTCTCGGTGAACGCCTTCTCGGAAGCAAGCGTCTTAAAAAGATACCCGAGGTAATAATGCATATATATAATAAAATAGTAATAATAGTCGGTTTCGGTATTTTCTATTTTACTGATATTTCGAGACTTGGAATTTTCTTCGGAAATCTTGTAGGTGCTAACGGAAACGCATTTTCCGATATTTCCGTGGAAACCTCGTTTATGAATAATATCTTTATTATTCTTTTTGCAGCAGCGGTATCTACTCCTGTTATCCCGAAGCTTAAGATGCTTTTACAGAAGACCTCGGCAGGCGAAAACGCTGTCGGCTTCGTAACAATTATATCGAATATAGCAATACTTATTATATGTACTATTCTCCTTGTTGAGAATACCAACAACCCGTTCCTTTATTGGCAGTTCTGATAAATCAATATTTTAAAAGGAGTAAAAACAATGGTAGAAAGAAAAGATTACGGTTTTTTTAATGGCTACAAGGTGTGGCTCTTCACTATCGAAAACGAAAACGGTATGAAGGTTGAGCTTACAAACTTCAGCGGTGCTGTTGTAAGTCTTTTTGTGCCCGACAGAAACGGCATATTCGAAGATGTTGTTCTCGGTTATGATGACCTCGACGGCTATGTTAACGGCACATCCTCACACGGTGCTTTAGTAGGCAGATATGCTAACCGTATCGCAAACGCAAAGTTCACCTTAAACGGCGAAGAACACAGACTTTTTGCAAATGAAAACACAAATACTCTCCACGGCGGAATGGTTGGCTTCAATAAGAGAGTATGGACTGTTGACGCGGTAACCGATAACAGCGTAACATTCGGATATTTAAGCCCCGACTGTGAAGAAAACTTCCCCGGCACAGTAAAAGTAACCTGTACATACACACTTACAAACGACAACGAGCTTAAGCTCGAATATACGGGTGTAAGCGACAAGGACACAGTTCTTAACCTTACAAACCATTCTTATTTCAACCTCGGCGGTATTCACAGCGGTGATGTTCTCGGCCACGAATTACAGCTTTTCGCTGATTACTATACTCCCGTAAATTCCGCACTCATTCCTACAGGCGAGCTTGCTGATGTTACAGGAACTCCCTTTGATTTCAGAACAGCTAAGCTTATCGGCAAGGATGTTGACGGCGAAATATTAAGAGGCTACGACCACAACTATATGCTTGGCGAACCTCACGTTATGAGAAAGGCGGCCGTTGCTTATTGCGAAAAGACGGGTATCGAAATGACAGTACATACCGACAAGCCCGCTATCCAGCTTTACACATCCATTGGTCTTGACGGAAGCGAAATCGGCAAGGACGGAAAGAAATTAGAGTTCCAGACAGGACTTTGTTTAGAGAGCCAGTACGCTCCCGACTCTCCCAACCAGCCAAACTTCCCCGACTGTACCCTTAAGGCAGGCGAAGAATACAAGTTTACTACAATCTATGCTTTCGGCGTAAGAGGATAAAAAAAGAGGACTGTACTTTTTGTACAGTCCTTATTTTTTATTCAACATTCTCTAAAAGAAGAGAGGTTTTACCGTTGCTGTCGATTTTATAAAGGTTGCCGTTGTTTGTGTAGGTTATGAAATCACGGTTGGAGAATAAAAACGAATGATTATAGCTGTTACCCATTATTCTTCCATATAAATTAGAATAGTCGTTAACATAGTAATCTGAATCTCTAAAATCAAGTTCAGCTTTAATTCTTGTTCTTTCGCCATCAATATCGCACATATAAATATCACCGTCATTTGTGCCGTAGATTATATATTCATTCCCAAGAATACGAGGATATATAACCCCTATGTTTTCAAATGAACTTGATTCAAAATAATTTTCTCCGCATACATCACTATCAAGCTTTTTCTTATCGCTTCCGTCAGCATTAGTAATATATAATTCATTATCTTTTGTTACATAGAAGATATGAGTAAAATCTGGAGTAACGCCAAAGCAGATTATTTCATCAATGACCTTTTCTACGGTTTTTTCACTGAGATTTGTATAATAAAGAACATTATCTGTGTAATCAAAGCAGAATAATTCGCTTTTGTCTGATGAAATATCGAGACAGCAGTTATTTTCAGAAATTTTTTTAAGCACATCACCATCAATATAGTAAGACCTACAGGAATTTCTGTCGCCTGTATAAAAACAATTGTTTAAATTCTCAACATCTGTAAAGATTATATTTGTATATCTGTCGCCTTCTTTCAGATATTCTTGTGGCTGAAACCAGTATTCTCCGGATGGGACAAGACCTCTGCTCGATGAATGTTCAGACGGCTCGAAATAATACTTATTTTTCACACTAGTAGTACTATCATAAACAAGCATTTCTCCAATATCACGAAAACAGCAAGAAACCTGTGTATTATCAATATTTAAAGCAATAGGAGCAACAGCATAACTACGACCAGATTCGTTCGCATTAAATATTATATCTCTGTCACCGTTGGAGTTATAACAGTAAAAAGTTTTGTTTTCACTAAATACGTCAAAAACATAGCAGAATTCACCATCATTTGATACAGCGACCACTGTTGCATATTCCTGAAATCCATCGTCAAGTTTTTGGCTTTTTCCGTCTTTATAAAGATACAACTCATAATCATAAGTCATATATAAAACAGTTTTAGCATCTGGAGAAATTGCAAAGGTGTGAATATAATCAGAAGCATCATCTTCGCCGTAAATTACTTCTTTTTTACCTGTATCGAAGCGGTAAAGTACAAATCCGTCATCACAAATAAATGCAGCACCCTCTCCATAATTTGAGAATCTTACAAATGAAATAACTTCTTGCAAAATATCATCGGTGAATTTATACAGTTTCTTATCCTTAATAGCGTAACATCCGAGAAAATAGACATCGTTGTGTAGCGATTTTGTCAAATAATTGTTATAGCTTCCAGGTGTAAATTTTTCATCAACCGTATCCTCAAGCACTTCACCATTAAGTATAAGATAAGTTTTTCCTTCTTTTTCGTTATAGAAAAATTGCAGCTCGCTTTTTTCTACTTCCTTTGAAAAAATATCTTCAAAAACCGAATCCGTTTTTTCTTCGTCTTTATCTTTTTTATTATCCTCGTCTTCGGGGTCTTTTTCTTCTTCTTCGGCTTCCGTTACAATTTCATCATCGCTCTTATCGGAAATATTGTCTTTATCATTATTAATAAGTAAAACCGCTATTACGCCTACAGCTATAACAAGTAATAAAGCGAGGACTATAATAATTATCTTTAAACCGTTTCCTGTTTTGTTTTTACTCATATCAATCTCCTAAATCCCTCGGGAAATATCTGCTGCAAAGCATATTCCACCATTCATACTCGGAAATATGTCCGCTCGTAACGTGAAGCTTTCCGATAACCTCGATGCTGTCACATAAAGCCATATATTTTCCTTCGTTTTCTTCTTTTTCAGCAAGCTCTGCTTCTTCTATAAGCTCCTTTAAATCGTTGCTTAAACGGTCATAAAAAGAAGAAATGTCAATGCTTTTGTCTATCCATTTTGCCATATACTCCTCCTTAGGTTCTTGTGCCTCTTAAACGCTTTCTTGTTTCCTTTTCACGGTACATTATCTCGTCTGCAAGCTCAATAAGCTCATCAAGATTTGTTGTTTCGTCGGGCTTGGTTATAGAGATACCAACGCTTGCGGAAATCTTATAAGGCTTATTGGAAATTTCGTTGAAGGCTTCGATTTTTCTCTTAAGAGATTCTTCGAAACGCTTTGCAACCTCTTCGCCGTTGGGGAAAACTCCCGCAACAACAAATTCATCGCCGCCGAAACGTGCAACAATGGAGTTATCATCTGACGCAAGAGTAAGAAGGTTTGAAATTGATTTTATTGCATAGTCGCCTTCACGATGACCGTATGTATCGTTTATCGATTTAAGCCCGTCCATATCTACTGATACAACCACAAGATCGTGGCGGAGGGTTATACAGTTTTCGAGCCTCGGCTTAATCTTTGAGTAAAAGCCTCTTCTGTTGTAAAGTGAGGTCATAAAGTCGAGAATATACATAGATTTAAGCTGTGATACGGCAGCATTGATGAACAGCTTCTGCTTCATTACCTCAAGAATCATATTGAGGTAGCTCATAAATGTCTGTGTGAATTTGAACGGAGCATATTCGGGCTGACAGCAAAGACCTATATATCCCTGTGCTAAGTTTCGGAAATAAATCGGACAGAAGAAGATCATATTGTGCTTTTCAAGCTTTTCAATAAGATTCGGCAGTATATCGCTTCTGTCAAATTCAATATTGTTGGGAACGTAAGTTTGTCCTTTTTCCCAGGCGAGAACGTTCATAAGCTTATCGCCGTCAAAGAATCTTGTTTCGGGCGGTTCATAGGTAGTATCGTCAGCAAGCTCATCGGCTGTAAGGGGTCTCGGATTCATACATCCCGGAGCAAGACATATCCACGCACTGTGTGCCCAGGCAGATTCCATATACTGAGCAAGATGGGTGCGGAATACATCAAAATCGTTATCCTCTGAAAGCATCATAGCCATCATATTAAGGTGGTTTTCAAACCCCGACTGTTCACCGAGCTTCGAAGAGAGTTCGGAAATCTTCTGGTTAAGAGCGAGGTTTGAGATTTCCTTACATCCACAGGATTCGGAGGTAATAAGAGTAGAGGGGATAACAATATCCTTATCGGGTTCACCGCCGTTAATAACCTCATCGAGAACATTTACGGCACGTTTACAAGCACCCTCTATATCTGTTATAGCGGTAGTAAGTCTCGGAGAATGACATTTTTCAGCGTCTATTCCGTCGTGACCCGTAACAATAATATCGTCGGGCACCTTATATCCGAATTCGGAAAGCTTTATACAGGTTGCAATAGCCATAGAGTCATTGGCACAGATAATAGCGTCGGGCTTAGGAAGTGCGTCGTTGGTAATCCATCTTTCAACAACCTCATAGGTAGGTCTGTCCCAGAAATCGCCGTAGCCTATTCCTCGTTCATCTATTTCGAGACCGTGCTCGGTCATAGATTCGCGGTAACAGTTAAGCCTGTCCTCGGCAAAATCATTACCCTTTATACCGCTTACAAAATATATACGCTTACAGTTATGCTCTTCGATTACGTGGTCGATAATACGCTTGAAGTTTTCGCGGAAATCGAAGGTAATGTTATAACACCCCTTTACAGGCGTTAGAATAGAAACGACAGGTATATTTCTTGCGGTTGCACTCGCAACGACTTCTTCGATAACAGCGTTGCTTTTTATCGATTCCGAAAGAAGAATAATACCGTCGAGAATGTCATAATTTATGATTTTATAGATAACCTTTGTGGGATTGTCGGGAGTGTTGTCCATAAAATAGTCAGCAAAGGAATTGAATATAAGAAGCTTATAGTTAAGCTCTTCCGCATAGTGTGATATATGAGTTATATGTTCAGCAGTAGCTTCATCCTGGGCTCCGCAAAGAACAACTCCGATTATTTTCATATTTCCCTTATTAAGCATTTTTACCTCCTTCTAGGAGTCATAATATTTTAATATAACAAGAAGCTATACTATTACAAACATTATAACATATATGAAATTATAATTCAATATTAAAAACAATTTTTAACAATTTACACAATTTAAAAGGGCAAAGGCAAGAAAAACGAAAGGTTTTTTATTTAAAATATAGAAAACCGATAACTAAGTAAAGTGTTTAATTGACTTTTATTGAAAAAAGTGGTATTATAAAAAGACAGACATAAAAAAGTTCATATTTTTGGGAGAGAAGAACAAAAAAGAATGGTGGTACATAACTAATGAAATCTGTAAAACACACAATTATCGTAAGTATGATTACCCTCGTAGCCGTTACTCTCGTTATACTCGGTGTAGTTTCTGCATCGCTTTCTACCGTGGGTATCAACACTCGTCTTGAAGAAGATATGACCGAACTCGTAGAGCTTACCGCACAGCGTGTAAGATGGGAGATGGAAGCATATCTTAACGTAGCAGTTGAGCTTGGCAGTTCTAAAGCTATTGCAGGTGATGAATTTACCCCCGAACAAAAGGTTGAACTCGTAACACAGCATGCAAAGGCACACGGAATGATACGAGGTGTTGTTCTTGATGCAAGCGGTAAAAATATAACTACCGGTGCAGATATGTCCGACCGTCAGTATTTTAAAAACGCAATGAAGGGCGAAGCTACTATCTCTGAGCCTGTTGTTTCAAGAGTTACAGGAGACATCAGTATTATTATCGCTGCTCCTCTCTGGGAAAACGGCGAATCAGGGACTAACGTTATCGGATGCGTATATGTTGTTCCTACTGAAACATTCCTTAACGACATCGTTTCACAGATTCATCTCAGCAATAGCTGTCAGGCATATTTGATAGACGCGGCAGGCAATACGATTGCACATAAGGACGGCACAAAGGTCGCTGAAACAGAAAATATCCAGATACTTGCCGAAACAGATTCTTCCCTTAAGAATCTCGCTGATATCCACGATAAGATGGAACACGGTGAACACGGATATGAAAAGACAAAAATCCAGGGTAAGGACAATATCGTTGCCTTTGCTCCCGTTGAAAACACAAACGGCTGGTCGCTTATAATAAGAGCCGACGCTTCCGACTTCCTTACAGAAGTATATGAAATAATACTCGTTGTTGTAATTATTGTAGTTGTAGGCATAGCTCTTGCAATAGTACTCGCAACATTTATCGGAACTACAATCGGCAATCCTATAAAGGCTGTTTCCAAAAGACTTAAGAGCGTTGTTGCAGGCGACCTTACAAGCGAAGTTCCTACAGTAAAAACAAGAGACGAAACACATATCCTCGCCGAAGCAACAGGTGAGCTTGTTACAGGTATGAATGCTATTATCCGTGACATTGACCGTATCCTCGCTTCTATGGCAGAAGGCAACTTCAACGTTGATACAGATTGTAACGCTTCTATTTATGCCGGAGATTATGCAAATCTTTATGAATCCGTAAAGAAGATTAATACACAGTTAAGCGACACTCTCGCACAGATAAATCTTGCCGCTGACCAGGTATCGAGCGGTTCCGAACAGGTTTCTGCCGGTGCACAGTCTCTTTCACAGGGTGCAACTGAACAGGCAAGCTCAATTCAGGAACTTGCTGCAACACTTACCGAAATTTCCCAACATATCAACAGCACTTCAGGAAGCTGTGAAATAGCAAAGATAAGCACAAACGAAACAAACGAAGCTATGCAGCGTGCTAACGAGCATATGAAGAAGCTTATCGAAGCTATGGATAAGATAAACCGCTCTTCCGAAGAAATCAGCAAGATTATCAAGGCTATTGAAGATATCGCATTCCAGACCAATATCCTCGCTCTTAATGCTGCAGTTGAAGCTGCAAGAGCTGGAGACGCCGGTAAGGGCTTTGCCGTTGTAGCAGACGAAGTAAGAAACCTTGCTTCTAAGTCCGCTGAAGCAGCAAGCGATACCACCGTTCTTATCGAAGAATCTGTTGAAGCTGTTAAGAATGGCAGTGCTATAGTAGAAGAAACTGCTGAGCTTATGAATAAGGTTTCAGAAGCTACATTAAAGGTAAACCAGCTTGTAAACAGCATTGCTGAAGCAAGTAAGGAACAGGCTGCTTCTGCAGGCCAGGTTACTGTCGGTATCGACCAGATTTCCGGCGTTGTCCAGACTAACTCCGCTACTGCAGAAGAAAGTGCTGCAGCATCCGAAGAGCTTTCAAGCCAGTCGGCTATGCTTAAGGACTTAATCGGCGCATTTAACTTAAGAGATTAAACCAGTATTATCGGGAGAAACCTTTCTGAAGAAAGGCTTTCTCCCGAACTCACTTACAAAGACTTTTAATATAAATTCAAGACCCACAAGGTATTACCCTGTGGGTCTTGAATTTAAACTGAAAGTTTTAGAAAAAGAGTTTGAGGAATACCCCTTTTTCAAAAGAGATTTCCTCAATAATGCTCATAAATGCTTTTATTATATTGCAGTGTTTGATAAAATGTGTTATACTATAAATCGGTGTTCGGATTATGAACATTGTTTTTTGTTCAGCTTTGACGAATTATGAACAAAAACAGCGTGTTTTTAAATACAAAAAGTAATATATAAGATAAAATATACAAAATGTCGAAGAAAAGGGGATAAAAATGACAGGAGAAAATAAAAAATGGGTAACGGCTTGGGGTAATGCGGTATCAGCTGCAAAACGCCGTCCCGCAAGCTATGCAAAAAATATAACTCTTCGCTATCCGATAAAGATGATGCTTGACGGCGAAGGATTAAGAATAACACTGGATAATTTCTGTGGAACAGAAGCGGTAACTATAGCTTCTGTTAAAGCAGCCCGTTCCTTAGGGGAAGACAGGATTGACGCTGCAACAATAAAAACATTCACATTCGGCGGAAAAGAAAGCGTAACTATTCCTGCAGGAGAAAAAGCTGTAAGCGACCCCGTAGAGTTTTCAGTATCAAGAGGCGAGGAGCTTGCAATAAGCATATATCTTGCGGACTATACCGAAATGCGTTCGGGCGTTATTATAACAGGCCCGTTATCACGAGGCTATTTCGGAATAGGCGACCAGACCGAAAATTCGCCCTTCGATATGGACACCTCGAAAGCCACAAGCTGTTTCTACTTTCTAAGCGATATCGAGGTGCTTACAACAGAAGAAAAGCGAACAGTAATCTGTTACGGCGACTCAATAACCGCACAGGCGTGGCCGGACTTTTTTATGGAAAAGGTTTTAGAGGCAGGAATAACCGATACAGCCGTTATAAGAAAGGCAGCGAGCGGAACACGTATTCTCCGCCAGTATGACAACATTACCTACGATTCATACGGACTTAAGGGCGAGACCCGTTTTCCCCACGAAACTGATGTCACGGGAGCGGATACGGTTATTATCCAGCACGGAATAAACGATATTATTCATCCTGTCGGAGAGGAGGTCAACAAGTTCAGACCCTGGAGCGACCTTCCGACAGCGGAAGAGATGATTGACGGATTAAGATGGTATATAAAGCTTGCACGGGAAAAGGGGCTTAAGGTTTATCTCGGAACACTTCTTCCTATAAAGGGATGGAGAACCTACGAGGATTTCAGAGAGGTTCTCAAGAATGAGGTAAACGAATGGATAAGAACAACAGACGAGGCAGACGGATTTATAGATTTCGATAAGGCAGTCTGTGACCCCGACGACCCCAAAGCCTTTGCTGAGGGCTATGACAGCGGCGACCACTTACATCCGAGCCTTAAGGCGTACGAAAGAATGGCAGAAGAAGCAATGAAGATATTTAAGGAATGATAAAAGGCGGACTCTCTTAAAAACAACGAGCGAAGCGAGCAAAAAAAGAAGTTTAGGTCAAGCCTTTTCAAAGGCTTGGCAGGGGAAAGGGGCGGCAGCCCCAAAAATGCTCGTTAAAAGTCCGCACTTTATAATTATAGGGTTTAAACATAAACGGCAGGTACAAATACCTGCCGTTTATTTATGGTTTTCTATAAAAATTTTTATATCATTTAAAAGCTTCATATCCGAAGCGGAAATAAAATCCAGTTCACCGATTTCCAAGAGGTAACGAGGATCTAATTTTAAAATCTGGCAGATTCTTCTGAGCTGTTCTATATTTGGCTCTTGAATATCGCGTTCTATTTTTGAGTAGTTGGATTGATTCATAGGGATAAGCTTTGCCATATCCGATTGTAAAAGATCCATATCTTCTCGTGCATTACGTATTTTTTCTCCTAAAGTCATATCAATACCTCCATAAAATTATTATGGCATTTTTAACTATCAGTATTGACAAAATGTCGAAAATAATATATAATATAAGCGCTATAGTTAAAAAATAACTAAATGCGGTTTGGAGGATTTGATATGAAGAAAAAAATATTTTCTTTAATTCTATGTTCAGTATTATTGTCTGGTTGTAGTGATAATAGTTCATCATACCAAGCAGAGACAACACAATCAATTATTGAGACAACGACTAGTACTGTGACATCTATCACACCTAAAGAAACACTATCAGAACATACTGAACAAGGTACAACTTTAGCAATGGAAGATTTGTTTGAAATCGAATTGCCAACTATAGATGAAGAAGTGATAATTGAAGAAACTGTTATAGTAGATGAAGCAGGAATAAAAATAACCGCAAAAGAATTAGTAAGTGGAATGGGTATATTTGGAACAGAACTTAAACTACTTATTGAAAATAATACAGAAAAGAATTTGACAGTTCAATGCCGAGATGTTTCAGTAAATGGTTATATGATAAATGCAATGCTATCAGCAGATGTTGCAAGTGGTAAAAAAGCTAATGACAGTATATCATTTATTGATAGTGATTTTGAAAAAAGCGGAATTGAAGATATTGCTGATATTGAGTTTTCCTTTCATATATTCGATTCTGAAAATTGGGATGATTATCTTGACACAGATATGATTCAGATAAAGACATCAATAGCGGAAATCTATGAATATAGTTTTAATCATACAGGAGAACTTATCTATGAGGGAAATGATATAAAGATTATTATAAAGGGTTTAGATGAGAGTAGTTCATTTTTAGGACCCAATATTGAATTGTATGTTGAAAACAATAGCGAAAAAAATATTACAGTTCAGACAAGAGATGTATCAATCAACGGTTTTATGGTAACTGCCATGCTATCATCGGATATAACTCCAGGTAAACATATAGTTGACGAAATTACATTTATTAATTCTGAACTTGAAGAAAATGATATTCAAAAAGTTGAAGAAGTAGAATTATCTTTTCATGTTTTTGATTCAGAAAACTGGGATACTATAATAGATACAGAAATAATAAAATTAAATTTTTAATAAAGCAAAACGGCAGGTACAAATTGCACCTGCCGTTATTCTTATTCAAGTGATTTATCCGCCGTCAACAAATGCCTTTAAATTAAGCATTTATCGCAAAAGGCGGAACTATCAGAGGCGATTCGCCTCATTCTTCCCAGTTATGCCACACGTTCTGGACATCGTCGTTATCTTCGAGTGTTTCTAAGAGTAATGTCATCTTCTTGATGTGGTCTTCGTCTGTTAAAGCTGTGTAGGTAGCGGGGATTTTTGCGGGTTCGGCGGAAAGCACCTTATAACCCATACCAGCGAGAGCTTCGCCTACTGCAGCAGCTTCTGTGGGTTCTGTTGTGATTTCAACACAGCCGTCTTCAAAGGAGAAGTCGTCGCCGCCTGCCTCGAGGATATCTTCCATAGCCTTATCCTCGTCAATATCTCCGTCCTCGTTATCGAGAACAACAATACCCTTTGTGCTGAACATAAAGGATACACAGCCGGATGTACCGAGGTTACCGCCGAACTTGTCGAAATAGTGGCGGATTTCGCCTGCTGTTCTGTTTCTGTTATCGGTGAGACATTCTACGATAAGCGCTACACCGTTAGGGCCGTAGCCTTCATATACACAGTCCTCGTAGTTTGTCTTTTCAGCGTCACCGCTTGCCTTCTTTAAAAGTCTGTCGATGTTATCGTTGGGGATGTTGTTTGACTTTGCCTTCTGAATGAGCTGTGCAAGCTTTGAGTTAGAGGAGGGGTCAGCACCGCCTTCCTTTACTGCAACGATAATTTCACGGCTGATTTTGGTGAAAACCTTTGCTCTTGCACCGTCCTTTTCACCCTTTTTTCTCTTAATGGTGCTCCATTTGGAATGTCCTGACATAAAAATGACCTAACCTTTCTGTTGTTTTTTATTGCTGATTTTCGGTGTATGATTTAACCGTTTTATAGTTTTTATAATAGAGATAATATCCGCCCATAAAATGCTGGATATCGTCAATTCTTATTCTGTAATTGTCTTCACGAACCACGAAGCTGTTAAGGACAAGCTGAGGGTTCTTGAAGTACATAGCCTGTTCGGGCTGTACAAAGTAGTTGAAGCCGTACTTTACACGCTTTTCAAAAGCTTCAATGAGTAAATTGCCGTCAAATTCTTCGAGCATTTCACACTCAATACCGCTTTTTAAAAGGCGGTCATAAAGCTCAAAGGTCGCACCCATAGTTTCACAGGTGGTATGTGCGGCGGTAACTGTACGGTTTACCTTATCGGTATATCCGTGTACGTTTTTAAGCCCGAAGCTGAAGTATTCGGCCTTAGGCGAGAACTTTGTAACCTCGTTGAAGCTGTAAGCAATCCAGTGGCTGTTTAATGTCTCGTAGTTGTTTGCGATAAAGTAGTCACAGGCCTTTTCTCCGGCAGTAAGATACTTCGGGTTGCCGAGGAGACCGTAAGCTCTTAAAAGACCGTAGGTTGCCTCTCCGTCATAGAAAACGGTTATATATTCCTTATGAACGGAGTAATCGGATTTATAAATAGTATGTATAAAGCTTCCGTCTTCCTTCTGGAGATACATAATACCGTTACAGAGAGCGGCAATAAGCTTATCGAATTTTCTTGAGTTCATTATCTCTGCATAGCTTACATAAGCTAAGAGAGAAATACCGTTTCCGCCTACATTGAGAGTGCCTCTGTCGTTAAGGAAAGCGGTTTTTGCATCCTTGTAGTGGATATTCTTTTCGAGGTATTTTAAGGCTCTTTCGATTGCAGGAATAAGGGTTCTGTCTCCTGTCATATCATACTGGAGAATAAGGTTCCATACTGTTCCTGCATGTCTTATAATATTATACCCCTCGAGCTCTTCGTTGTCAATAGGATAGTAACCATATACAAATTTACCGTCGGGTCCGCACATTTTTGCAAGATACTTTGAAGCGTTTTCGGCAAGCTCGACCATTGCGTAACGGTCGATATCGTGCTTTCTTGTGCCGTATTCGGCATATCTGCCCGAATAAAGCTTGTATGCGTCGGAAACAGTATCGGAGAAATAACCCTGTGCTTTAAAAAGATAGAGCGTTTCGGGGATAGAAGAAAGAAGCTTCTTTCCGCTTGCAGAGAAAATGCTGTTGATTTTTTTCAGGTCAAGCTCCCCTGTTTCATAAGAAAGAATACCGTTGCTGTTTATCTGTGCTTCGAGGAGAGAGCGTCCGAAATAATTGTTGAAGGAGATACCCTGTCTTAAAGAACCGCCTACGCCTTCCTTATACTTTCCCGTAAAGTCGGCGTAAGAAATCTCCTCAACCTCTGTAACCACATCGAGCTTGAACCAGAGAGGGCTTATATCGGTTTTTCTTGCCTTTTCAAAGGTTGCGTCGAGTGCGTTGTCGATATTTTTCATCGAAGAGCTTACTGTAACAGCCTGCTGTCTTCCGTTTGAAACAGAGATATAGACAACAGCACGGTCCAGCTCCTCAACTTTTTTCAGTGTTTTTTCATCCTTCATAAGAAGCTCGGAAACAAGCTTCATTTTTCTCTCGTACTTAGCGTCAAGAGTAGTTACCGCATCCGCATAAGCGTTTATATTGATGCAGGGGATAAGCATTACAAGAGCAAGTACAAGGGATAGAATTTTTTTCATAGTTTTTAGTTATCCTTTCACTGGTCTATTTCTAAAAAGCCCTCACCGAGGACTTCATCAGCTGTGGCAGTGATGATAAAGGCGTGTTCATCAATTTCTTTTACAAGGCGTTTCAGCTTCACATATTCGTTTTTATGAACCGCACAGCATATTACATTTTTATCTTTATGGGTATAAACGCCCTGGGCTTTTAAAAATGTAGCACCTCTTGAAATACTGTGGATAATAGCCTGGCCTATTTCTTCGGATTTTTCCGAGAAGATAAGAACGGATTTTCCCTCTCTTCCGCCGTAAAGAATTACATCCATAATTCTACCGCTTACGAAGATAGTTATAATTGCATACAGACCCGATTCGAGATTTCCGAACGCAAGGATTGAAATAATAACAACGAATGCGTCGGTTATCATCATTATTGAGCCGAGGCTTAAATGCGGCTTTGCTTTCTGGATAAGCTTATTGATGATATCAGTACCGCCTGTTGTTCCGTCTCTAAGGTAAACGAGACCGATACCCGAGCCGATAAGAACTCCGCCGAACACAGCGGCAATAATCCTGTCTCCTACATAAACGGGAAAGAGACCGTTCAGATAGTCGGTTGCGAGCGTTGTAACAACAACGGCAAGAAGCGTTCTTACCATAAGTGGTCTTCCGAGACGTATAAAGCCCGCAATAACCAGCGGAATGTTGATAAGTCCGAAAATAAGACCTATTCCGAGCTTATGACCGCTTAAAAAGCTTATAACGGTTGCGAGACCGCCGACGCCACCGGGAGCAATATCATTAGGAGCGGTAAAACAGTTTATACCTGCCGAAAACACCAATGCACCGAGAATAATAAGCGGAATATCAATAAGCCACTTAAGAGATTTTTTCTTTGCTGTTTTCTTTTCTGCCTTAGCCTTCTTCACGGCAAATCACCTCGAATAATTCTTCAATGCGTTCCTTTTCTCCGATAAGGTCAAGGTATCCGAAAAGCACCTCTACTGCCGTTGCCCTGTGGTAATCACGGGGATTACTGGACTTAGGCGGATTAAGGCCTGTGGCATTTCTGCCTCGCTTAAGAATATCCGTTTCCTCTTCGGCTAAGATAGGAAGAAGCTTTTCATAGGCTGCCGACTGGAAAGAAGCACGAACCTTCTCTACAGCTAAACGATGCAGTTCGTTTGACGGACGGCTGCCTTCGATTACTATCATTCTCCGTACCAGCATTTCATATACACAATCGCCGTAAAATGCAAGAGTAAGGGGACTCAGCTGTTTTGCCTGTGCCTTTGTTATAGGTTCCATATTTATGGTACCTCCTCACTGTCCGATTATAAGACGAAAAAAGTCTTATAAAGGGGACATTATCTCATATAGTTAAATTCAAAATCAAAAATAGAAACAGTATCTTCTTCCTCAACGCCTGCCGCTTCGAGTGCGTCGATAATACCGATGTAACGGAGAAAACGCTGGAAATACTGGAGACTTTCATAGTCGTCCATATTGACTGTGCTTAAAATCGGAGCGAGCCATTCAGCGTTAACAATAAAGTAATGTTCGTCAGCCTTTTCAACGGTAAAGCTTCTCTTTTCCTCGTTAATCTTTTCGATTTCTTCGAGAGTAAGAGGCTGAGCTTCATAACGGATAACAGGAGGGAGAGTTTCAAGCTCTGCTGCAATCTGTCCCACAAGCTCCTGGGTGCCCATTGTTGTAGCGGCGGAGATGACGAAGAACTTAAGACCCTTATCCTCTACGTATTTTCTGAGCTTTTCTATCTGCTCTTCCGTAGCCATATCCGATTTATTTGCCGCAACAATCTGGGGACGTTCGGAAAGCTCTTCGGAGAAGTTTCTGAGCTCTGTATTTATTTTTTCAAAATCATCTATACAATCTCTGCCTTCGATTTCCGAAACGTCAACAACGTGGACAATAAGACGGCAGCGTTCAACGTGACGCAAAAAGGCATGTCCGAGACCGATACCTTCGCTTGCGCCCTCGATAAGACCGGGAATATCCGCCATAACGAAGGATTTTTCTTCGTATTTTACAACGCCGAGAACGGGAGTTATTGTTGTAAAATGGTAGTTTGCGATTTCGGGCTTAGCGGCACTTACAACGCTTATAAGGCTTGATTTTCCGACATTCGGGAAACCGACAAGACCTACATCAGCGAGAAGCTTAAGCTCAAGGGTAACATCAAAGCTTTCTCCGGGGAAGCCGGGCTTTGCGAAACGAGGAATCTGTCTTGTGGGAGTAGCAAAGTTCATATTTCCCTTACCGCCCTTACCGCCTTTAGCAACGATAACGGGTTCATCCCCCGAAATATCTTCGAGGATACGGCCTGTATTGCTGTCCTTTACGATAGTACCGCGGGGTACGTAGATAACGGTATCGGGAGCGGATTTGCCTGTACTTCTTCTCGAAGATCCGTTGTCGCCGTTCTTAGCCACATACTTTTTCTTATAACGGAAGTCGATAAGAGTAGAGAGGTTATCCTTAGCCTGGAAAACGATATCTCCGCCTTTTCCGCCGTTACCGCCGTCGGGTCCGCCTGCATTGACGTATTTCTCACGATGGAAGGAAACAGCACCATTACCGCCGTCGCCTGCTTTTATCGTAATTTTTACTATATCAACGAACATTAATTATCAGTCCTTTCTTTTTATTAATATATTGTATTTAAATTATTCTCATTTCTGAAACATAGGATTATTATTTTAATAAGAATTTTCTAAGAGATTAATTAAAATGAAAGGGCGGAATAAGGGTATCCCTTATTTCCGCCCATACACTGCTATGCGAATTATTCAGCAGGGTAAACGCTTACCTGCTTGCGGTCTCTGCCGAGGCGTTCGAACTTTACTGTGCCGTCGATTGTAGCAAATAATGTATCGTCGGAACCTCTCATAACGTTCTTGCCGGGGTGAATGTGTGTACCTCTCTGCTTGTAGAGAATGTTACCTGCGAGAACGAACTGACCATCAGCACGCTTAGCACCGAGTCTCTTGGATTCGGAGTCACGGCCGTTCTTTGTGGAGCCCATACCTTTTTTATGAGCAAAGTACTGTAAGTTTAATAAAATCATGGTTATTTTCCTTTCCGAGCTTTGACCTCTTTTACGGTTATTTGGATTTTTCCTGTTGCGTCCTCAGCGATTATTCCGAGATGTTTATGGAACGAGGCGATAACCTGTTTCGCTGCTATGGACATTGCAGAGTCGGGATCCTTAAGGACTAAAAGAACCTTATTGTTCTTGACCTGGACATCCGCACCTGCGTATAAAAAGTCTGTGATTGTGTTAGCCGTCAGCATAACTGCTGATGTGACAGCGGAGCATACGATATCGTGCCCATATTCTCCTGCACCGGCGTGTCCCGAAACCGAGAAACCGATAAGTGCACCGTCATATTTTAAAAATTCGGCTTTAATCATTTTACGCTACGATAGAGTCGATTTTAACCTTGCTGTAAGGCTGTCTGTGACCCTTTGTGCGCTTGGAGCTCTTCTTAGGCTTGTAAGTAAATACTGTGATTTTCTTGCCCTTACCGTTCTTGATAAGAGTGCCCTTAACAACTGCACCGTCAACATAAGGAGCGCCAACCTTAACTTCGCTGTCGTTACCGATTAAGATAACCTTATCGAAGCTAACTTCGCCTTCTTCGATACCGAGCTTTTCTACGAAGATTTCGTCGCCTTCCTTAACCTGATACTGCTTTCCGCCTGTTTCAATAACTGCGTACATATTTTTTACCTCTTTTTTGTAATCTCGCTGTGTTCTGGGGCGGCGTTTTAAACGCACTTAAAAAAGCCCGTCACATGCGGCTTTATTATTTTATCACAGCTGACCCCTTTTGTCAATAGATTTTTGCCCGAAAAATCAATTTTTATGCGGTTTTACTGCATTTCAAGGGGTTTCAGCTTCCGAAAATGTGATTTCTGTACTTTTCAAGGCATTTAAGCAGCGTCATTCCGAGTACACCACAGGATATTACCTCGCCTATTCCCACTGTCATCATAAGAAACGGAAGTCCGTCGGGTACTCCGTAAGCATATACAAGCACAAAGGGAACGATAACCGTATTTGCGAGTATCGGCGGAACCGGAGCAAGCCACTTCGTTTTTTTGCGGAGCAGATATGTTCCTGCTGCCCCTATAAGCGTCGCAAGGCTTCCGAAAACTATATCCCATATAACCGCTCCCGAAATAATATTCGAGATTATACAGCCTATAAAAAGTCCGGGTATAGCGGCCGGCGTAAAGAACGGAAGGATAGTAAGAGCTTCCGAGAAACGAACCTGGATAGCTCCGTTTGAAAGACCGAGGATTGACGCAAAATAAGTAAGTACAACGTAAATAGCGGCAATAATTGCTGCATGAGTGATGAATAATGCCTTGATATTTCTTTTCATGATATTAAATTTTCTCCTTAGTTTTGATTTATTGCAAATTGCAAAAGCGAGGATGGTTACGAACTCGCCTGTTTTATATTATCAGCCGTTTAATGCTCTCTTACCGATATCCTTGCGGTAATGTGCATTTTCAAAGCTTATCTTGCTTACAGCTTTGTAGGATTTATCGAGGGCGGCCTGGAGGCTGTCTGCTGTAGCGGTAATGCCGAGAACTCTTCCGCCTGCTGTAAGATATTTGCCGTTTTCGAGCTTTGTTCCGGCGTGGTAAACGAAGGCTTCACCGCTTTCAAGCTGTCCTTCAGCATTGAAGCCGCTTATTTCGAGACCTGTGGGATATTTTTCGGGATAACCGCCGCTCGCCATAACAACACAGGCACAAGCTTCGTTTTTCCAGTTTATATCGAGTTCAGAAAGCTTTTCGTTCCAGATTGCTTCAATAATATCCATTAAATCGGTATCGAGAAGCGGAAGAACTACCTGTGTTTCGGGGTCGCCGAAACGGCAGTTATACTCAATAACCCTCGCACCCTTAGGAGTAAGCATAAGGCCGAAGTAGAGACAGCCCTTAAAGGGACGTCCTTCGGAAGCCATAGCCTTTATTGTAGGGAGGAAGATATTTTCCATACATTCAGCGGCAATTTCGGGGGTATAGAGGGGGTTGGGAGCGATAGTACCCATACCGCCTGTGTTAAGACCTTCGTCGTTGTCGTAAGCTCTCTTATGGTCCATAGAGGAAACCATAGGCTTTACTGTAACGCCGTCTGTAAAAGCGAGGACGGTTACTTCGGGACCTGTCATAAACTCTTCGATAACGATTTCGCTTCCGCTCTTTCCGAACTTTCCTCCTAGAAGCATAGATTCGATTGCTTCCTTAGCTTCATCAAAATCCTTGGCGATAATAACGCCCTTGCCTAAAGCGAGACCATCACACTTTATAACAGCGGGATAGCTGTTCTGTTCCTTTACATAAGCGATTGCCTTTTCGGAATCGGTAAAGGTTTCGTAAGCAGCGGTAGGAATATTGTATTTCTTCATAAGGGACTTTGAGAATACCTTGCTGCCTTCTAAGATAGCGGCATTCGCACGGGGTCCGAAAGTCTTGAAGCCGTTTTCGTTAAGCTTATCAACCATACCGAGCACAAGGGGGTCATCGGGAGCTACAAAGACATAGTCGGGATTAAGCTTTTTCGCAAGCTCTACCATACCGTCAATATCGGTTGCCTTTACGGGATGACATTCTGCTAAGGCAGATATACCGCCGTTGCCGGGAGCGGCATAAATCTTGTCAACTTTTGATGATTTTGCGAGAGCGGTAATAATAGCGTGTTCACGACCGCCACCGCCTACTACTAAAATGTTCATTTTATTTATTCCTTTCGTATTTTATCCGTGGTAGTATTCTTCAATCTCACGCTGAACCTTTTTAGGAAGACTTGCGTAAGTCATTCTGTATCCTCTGTCAGCCATATCGGAAATTACTTCAAAGGGCAGGTTTTCGCTGTATCTGATTTCATTCCAGTCCTTCCCCATAATTTTTCCTTCGCTTATTTCATCGTGGAGAATACGGATAGTTTCATTATAATCGTTTTTCGCCTTAATTTCAATAGTTTCGGAAAAAATTGCCGCAAAAGGTTTTGATACGAGGTAAAAGACCTTTCCGCCGTACTGTTCTTCGGTATGTATGCCCTTGAATGAAAGGATATGTTCCTCAAGCTTCCTGTTGATTTCTTCTGTTTTCATAATGCTTCTTCACTCTTTCTGCTTCTTTAAGGTCAATAGCACCCTCAGCCTTTACAGGATGAGTCTGAGCTGCTTTTATCAGTGCGTTGTATTCTTCTTCTGCTTTAGCCTCGTCCTTCTTATATATTAAATAGTATGCGTACATAAGACGCTTACGGGAAGGATAAAGAGCAGTAACCTTTATATATTCGGCAAGCTTCTTATCGTATAATGCGTCGATTTTTTCAGCATTGCATTCATCCATTATTTCAAAATACATAAGCTCACACTTAGCTTCGTTCTTAAAAATCTCAAGTGTATCGGAGCTGTCGGCAATGTGCTGATATATCTCTCTACATTCTTCGTATCTGCCGTCATCCTGTAAAAGCGAAGCCTTTACACAATAGAGATTTGCACAGCCTGTATCGGAAAGGTCGCTATAATCAGCACTTAAAACAGCGTTTCTGAGTTTTTCGGGGATATCCTTTGTGGTTTCGGCATTAGTAAGTGCAGCGTGGGAAGATAAGAGCAGGTAGTTGTATTTTTTTGATTCCTTGTTACGCGGGAATTCAATAAAAATCTGGTAGCCGTCATTCATAGTACCGCCCATTTTTGCAGGAAAAAGGTTGGATAAGCCTAAGCCGATACCGATAATAGCAAAAACAGTAAGCACCGAAGCGGCAATGCTGTGAACGTAAAAAGCAATAAGCAATGCGATACAGCCTGTAACTATATTAAAAAGACCGCCGCCTAAAAGATAAAGGAAAAAGGGACATTTTTCGGGCTCACATTCGGGCGGTATCATAAGACACTGTCCGCCTGTACCGGCTACTGTTGTCTTTTTCCATTTCATTTTTCCGTCCTGTTTTACGAGGGTAAGATTTCCTACGCGGAAGGAAGAATATTTCCATCCCGATAAAAGTCCCATTACAAGATGTCCGCCCTCGTGGATAATAATATGGGCATAAAGAAACAATACTCCGAGAAAAACGAGAATTCCCATTATTATAAGCTCTCCGCCTATATTTTCTTCTTCGAAATAGCCTGTTGCGGCACTTGCGGCATATCCTCCGAGAGCTATATAAGGGAGAAAGGAAAGGATATATCCGATAATGGAAAGAATTTTATCAATAATTTGAGGGGTTTTCATTATTATACGTTCCTTTTAATGTTGTATTATTCAAGGGTACTCCCTTAGGAATACCCTTGAAGTTTATTCGAAATGCTTAACTATAAATTTATCAACGAAACCGAGGTTAAACCATTTTCCTTTTAAAGCGAATAATGCCATAAGAAGCATAATAACCTTTTCAGCTATGTTGAGGATAGTGTTGAAAAGTCTTGCGACAGCGTTTAAAATGCGGATGTCGAAGTATCCGCTCCAAAGGTTGAAGATATCATTGATAAGGTCTATGATATTGGGCAGGAAACCGATAAGGGCAGTAGCAAGAGAGAACAAAAGGACAACAATGAGACCCTTAGTAACGGTTTTCTTGAGCCAGATATCTTCCTCCTTTATCAAAGCGTAGCCCGTAACGAGAAGAGCGGGAATTAACCCGCTCCAGAGGGTAACAAAGATCGCAATGAAAGCGTAAAGATTTGTGGAGATGCCGAGCTTTGTCTTGTTCATGATATGTCCTTTCTTAATCTATCAGTGATGGAAAAGTCTGATACCTGTAAACGCCATAGCGATACCATACTTGTTGCAGGTTTCGATAACGTTGTCATCACGGATAGAGCCGCCGGGCTGTGCGATAAATTCAACGCCGCTCTTGTGAGCTCTTTCGATATTGTCGCCGAAGGGGAAGAATGCGTCGGAACCGAGGGAAACGCCCTTCATTGTATCGAGCCATTCACGCTTAGCTTCACGTGTGAATACTTCGGGCTTAACCTTGAACCATTTCTGCCATTCGCCTTCAGCAAGAACGTCCATATAGTCATCGCCGATGTAAAGGTCGATAGTATTGTCACGGTCTGCTCTTCTGATGTCGTCAACAAACTGTAAGCCGAGAACCTGGGGAGACTGACGGAGGTACCAGTTGTCAGCCTTCTGACCTGCTAAACGTGTGCAATGGATTCTTGACTGCTGACCTGCACCGATACCGATAGCCTGGCCGCCGCAAGCATAAGCTACGGAGTTGGACTGTGTGTACTTTAATGTGATAAGAGCAATAGCAAGGTCGATCTTTGCGGATTCGGTAAGCTCCTTGTTATCTGTAACCATATTTGCAAAAAGATTTTCATCGATAACGAGTTCGTTTCTGCCCTGTTCAAAGGTAATACCGTAAACCTGCTTTCTTTCGAGAGCGGCAGGAACATAGTTTTCATCAATCTTGATGATGTTGTATGTACCCTTTCTCTTGCTCTTTAAGATTTCGAGAGCTTCAGAAGTATAACCGGGAGCGATAACACCGTCGGAAACTTCACGCTGAATCATCTTTGCTGTGCATGCGTCACATTCGTCGGAAAGAGCGATAAAGTCGCCGTAGGAAGACATTCTGTCTGCACCTCTTGCTCTTGCGTAAGCACAAGCTAAGGGGGAGAGTTCGCCTAAATCATCTACCCAGTAGATTTTCTTTAATGTATTGGAAAGAGGAAGACCAACTGCAGCACCTGCAGGAGAAACGTGCTTGAAGGATGTTGCGGCAGGAAGACCTGTTGCCTTCTTTAATTCCTTTACGAGCTGCCAGCCGTTGAATGCGTCCATAAAGTTGATATAGCCGGGCTTGCCGTTTAATACTTCGATAGGAAGCTCGCCGTTTTCCATAAATATTCTTGAGGGCTTCTGGTTAGGGTTACAGCCGTATTTGAGTTCGAGTTCTGTCATTTTTTTAATCCTTTCATTGCTTTTATTGTGAATTGCGGGCGGATAATATCCGCCCCTGCAATCAATTGTTCTTGTTTACGATGCGGGATTCGAATTTGCCTGTTTCGAGGTCGATATATCTTGTGAAGAGAGAAACCTTATTGTCAGCGTTTAAGTTTTCCCAAACAAGCTTTGTGAAAGCGTCGATGTCAAGGTCGGGAACAATAACCTTCTTGGGTTCGCCTTCGAAGCTGGGGAGTCTGCCGTTTTCTTCGTCACGTGCATAAGTATGGATAAATCTGCCGATACCGTTTTCGGGATTGCTGTAAGCGTAGGTATTTCTGATACAGCAGTCGGGATTTCCGTCATCACTCTTTAAGATAGACATAGCATAGTTCATACCGTCGTTTTCGAGGCGGATAATACCGGAGATACGAGGTGTGTAGTTGGGCTTGTCATCTTCGAATTCTCTTGTTCTTAAAGACTGCTCGAAAGTCATCTGCTTATCCATAAGCTCGTAGATTGTATCGGTCTGGTCGCCGTTGGTAACGATAGTCTTGTTGCCGAGTACTCTTACGGGAGCATAGATAATAAGATGGGGGTCAACCATTTTGGATTCGTCGAAAGCCTGTGTTCTGATTCCGTTTCCGTCTTCTACGAATACACGGTTACGGCTGTTTTCGCTTCTTCCCATAATAAAGTAAGCGATAACTGCTTTCTTTCCGTCGGCAGACTTACCGAGCATAATTCCTCTTCCGTGATAGGGGAGAGTTGTGAGTTCCTTTTCAAAAGCGATTGTTTCCATAGTGTTTCATTCCTTTCTTAAAGTGTGCCGAAATAACAGGATGTTACGTAGGGCAGAATTACGGTTCCGTCCTTTTCGTATTTATTAAATACACCTTCGAGTGCTTTGATAAACTCGTTATAGTTTTCGTCACACTCGCAAAGTGCATAGGAGCGGGATAATGTGTCGCCTATGAAATGCTCCATTGTCATAGGGATGTTGTTTTCAGTCTTAAAAACAAGGCAATTCTCAAAAAATTCGTTTACGAGATAATCATCGTCTGTTTTTGCAGAGGACTGGATTTCGGTTCCTGTAATAACGTGACCCGAGCGATAAGCGGGACAGAATTTCAAGCATATTTCATCACGTTCCTTAGAAATTCCTTCGTGACAGCGTTCGTTCCATATAATAGCGAGCCGTCCGTTCTCTCTTAGGAGACGTTTGCATTCAGCTTTGAATTTATCCTTTTCAAACCAGTGAAAAGCCTGTGCAACGGTGATAAGGTCAGCAGAATTATCGGGAAGACCTGTGTTTTCGGCTGAAGCCTTGACTATTGTAATATCGGGGAAATTCCGCTTAAGCTTTTCAAGCATATCTCCGTTAGGCTCAACCGCTGTTATTTTCCAGGGCTTTGTTGCAAGACAAGCAGTAAGCTTGCCTGTTCCTGCACCGATATCTATGACGTTTTCGGCATTATATTCGCGTAAATGGGTCATCCCGTAAAGATATCTTATAAGTCCGTCGGGATACGAAGGTCTGTATTTGTCGTAGTTATCAGCTTTACCGGTGAACCGTTCTTCATTCATTTATTACAGCCTTTCCGTCCTTAACTGTGATTTTATCGTCACAGAACAGCTGTACTGCCTTCGGAAGAATCTTCCATTCGGCTTCCTCCATAATTCTTTTCTGGAGAGTTTCGGGAGTGTCGCCGTTTTTAACCTCAACGGCTTTTTGTAATATTATAGGACCGCCGTCGCATTCTTCAGTTACAAAATGTACGGTTGCACCGCTTAACTTAACGCCCTTTTCGAGAGCAGCCTCGTGAACGTGGAGCCCGTAAAAGCCTTTTCCACAGAAGGAGGGGATAAGTGCAGGATGTACATTCATCATTTTATAAGGGAATGCACTGCATACCTGTTCATCAAGAATAGTCATAAAGCCTGCATACACAACGAGGTCGGCATTTTCCGCTTTTAATACTTCGGTCATAGCCTTGCTGTAAGCGGTAACGTCGGGGTAGTCCTTGCGTACGAGGGTTACTGTCTTTATGCCGTTATTCTTTGCTCTTTCGAGAGCGTATGCGTCAGCCTTGGAGGCAATAACACAGGTAATTTTGCCGTTTCCGAGCTCGCCTCGTTTTTCAGCGTCGATAAGAGCCTGTAAATTTGTTCCGCCGCCGGAAACAAGAACAACAATATTCTTCATAAGTCCTCCGTTATTTTATATCGATTTCGATATTCTTAAGGTCTTCGGAACATTTTGCGGTTCCGTCGGAAGTATCTTCGTTGGTAAATTCGCTTATAGCTGAGTAGCTTCCGAGTACAACACGCTTGAAAACCGGAATCTTAAAGCCTTCGTCTTCCAGCCACTCTGTTTCGCCGTTTTTCATCACATCGAACCAATTTTCGCCGTTTATGGTATAAAAACCTTCAAAAAGAGAGGAGGGAGAATAGGAAAGGTCCTGCTCACCGTTCATTCTTACGGAGATATTATGTACTATCGTACCGCCCTTGCTGTAGCAGTAGATGCCGATTTTATCCCAGGTATAATTATAAGTTTTTACATTATCGAAAACGGGAGGATGAACGGTTTTACGGGGCGTGCCGAAAAGGTATTTCAATGCGTCTATATTGCAAGGCAGCTTTATTTTTGTTCCGTTTACATCAAGTCCGTTTTCTGTAAGATTTATAACGAGTCTGCTTGTATCGAGGGCAGGCTTTTTTCTGAATAAATCGAAGAAACCCATTATTCGATGATGATTCCTTCGTCGCCGTTTACGATTTCGCCGATTTCGTAAGCAGGAATATCGAATTCTTTCATAAGAGCGATAGCTTCAGCAACATTCTCCTTAGGGATTACAATAGACATACCGATACCCATATTGAATGTGTTGTACATATCGTGTTCGTTTACGTTTCCACGTTCCTGTAAAAGCTTGAAGATATAGGGGATTTCGTAGCTGTCTTTCTTGATTTTAGCAGTCTTTCCGTCGGGGAGTGAACGTGGGATATTTTCGTTGAAGCCGCCGCCTGTGATGTGGCTGATAGCCTTTACCTGTACCTTTTCGAGAAGAGCAAGCACAGCCTTTACATAAATCTTTGTAGGAGCGAGAAGAGCTTCGCCTAAGGTTCTTCCGTCGGGGAGAACTTCCATAAGAACTTCCTTATTTGTGATGTCAAATACCTTTCTTACGAGGGAGAAGCCGTTGGAGTGAACGCCTGTAGAAGCGAGACCGATAATAGCGTCGCCATCAGCAACAGTGTTGTTGTCGATAATCTTCTTTTTATCTACAACGCCTGTGCAGTAGCCGGCAATATCGTATTCATCATCGGGCATCATACCGGGGTGTTCAGCAGTTTCGCCGCCGATAAGAGCACAGCCGGACTGTACACAGCCTTCAGCAACACCGCTTACGATTTCAGCAATCTTTTCGGGATAGTTTCTTCCGCAAGCAATATAGTCGAGGAAGAAAAGGGGCTTTGCACCACAGCAGATAATGTCGTTTACACACATAGCAACAGCGTCTATACCGATAGTATCGTGCTTATCGAGGAGCATAGAAAGCTTGAGCTTTGTGCCTACGCCGTCTGTGCCGGAAACGAGTACGGGTTCTTCGATACCCTTTAAATCAAGTGCGAAGAGGCCGCCGAAACCGCCGATACCGTCCATAACACCGGGGATATTTGTGCGTTCAACGTGCTTCTTCATAAGCTTAACGGATTCATAGCCGGCAGTTACGTCAACGCCTGCTGCCTTATAGCTTTCGGAAAAACTGTTTTTCATAATTAAAATCCTTTCTGTTTTTGGATATTTTTACTGTTTGCCTGTCCAGCAGTAAGTGCAGAGGTCGGATTCGGGGAGACCTATTGCTCTTACGGTACCTTCGAGAGACTGGAATTCAAGGGATGTGAGCTTTAAGCGGCGGCATATCTCATCACGGAGATATTTTCCTCGTTCGGTACGGGAGTTGGAGTATTCGAGAATGAATTCAACACCCTTTTCCCCTTCCTTTTCGTGAATTATCTGTCTTGCGATAAGGTCGAGGTCGGAATTTCCGCGAGAGAAGTTAAGATACTTACAGCCGTACATTATAGGAGGACAAGCCGAACGCATATGTACCTCCTTTGCACCGTTCTCATAGAGGAATTCTACGGTTTCTCTCATCTGAGTGCCGCGAACGATGCTGTCGTCAACGAAAAGAAGCTTCTTTCCTTCAATAAGCTCGTGAACGGGGATAAGCTTCATTTTTGCTACGTGGTTACGCATATTCTGATTCTGGGGCATAAAGCTTCTTGCCCAGGTTGGTGTATATTTTACAAAAGGTCTTGCGAAAGGAATACCGCTTCGGTTTGAATATCCTATAGCGTGGGGGATGCCCGAGTCGGGAACTCCGCAAACATAGTCAACGTCGGGGAGGGTACCGTTTTCCATATCGATTTCCGCCATAATCTGACCGTTGCGTGTTCTCATCGTTTCTACGGTAACGCCCTCATAAACAGCATTGGGATAACCGTAATATGTCCAGAGGAAGGAACATACTTTTTTACAATTACCGCTTCCTTCGGCAAGGATTTCACAGCTGTCAGGAGTAAGCATAACTATCTCGCCTGCCTCAAGCTCCTTGAAGGTCGAATATCCGAGCTTCTGGAAAGCGAAGGATTCGAGTGAAAAGCAATATCCATCATCACGTTTTCCTATGATTATCGGAAGTCTGCCGCACTTGTCTCTTGCGAGAATTATGCCATCCTTTGTGAGGAGAGCGAGAGATAATGTTCCTGTTATTTTTTCCTGTGCATATCGAATGCCTTCAACAAGCGTCGGCTTCTGTGCAATAAGAGTACCGATAAGCGAGCTTGAATTAACCATACCGCTGCTCATGGTCTCAAAGTTTGAAAAGTCAGTATTTAAAAGCTCGTTTGCGAGCTCCTCGTAGTTGTTGATGATACCGATGTTACAAATTCCGTAAATACCGAATTTCGAGCGTACAAGTATTGGCTGTGGGTCGCTGTCGCTTATACAACCGATACAAAGCTTTCCTTCCATACCCGAAGCGTCGCCTTCGAATTTGGTACGGAACGGAGAATTTTCAATACTGTGAATAGCTCTTTGAAATCCCTTCTCTTCGGAATATGCGGTCATACCGCCACGCTTTGTTCCGAGATGAGAGTGGAAATCTGTTCCGAAGAATACGTCGGTTACGCAGTCATTTTTAGATGCTGCTCCGAAAAAACCGCCCATAATAATTTTTCCTTTCTTCTGTTAGGTTACTTTATTTCTTTAGCAGTTTCCTGCATCTTTGCTTCAGCGTCAAGGTTTTTCTTATGCTGTTTTTCCTTGAACTGTGCGTATTTTTCAGCAAGCTCATCGTCGCTTACGGAAAGAATCTGAACAGCGAGGTATCCGGCGTTGGCTGCACAGTCGATTCCTACACAGGCAACAGGAACCCCGGGAGGCATCATAACAGAGGAAAGGAGAGAGTCCATTCCGTCGAGAACCTTTGCTTTTACGGGTAAAGCGATTACGGGGAGAGTTGTATTTGCGGCGAGAGCACCGGCAAGATGAGCAGCCATACCTGCTGCACCGATTAATACACCGAAGCCGTTTTTGCGTGCATTCTTTGCAAATTCAGCCGCTTCAGCAGGAGAACGGTGTGCAGACATAACATGGAGCTCAAAAGGAACACCGAATTCAGCACAAGCCTCTGCTGCTTTTCTTACAACGGGAAAGTCGCTGTCGCTTCCCATAACGATTCCAACTTTTTTCATACTTTTATCCAATCCTTTCCATATTAGTTTCAAAAAAATAAACAGCTGTGCGGAAACGTACAGCCATTCTGGTTACAATTATCCTGTCTTATGTAAGAATATTCATAATGTGAGTGTGATATATATGACATAACGGAACACCTCGCATAATATACTATTAATAATAGACAGTAAAAGTGATATAAAAAGTACACTTATATTCTACTATATTTTATACGCAAATTCAAGCTTTTTCGTAAAAATTTTTTAACCAGTTTTTTATAATAATATACCTTTAAAAAAGTTTATATTGCACAAAAGGGCAAAAATAACTAAAATTTGCACAAATTTAGCCAATTTTAAGAGTATTTAAGTAAATATAAACGAGAAATAAGTTACTTTTTAGGTACATATTTTTTGAAAACGCTTACAAATACGCAAAAATAACGATTACAAACTCAAGAAAAACTTTTTCGGCAATTTAACCAAAGAGTTTTCAACATAAAATTTGCATATTGTTGAAAAAACGAGAAAACAATAAGCTTTTTAAGAAAAAAAATCAACAGAAAAAAGCGATTTTAAAAGGAAATTTTAAAATCAAAACAAATCGGTTGAAAAGTGGAAAAAACAAATTCAAAGCTTCGTGATTTTAACCAAAATCACAAAAAAATCTGTTGAATGAAAACGTTTTCTGATCGCCTATGGAAAAAATTTTGAAAAAAAGGCTTGCAAAAGATTTGAAATTATGATATAGTTACAAATGTAAATTGCAGAACATTCCGGTGACGCTCCGGCAGAACCAGATTGTTACTGTCAAATTTAATTCTAACTACGGTTTTATTATTAAAACCACGACATTTTTGGAGGAAAAAAGTTATGAAGAAAAGAATACTTACAGCACTCTTAGCTTCTGCTATGATCCTTTCTGCTGCTTCTTGTGGCGAAAAGGCTGCTGAAGACACAACAACTACTGCTCCCGCTGCTGGTGGTGACGCTGCTGCTACTGACGCTCCCGCTGCTGGTGGTGACGCTGCTGCTACTGACGCTCCTGCTGCTGGTGGTGACGCTGCTGCTGAAGAAGGTAAGGTTCTCAACATCCACGCTTGGAACGAAGAATTCAAGGGCTTCTTTGAAAAGTACTATGCTGGTACAAAGCCTGTAAACGCTGGTGCTGACGGCGAAGAAGGCACAGCTGACGACGTTTACTACGACAAGGCTCCTGGAATTCCTGAAGGCGTAGAAGTTGTTTGGACAATCACTCCTTCTGACGGTGGTGCTTACCAGACTAAGGTTGACGAAATGTTAAAGGCTCAGGAAACTGCTGCTGCTGACGATAAGGTTGACTTCTTCCTTGCTGAAGCTGACTACATCTTAAAGTACGCTGGTTCCGATAAGACTCTCGACGTTTCTACAATCGGTGTAACACAGGCTGACACAATGTACAACTACACAGCACAGGCTGCTTCTGATGCTAACGGCAAGATGAAGGGTGTATCCTTCCAGTGCTGTCCTTCTGCATTAATCTACAGACGTTCTATCGCTAAGGAAGTTATCGGTTCTGATGATCCTGCTGATGTACAGGCAGCTCTTTCTGACTGGACAAAGTTCGAAGAAGTTGCAGCTAAGGCTAAGGACCTCGGCTACTACATGACAGCTTCCTACGCTGAAACATACAGAACATTCTCCAACAACGCTACTGAAGCTTGGGTAGATGCTGACAACAACCTCGTAATTCCTGGTGTTGTTAAGGAATACATCGCACAGGCTAAGAAGTTCATGGACAACGGCTGGACACTTCCTGACGGCATATGGGGCGACGAAAAGAACGCTCAGATGTTCGCTGGCGGTAAGACAATGTGCTTCTTTGGACCTGCTTGGTACTACAACTTCTCCATGGGTAACGCACAGGATCCTGACGCTGGTTGCTTCGGTGACTGGGCTATCTGCCAGGGACCTCAGGCTCACTTCTGGGGCGGTACATGGTTACTCGCAGCTACAGGCACAGACAACCCCACACTCGTTGCTGACATTATGAACGCATTCACAATCAACGAAGACATCTGCTCTGCACTTGTACAGAACGAAAAGCAGTTCTCCAACAACACAACTGTTAACCAGAAGTTCGCTGACGATCCTAACTATGGTAATGCATTCTTAGGCGGCCAGAACGATACAGCTATCTTCGTAGAACTCGCTAAGAACATCAAGTTCGAAAACAGCACAATCTACGACCAGCTCCTCAACGAAGGTCTCCCGGGACAGTTCCTCGGTTACTTCGAAGGTACAGCTACTGAAGAAGAAGCTTACGCTGCATTCTACCAGTACGTAAACGAAAATTACCCTGCTATTGTTACTCCCTAAGTAATATAAGCTTTTAAAAAAAGGGCGAGGCAGTCACTTGCCTCGCCCATTTTATACCCTTTAGCTTATTTTTAAGAAAAATAGAGGTTATTTTTATGAAGAAAAAGAGTATCAGTTACGCAAAGTGGGGATATATATTCATAATTCCATTCTTTCTCGTTTATTTTATTTGTTCTATAATCCCCTTACTTTCAACATTTTATTACAGCTTCTTTGAGTACTATGAGAACGGCTTAGACGTTATTGGTCCTACTTTTGCAGGATTTGATAACTATATCGCTCTCTTTACTCCTACAAAATCCGGTAACATCAAGCTTCTTGACTGTACCTATAATACAATGATTATGTGGATTATGGGTGCTGTTCCCCAGATTGTTGTTGCTATGGTTCTCGCCCTTATCTTTACAAGCACACGTCTTAAGATAAAGGGTCAGCGTTTCTTTAAGACCGTTATCTATATGCCTAACCTTATCATGGCGTCTGCTTTCGCTATGTTAATGTTTACATTATTCTCCAATGTAGGTCCTGTTAACCAGATAATTCAGGGAATTACAGGTGAAACCTTTAACTTCTTCCGTAATACCTGGTCAGCAAGAACTCTTGTTGCTTTTGTAAACTTCCTTATGTGGTTCGGTAATACTACCATCCTCTTTATGGCTGGTATTATGGGTATCGATCAGAGCTTATTTGAAGCAGCTTCTATTGACGGTGCTACTTCAACACAGGTATTCTTCAAGGTTACATTACCCTTACTTATGCCTATCATCGTTTATACATTAATTACTGCCCTCATCGGTGGTTTACAGATGTTCGACGTACCTCAGCTTCTTTGCGGTGGTTCAGGCGATCCTAACGGTACTACTTGTACGCTTGTAATGTATCTGAACAGTTTCCTTTCAGGTTATAGGAACTACGGTATGGCAGGTGCACTTTCTGTAATTCTCTTTATCATTACAGGTATCTTAAGCTTTATCGTATATCGTTCTCTTGTTACAGATGAATCCAAAGGAGGTAAGAAGTAATGGCAAAAACTCGTGAAATTAACGAAGAAGTTAAGGCTGAAGGTAGCAAGCCTATAATTGGCCGTATTCTTAGCTATACCTTCCTTGCATTTATAACAGTATTGTGTTTATTCGCGTTCTATATGCTTATTATAAACGCAACCCGTTCTAATGCACAGCTCCAGGCTGGTTTTGAAGTTTTCCCAAGAGAAAATTTCTTTAACAACTTTAAGAAGGCATGGAATGATGAATCTATTCCTTCTATCCCCCGTGCTCTCCTTAACAGCTTCACTGTTGCAGGTCTTTCGTCTTTATTATGTACATATTGCTCTGCACTTACTGCTTATGGTATTCATGTATATGATTTTAAACTTAAGAAGCCCGCATTTACCTTTATCATGGTAATTATGACAATTCCTACACAGGTTTCTGCTGTTGGTTTTATCCAGCTTCTTTATAAAATTGACTTAATGGATAACTATGCTCCGTTAATTATTCCTTCGATTGCTGCTCCTGCTGTATTCTTCTATATGAAGCAATATATCGAGAGTGTGCTTCCGCTTGAAGTAATTGAAGCTGCAAGAGTTGATGGTTCCAATGAATTCAGAACATTCAACACTATAGCACTTCCTATGTTAAGACCTGCTATGGCGGTTCAGTTAATCTTCTCCTTCGTATCATCCTGGAACAACTTATTTACTCCTAACTTAATCTTAAGTACACAGAGTAAGCTTACTGTTCCTGTAGTTCTCTCATTACTCCGTAGTAAGATGAACTCACAGATGGGTGACTTAGGTGAAATCTATATGATTATCTTACTTTCTATCATCCCTGTTGTTATTGTTTACTTCTTCGTTTCGAAGAATATCATCCAGGGTGTAACACTCGGCTCTGTAAAGGGCTAATCGGGATTATCCCACCAAAACTGAAAATCTTTTTCATAAGTCGGACAGTTCAACTGTCCGACTTTTTGGTTACAGAATTTGAAAACGTTTACTTTTTAACAACACTTTTTCTCGAAATAGCTCTGAGATTTTTTGCATACAGGGCATACTTGCGGTGCGGATTTTCCGTGATGAATATGACCGCAATTTCTGCATAACCATACAGCTTCTCCGTCTTCGGTAAAGACCTTGCCCGACTGGAGCTGTTCGATAAATTTGCGGTATCTTGCCTCGTGGTCACGTTCGATTGCACCTACCATATCGAAAAGAGTAGCAATATTGTTGAAGCCTTCTTCACGCGCTGTTTTTGCGAAGCCTGAATACATATCTGTCCATTCGTAATGCTCGCCGCCTGCTGCATTTTCCAGTGCCTTCTGGGTATTTTCGGGAATGCCTTCGCTTATAAGTGAAAGCCAGAGTTCAGCGTGTGCCTTTTCGTTTGCCGCTGTTCTGTCGAAAATATCACCAATCTGTTCGTAACCCTCTTTACGGGCAAGTTCACCGTAAATAGTGTACTTTGTACGTGCCTGTGATTCGCCCGAGATTGCTGTTTTGAGGTTTTCCAGTGTTTTTGAACCGTCTAATTGCATAAAATTCATTCCTTTCGTTTTTTTTGATATTATTCTGTCCCAAATAGATTTTTTTATACATAATATCTTGAAAACAAAGCTATATTGTGATATAATGTGAAAAAAGGAGGTGTCGGAATGTACGAATATTCATACGGAGCAATCGGCGAAGCCGTCCGTGCGAAGATTGCCGCATACAAGCAATCTGTTCGAAGCGGCGAGAAAACATCCGACAGCTTCGGAGACGTTCTAAAATCCTATCTTACTAAGACCGATAAGGATAAGAAAATCGTTTCGGCAACCGGCGGCGGTTCTTCCGTTCCTTCGATTTCGGGAAGCACCCTTCTGTATGCGTTGCAGAACAGCGAAAGCGATACGACAGCAAGTTCCGTTTTATCTGCTCTCGGTTTTACCTCTTCAGACACAACAGGTTCACAGCTTAAGATTGCGGCAGATAATCTTATTTCCTCAGCTAAAAAGCTTACTGAACTGAACGTGAGTGACGTTGTAAACGCTGAAGCAGTGGAAGATTTTGTTACTGATTTTAATAAGGTTGTTACCTTACTGAATTGTGAAACAAGTTCGTCTGCATATCTGTATAAAAACGGACTTTTGGCAACAATCACTGCTGTTTCGGACGAGCTTTCTGCTTCGGGAATAACCTCTGATAACGGAGTTTTATCTTATTCGGGAAAAACTGACAGCAGTCTGCCCGAGATATTTATTTCTAATGTTGCTTCGACAGCGTCTATGATTTCTTCTTACGCAGGAACAGCCATATCGGAGCCGGACAATTCGTATAACGGAGTTTCGGAATATTATTCTTCGCTTATGAATACAATGATATAAATGCCTCTGTGTTATTACAGAGGCATTTGTGCTAAATTGTGCCTAATAAAGTAATTTAAGTAACTTTTTTAAGTAAATTTGTGACCTTTAAACAAAAAGTGGTTTATAAAATTTAGATATATAACGATTGACATAAGTCTCTATAACTGGTATAATCATATTATAGGCATTTAGCCCGTATTTTTACTTAAAAGTAATTATTACCTAAGGAGGATAAAAGATGAAAACATCTAAGAAAATTGTATCATCTGTTCTCGCCCTTGCTACTCTTCTTTCTGTAGCAAGCTGTGGTAACACAGGCGGCGGAAGAGGTGAACAGACAGTTGCAGGTACAGATGCTGTTGCTACAACAACAACTGTCGCAACAACAACTCTCGATACTGACGCAGCTGTACAGGATGCTGCCGCTAACGCAGCAGGCGAAATCGCTTCTACAGTAGAATCCGTTGACAAGAAGATCAAGTGGCTCGCTTAGTGGGACATCGATGAAACACAGGCTGCAGCTGAAATCTTCAAGGCTAAGTATGGTATTCCTGAAGAAGGCAACGCTGATTACGGTGCTGACTTTGCTAACGAAATCTTCGTATGGCAGAACGTTGCTTACGGCGACCGTTACGACCAGCTCGGTAAGTTAGTACAGGCTGGCGACTCCCCTGACATCTTCCCCTTCGAAATCGGTTACTTCCCCATTTCCGCATATATGAACATGTTCCAGCCTATCGATGGTATCGTTGATACAACAACAGAAGACTGGTCCAAGTATCGTACAGTTATGGATCAGTTCATGTGGAACGGCAAGAACTGGTGTGCAATCACAGATATCAACTTAAACTACGTATTATGGTACAGAAGAACTGTTGTTGATGAAGCAGGTCTCCAGGATCCTTATGAATTATACAAGAACGGCGAATGGACATGGGATAAGTTCCTCGAATACGCTGACGCATTCCAGAACAGCGGCGAAAACAAGTACGTTATCGACGGCTGGAACGTTCCTGACGGCTTCCTCGCTACAACAGGTGTTCCGCTCGTATCTATCGAAGACGGTAAGCTTAAGTCCAACTTAAACGACCCCGCTGTTGAAAGATGTATGACATTTATCGAAAAGCTCGCTGACGAAGATTATCGTTATCCTTGGGATCTTAACGGTTACTCCACAAACCAGAAGGCATTCTTCATGGGCGATACATTATTCTTCCTCGAAGGTACATGGGCTTACGAATCTGAAGCTTGGATCAAGACTAAGACAAGATATGGTTGGGATGATTCCGAATTATTCTTCGTTCCTTATCCTCGCGATCCTAACGCAGATACATACTACCAGGCTATGAAGCAGGACGCTTACATGCTCGTTTCCGGTGCTCCTAACCCCGACGGTTTTGCAGCTTGGACAGAATGTGTACTCGCAGCTTCCAAGGATGAAGCAGTTGTTGCAGCTCAGAGAGAAAAGTCTAAGAGAGACTTCGCTTGGACAGACGAACACCTTGATCTTATGCAGGAACTCAAGACATCTATGACTTCTGTTTGGGACTTCAAGAACGGTGTATCCGTAACTTGTGCTGCTGACGGTATGGATGATTCTCCTACAAGAGCAGTTCTCTGCCGTCCTTACACATTTGCTGAAGAATCCTATACACAGCTCCGTGCTGAATGGGAAAACATCATCAATACTCAGATTGATGAAGCTAACGCAAAGGCAGGCTAATTAAAAATATTAAAACCCACAGGGAAACCTGTGGGTTTTTCTTATATCCGAGGCTGAAATCTTTATTTCAGTCTCTTTTTGTATAATACGTACATAATATATGAAAAAAATCACATTACTTTTGTACACATAGTACCTTGCGTCGCAAGGTGTCTTGTGCTATAATAAGTTACAACAAAGTACTTTGTATCGCAAGGTACTATGTAAGGAAAGGAGAATGGAAATGAAATCACAGCTTAAACGTGGTACTCTTGAACTGTGTGTGCTTTCTATCCTTTGGCGAGGCGACTGCTACGGATATGAAATTGTAAACAGGATTTCGGATTGTATGCAGATTACCGAAGGTACGGTTTATCCGCTTTTAAAAAGACTAAAGGATAATATGCTCATAGATTCATATATTGTTGAATCACAGGAAGGACCGCCAAGAAAATATTACACCATAACAGATATGGGCAGGACAGTAAAAGAAGAACAGGAAGCTGAATGGACCAGCTTTTCGACAGCAATAAATAAATTATTAAAAGGGGACTAAGCACTATGAATAAAACAGAATTTATGAATAAGCTTAACGAGAGTCTCTCGGGATACGGAATTAATGATACAAGAGAGATACTTCTCGATTTTGAACAGCATTTTGAAGACGGAGCTAAGGCAGGTCTTACCGAAGAACAGGTTTATGAAAAGCTCGGCGATCCTGTTGAAATCGCAAAGCAGTATATGTCTGAAAACGAAGAAAGCTATACTGAGAAGAAAACAGAAGCTTCAACTCAACAGTCAGCCTTCGATACAAACAATTACAGCCAGACTCCTCCTCCTGTACAGCCTGTACAGAACACAGGCTTCCAGCCTGATGTTGGTAAGATAGTATGCATATTACTTGTTGATATTCTGATCTTTACCTGGGCATTACCTACTCTCTTCAGCCTCGTGTTCTCGCTTTACGGCGTAACATTAGCAATAGGCGGTTCGGGTATTGCGGTTTCAATAGCTGGCTTGCTTATGGGAATAGTTGATACATCAAGCTGGTTATTTACAACCTTCTCGCCCATATCCACAGCTCTTTTCGGTGTAATGCTTATGGCAGCCTGCCCGCTTCTTGTAATTGCAAGTATTGCGGCAACAAAGGGCTGTATCAATATCGTTAAGCATATAGTAAACTGGCACAGCAGAGCTTTCGTAGGAAGAAACGTATGTGTTATTAAGGGAAAGGAAAACGTATAATGAAAAAAGCACTTATTATCTCGACTATTATTTTTGTTATAGCAGCGGTACTTTTCGGAATTTCCGTAGCAGCCACAGGCGTAAACGAAAACGGCTTCGGTATTTCAATAAGCGGTATTCCGCTTATACAGAGCTTTAGTGAATCTCTTCAGGTTGTTAAAGAGGGAGAAACAAAAACATACACCTTTGAAAATACCGTAAACAATCTTGAAATCGATGTTATGTCAGCAGAAATGGATATAAAGACTGCTGATGTAGATAAAATAACCGTAAAATACACCACTACAACAGGCGGTTATGCTTTCTCAGCAAATGTAATGGGTGAAACACTTTATATCGAAGAAGAAAGCGGATTTTTATTCAATCTTATATTCTTTGGACTTAACGATAAAGATTCCCGTCTTGAAGTTGTACTTCCCGAAAAGGAATATAACAACGTAGAATTCGACACAGCCTCCGGCGGAGGTATTGTTGACGGAATAATATGTAAGAACCTTACCTGTAACACAGCAAGCGGTTATATAAACTATAACGTTTTTGCTGACAGAATTGAGGTAAACTCTGCTTCGGGCGGTTCCACAGTTACTAACTGCACAGAAAACAAGGCCGGTACTATAGTTCTTTCTTCTGTTTCCGGCGAACACAGAATATCCGGCTTCAAGGCTGATAAATACGAATTCAACAGCACAAGCGGTACAATTCACGCTGACAGAGTTTCCGGCAGAGTAAACGCAAACATTATATCCGGCGAAATCTATATTGATTATGCTGAATGGACAGATACACTCGATCTTGACGCAGTAAGCGGAAGCTTCGATATTACTCTTCCTGAAGACGCAGGCGTTAAAATCGACTTATCTGCTGTTTCGGGGGATGTAGAGGTCAGACTCGGCGAGGACGAGGTAAAGGTTTCCGGCGACAGCGAGACAGGCAGAATCGGCGGAGACAATGTACAGAACGTAAATATTGACTTAGTAAGCGGTGACGTTTATATCCATAATTAACAGAGGAGGCATAAATATGGCTTTTTTTCCGCCAATTCCGCTTATCAGAAGAAATACGATAGTTAAAAAACTGAAAAAAGCGGAGCATTATCTGCTGAAACTGCTAAGACCCTTTCAGAAGCAGGCGTTATTAATCCGAAGGGCTTTAAGCGTATTACTGAAAAACTGGTTGAAACAGGTGTAATACGTAAAACCGATAATGACAGATATTATATATGATTAATAAATCTTAAGAACAAAGGAGAGGTACTAAGTTGGCACACAAGGAAACAGCCGAAAAATCATTCCGTATAATTTTTATTATACTTTTAGCAATAAGCATAAGCTTAAACATTTATCTCGGATTTTTCGGCTTCGACAGCTATCTTCAGAACACAAGCGAAATATATATAATGGAATCGGGTATGCTTCGTAATACTATGAACTATGCCGAGGGCGAGGATTATGAGATAGTGTATGATTTTGAGGACGCTGAATATCCGTTGCTTCTTGAGGAGTATGATATTAAAAAGACAGCGGGCGAGGGAAGCGAATTCGAAAAAGCGCTCCGACTTATGAATGAATATGCGCCTCGTCTAAAGCACAAGAGCAATTATGACAACAGCGTAGAAATGAATGCTCTTTCTCTTCTCGAGCATAGCCTTGACAACAAGAACAATGGTATAAACTGCCGTAACAAGGCACAGATTTTAAATGAAATGTGCCTTGCTCTCGGAATATATTCGAGAAAGGTCTGGATACTGCCCAATTCCGTGTATGACAATGACTGCCATGTTGTAAACGAGGTATGGGATACAAAGTACAATAAATGGATAATGCTCGATATTACAAACAACGAGTACTGGGTGGATGAAAACAAAACTCCTTTATCAGTAACGGAAATACGTGAAAAGGGAGCTATGCAGGAATTCTGTACTCCTGTATATGAAGGGGACAGCTTAAACGACCTCGAAGCCCTTAAGGAAAAGCATATAGACGATTTTCTTTACATTATGAAGAATATGATGTACTTTTACTGTTGCGACAGCCAGACAGTAGGCGAGACAGAAAGAATGTATATGCTTATTGCTGAAAACTTAGGTACTGATTATGAGTATCTTATTTCTGAGGAAAGCTGGAATGCTTCGCCTTTAGTATAAGAAAGGACTTTTTATGAAAGCTATAATAATCTACTACTCCCTTGAGGGCAACACAGACTATACCGCAAAGCTTCTGGCGGATGAACTGGGTGCAGATTTGCTCCGGCTTGAGCCTGTTACTTCCTATCCTACGGACAACAAGAAGTTTTTAATGGGCGGTAAGGACGCAACCTTAGGTATCGAGCCTCCTTTAAAGGAATATAGCTTCAATCCCGATGATTATGATACAGTAATCTTAGGTACTCCTCTCTGGGCGTGGACAATGGCACCGCCTTTAAAGACCTTTATAAGCACTAACATCCTTAAGGGGAAGAAGCTTGCGTTTTTCGTATCAAGCGGAGGCGGAAGCGATAAGAAACGCTTTGCGAAAATGCACAAGCTTACAGGTGCGGAAAACGTACCTTGTCTTTCGGTTGTGGATATGCTTAAAAATAAAAATCCCGATGATATTGCTAAGGTTAAGGAATTTGCGGAGAGAGTAAGGGGATGCTGAATGAATTATTAATTTAAAAATGCCAGTGAAAGACCTGCACGATATAAAAATAAGGTTTAGTGATAAACTGAAACGGACAAGCATAATGCCTGTCCGTTTTTCTATTCCGTCTTATTCCCATTGTTTAAAAAGCTTTCCGAAGTAAGCCTTACGCCTAATGAAAAGCCGTTTCTGAAGGTTTGTGTAAAGGCTTCCTCTTCGATAAGAAGAAAGCTGTCTTCTATTTTATCCACGAGCCTTTTATCATCCTTTCCGAGCTTTTCCTTTATGTATAAAAGGTCTTTGGCGAGTTCGTTTCTGAGATTATGATATCTTCGGTTAAAGCTTAGATTTTCGAAGGGGCGGATATTTCCGTTAAAAAGTTCATCGATTTCCTGCATAAAGCCTGTTTCACCGCCTTGACGTTATAATGAATGTATGGTATAATTATATTTTAATGAAAGCTGAGCGTTGCTCGGCTTTCTGTGTTTATTATATTATACAATAAATGTATTACATTGTCAACTGTAACAATGCACAAATATACAATACATTTATTACACAGCAATTGTTAATTACGGTGAGGGTGATGAAAATGGTAAGCGAAGCAAGAAAGAGAGCAAACAGAAAATATTCTGCAAAAACCTACAAGAATTTACAGGTCTCCGTAAAAATTTCCGATTACGAGGCTATAGATGAATATTGTAAGGCTAAAAATATAAGTAAAGCTAATATGATAGTTAATTCCGTAAAATACTGTATGGAAAACGGTATAGAGTTCGAGGAGAAGGAATAACTGATTTCGGGTGCGGATTTATTCACTTTTTGGGGCTTCCGCCCCTTGCCCCTGACAAGCTTTTTATAAAAAGCTTGACCAAAAATTTTATTTGCTCGCTTCGCTCGGCTTTTTTGAGAGAATTTTTTATTTTGCTTTTATTTTAGCGTGTTTTGTGTTATACTATGAAAGACAGAAAACGAAGAGAGGTGTCTGAATGAAAAAAATACAAGGCTTTTTCCCAAGCTCCAACGGTATCAACAGAATAGCTTATTATATTACCGTGCCAGACGGAAAACCGTCCTGTATCGTTCAGCTCGCACACGGTATGTGTGAAAACGCTCTTCTTTATAAAAGACTTATGCATTTCCTTACAGCAAGAGGCTGTGTCGTTTGTGCCAACGATTTCTTAGGTCACGGAAGGTCGGTTCAATGCCCCGAGGATGTGGGCTTTTTTGCTTCACAGAACGGCTGGAGATGCATTATAAGGGATATGAAGATGCTTACGGATATAGTTTCCGATAAGTTTAAGGGTATCCCCGTAATACTTGTAGGTCATAGTATGGGAAGCTTCGCAACGAGAGAGTATCTGACCTGGTACGGAGATGATATATCGGGTTGCGTACTCGTCGGAACAAGCGACGGTTTCGAATCCCGTAAGCTTCTTAAGCTTTTCGCACAGGGCTTATGCCTTTATGAAAAGGGTGCATATCACGCTCCCTGTATTTTAAAAGCGGGCTGTTCCTTTTTCAGCGGAAAAACAGCGGAAAATAAGGATAAGACTATATGGGCGTGGCTTACAAGAGATAAATATGTCCAGGAGCTTGTTGCCCGTCATAGCTTCGATTATACCGCCCGTGCATATTGCGATATAATAACGCTTCTTGATGTTATTTCGGCTCCCGACTGGGCATACAGCATACCTGTTGATTTGCCGATTATGCTTATGAGCGGAAACTGTGACGCTGTAGGCGAATGTGGAAAGGGCGTAGCAAGGCTTTACAGAAGAATGAGACGTGCAGGCTGTAAAAAAATAAAGGTTCGTCTTTACGGCGGTGCAAGGCATATGCTTCTCCACGAAACGAACAGGTTAAGAGTTTATAACGATTTATATGATTGGATAAAAAAGACCATTGAGGAAAGTGACGGTAAGTAAAAATGAGAAAACAGTATCTCGAAATGGGAAAAATTACAAAGACACAGGGCTTAAAGGGTGAAGTACGTATGCAGTACTATTGTGACAGCCCCGATATGCTTGAAGAGTTCGATGTGCTTTATATGGGCAAGGAGAAGGCTGAGGTTGAAATCGAAAAGAGCCGTTATCTTAAAAGCGATGTTGCGGTTATAAAGATAAAGGGAATTGATACCCCCGAGGACGCACAGAAGCTTATCGGGAAAATGCTTTATCTTAACCGTGAGGACGTTGAGCTTCCCGAAGACGTATGGTTTATCCAGGATATAATCGGTCTTGAGGTTGTTGACGCTGATGACGGTACAGTTTACGGAAAGGTTGACGAAATATACCAGAACGGCGGAGCAGATGTTTATTCCATAAAGACTTCCGACGGAAAACAGCTTATGTTCCCCGCTATCCCCGAGGTTCTTATAAACACAGATGTTGACAACGGAAAAATAGAGATTCGTCCCCTCGACGGACTTTTCGACATTTACAGAGGTAAGGGAGAAAACGGCGATGAGGATTGATATAGCGACGCTTTTCCCCGAAATGTGTGAAGCGGTTCTCGGCGAAAGCATAATCGGACGTGCAAGAAAAGCAGGACATATAGAAATAAACTGTCATAATATCCGTACATATACTCTTAACAAGCACAGAAATGTTGATGATAAGGCTTACGGCGGAGGTACGGGAATGGTTATGCAGGCTCAGCCTATCTATGACTGTGTTATGGCGATAAAAAGCCAGCTTTCTGAAAACGCTAAGCCGAGACTTATATATATGTCTCCCCAGGGCAGAACTCTTACACAGGAGATAGTGAAGGAGCTTGCAAAGGAGGAAAACCTTATTCTTCTTTGCGGTCATTACGAGGGTGTTGACCAGCGTGTGCTTGATGAACTCGAATTCGAGGAGATATCAACGGGCGATTACGTTGTAACGGGCGGAGAGCTTCCCGCACTTATGCTTGCGGATTCGGTTGCAAGACTCCAGAAGGGCGTACTTCCCAACGAAGACGCATATTCTATCGAAAGTCACTATAACGGGCTTCTCGAACATCCGCAATATACAAGACCGGAAGAATGGATGGGAAGAAAAGTACCGGAGGTTCTTATTTCGGGGCATCACGCAAACATAAAAAAGTGGCAGGAAGAAATGTCCCGTAAGGTTACAGAAAAGAAACGTCCTGACCTTTTATAAGGAAATGTTGAAAACTTCTTGTTGATGTTGAATACTATGTTGAAAACTATTTGTTGAAATTAAACAAGGTTGAACAGATAAATTGAGTTTTAATGAACAAAAACGGAAAATTATTTCAAAAGTCTCGTAAAATCTCGAAAAAGTTGTTGACTTAAATCTTTTTTGGGGATATACTAAGACAGTAGATAGCGGTTATGTTACCGCTTTAGGGTGACTAAAAAACAATGGAGGATATATCTATGTTCGTAAGAGAAGTAGAAGTTAAAAACCAGGTTGGTCTTCACGCAAGACCTGCAACATTCTTTATCCAGAAGGCTAACGAATACAAGTCTTCTATCTGGGTAGAAAAGGAAGAAAGAAGAGTTAACGCTAAGAGCTTACTCGGTATCCTTTCCCTCGGTATCGTAGGCGGCACACCTATCCGCATCATTGCTGACGGTGCTGACGAACAGCTTGCAGTTGAAGGCTTAACAAAGCTTATTGAAGGCGGTTTTGAAGAATAATTTCCCGGCAACAAAAGGCCGTGTAAGAGGCAACTTTTACACGGCTTATTTATTTTGGTGGTAATATGAAAAAAGTAAAGTTTTTTATATATATGATAGTTGTCTGTCTTTGCCTGAACGGATGCAGTAAGACTCCCGAATACACAGGAAAGACGGATATCGAAAAAGCTCGTTCGCTTCATACAGGTCTGGAAAGTGCGAAGCTTACTATGACCGATAATATTTCGGGAGAGATTATCCAGGAAATTGAATATCTCTTTGCCGGAGAAGTTATGACTTATATGTATATGGGCAAGGACGGCGGGAAAACCTATTACGAATATAATAACGGTACGGAGCTTGATTTTATAACACTGCCCGATGAAAAGGAATGGAGCTTTGCAGCTAAGGGCAGCGACGGGTATTATACCTACAGTAAGCTTAGCCGTCATTATTTCGCTGACGGTGACCAGCTTTTCGCTGTTTATCCTACAGCAATCTCTGATGCAGTGCTGACCGAGGGCGAAGACGGAAGTAAAACCTATGCGTATATGTATAATGCAGAAGCACTTAAGGATTATGAGGCATTCGAGGGAATGGGCGATATTGCAATATTCACTATGACATATAACCTGGATTCTGACGGATACTGCACAAGGTTTACCAATGATTATACTATGGATGATATAAACTATAGCTACACGGTAGAAATTTCAGAGATGAACGGGATAGAAAAGATAGAAAGAACAGAAGTCTTATTATAATAATATATATTATAATGGTATAACCGCCGATAATTATTATATTATCGGCGGGCTATTGTTATATTGCACAAAATCGACATAAAATTTTCATCCAAATTCTACACTAAAAAAGCCAGAAATTTTCAAAAAACTGTTGTAATTAAGGCAAAAATGCTGTATAATAATTCTTGCACACTGCGAATAATGCGATGAAATCGGAGGTTGCGTCTGCTTGACAGACGGTAATTCCGGTGGAGCATGTCCGACTAAAAGTCGGTCGAAAACAGGAAAAATCCGTTCGGTACGCCGTCCTTGGGAAGGGTTTGCCGGAGGCAGACACCCCCGTTGAATGGGACAAGGTGACAACCGATATGGATTATAAGGGAACACACGGTATAGTGTGTAACTGAAATTCCGGTTCTGTTCGCTTTCAGGAATACATCGGCAACCACGCCGAGTGCAAATCTATGAAAGGGGATACGAAAAGTGGCAGTTAAGGAAAAGGTAAGAGTTAAGATCAAGGGTTACGAGCATTCCATCGTTGATGCTGCAGCAGCTAAGATTGTTGAAACCGCTAAGAGAACAGGCTCCAGAGTTGCAGGTCCTATTCCGCTTCCCACAAACAAGGAAGTTATCACAATCTTACGTGCAGTTCACAAGTATAAGGACAGCCGTGAACAGTTCGAACTCAGAACCCACAAGCGTCTTATCGACGTAATCCGCCCCACAAACAAGACAATCGAAGCATTACAGAGTCTTGAATTACCGGCGGGCGTAGAAATTTCAATGGAATTCTAATTCCCCACAGTGTTGCATAAAAAGATTGCGACCGAAGTAGAAGTTTCGAGTTATGTTGGCACAGGCCAACCACTAACCAAGGCAGACACGCTGCACTTGGTCACGTTGAGAAAACCTCAACCAATAACCAATTAGGAGGAAAACCATGAAAAAGGGTTTAATCGCAAAGAAAATCGGCATGACCCAGATTTTCGATGAAGCGGGTAACGTAGTTCCCGTAACAGTAGT
>JAGANY010000040.1 GCA_017624025.1 Ruminiclostridium sp. | reverse complement strand
TCAGTCTGCTCAGCAGTACATTTCCGAGTGCTACAAGGATAAGGCTAAGTGGAACAAGATGTCCCTTCACAACATCGCAGGCGCAGGCGTATTCTCCGCTGACCGTGCTGTTGATGAGTATGCAAAGAACATCTGGAAGCTTACCAAGTAATCAGCGTTTTATACCGACTCCCGATTTTCGGGGGTCGGTTTTTGCATGGTTGACTTTACCCGAAGCAATTGCTATAATTAAAATATCATAAAACACCGATTGATGGAGGTAAAAAGAATGAACAGCGAAAAGAAAAATAAAAAAGAGCCTTGGCGAATTATACTGTTTATAATATCGGTTCTGTTTATCCTGTTTATGTGGATAAAAAAAGATATTGTTTCCATTTATACCACTATGCCCGAGGAACAGGTGCTTCCGCTTATGGTCACAACGATTGCGGTTTCTCTTGTTAAGGTCATAGCCATTGCAGGCGGTATTCTGCTTATAAAACTGCTTGTAGGCAAATTCGGGAAGAAGTAAGACAAATTCAATATTTCCGGATAAAATAAATTCTGTAAATGAATACAAAGGGGAGAAAAAAAGATGGCTTTGCTTATTCAATGTGTTTTACTTTGTCTGCTGTTTACGTTAGTGGTTATGCCAGCTCAGTATAAAGACCCCCTCAGTATGATAATGTCCTACCCTCCCGAAATAATAAAAAGAGTTGAAGAACTGCCGCAGTATCAGAATGTTATAAAACGGCGTGAAAAATCCCATATCGGCAAAAAGACAGTCGGATTTATCTTTCTGACAGCAGTGTTATCGGCTGCTGCTTATTTTTCAGGCTGTAAAAGCTTTGGAACAGCATTTGTTCATGTGTTTACGCTGTTCGCTTCAGTGAATGTATATGACCTTGTAATACTTGATTGGGGAATATTCTGTCACAGCAGGAAACTGCGAATACCCGGCACAGAGGATATGGAAAAGTCGTACAGAAATTATGCCTTCCATTTAAAAGGTGCAGTTATCGGGCTTGCTTTAGGAGCTGTTGGAGCCTTATTGTCAGGCTGTATTATCCATATAATATCTGTAATATAATTTCACTCACAATCCGAAGAAGAAAAAACTTCTTCGGATATTTTTTTGCCCCTACAGAAAAAATTTCCGAAACCTATTGACAAATGTATATACAAAGGTTATAATGTATATATCGTATATATACATTAACAGAGGTGCACTTATGGATATAATCATCAGCAATTCATCGGGTGAGCCTATCTATCAGCAGATATCGTCGCAGATAAAGGCGATGATAATGGACGGTACGCTTAAGGAAGGGGACGCCCTTCCCTCAATGCGTACACTGGCAGCTGAGCTCAGGATAAGCGTTATCACCACAAAAAGAGCCTATGAGGAGCTGGAGCGTGACGGCTTCATAGAATCCTACACAGGCAAGGGAAGCTTCGTCAAGGGGCAGAACACAGAGCTTCTGAGGGAGGAGAATCTCCGTCAGACAGAGGAGCTTTTGTCGCAGGCGTGCAGTAAAGCAAGGCTGTGCGGCGTTACGCTTGAGGAGCTTAAAGATATTCTTGAAATTGTTTACGGAGGAAACAGCAATGACTGATTATGAAAACGCTATTGAGATACAAGGGCTTACCAAAAAGTACGACGGCTTTACGCTGGATAACATAAGCTTTAATGTCCCCAAGGGCAGTATAATGGGCTTTATCGGTCAGAACGGAGCAGGAAAAACGACCACGATCCGCAGTCTGCTGAATATCATCAAAACCGATTCGGGCAGCATAAAGCTTCTCGGAATGGATCATATCAAGGACGAATACGAAATAAAGGAGCATATTTCCGCCGTGTTCGACGAGCTTCCCTTTCACGACGACCTGAACGCCAAAACCCTTTCCTATATTATGAAAAGCATCTACAAGGATTGGGATAATGCGAAGTTCAGAGAATATCTTGAACGCTTTGCCCTCCCCGAAAAGAAGAAATTCGGCAAGTTTTCAAAGGGTATGAAAATGAAGCTCCAGATAGCCGCCGCCCTTTCCCACAATGCAAGACTTCTTGTTATGGATGAGGCTACAACAGGTCTTGACCCCGTTGTAAGAAATGAGATACTCGATATTTTTCTGGAATATCTGCAGGACGAAAACAACAGTATCCTTATGTCCTCCCACATTACCACCGACCTTGAAAAGGTAGCCGACAGTGTTACCTTTATCGACAAGGGAAAGCTTCTTCATACAGGCTATAAGGACGATATACTCGAAAGTCACGGCGTAATAAAATGCACCAAAAAAGATTATGCGGATATTGACCCCTCAGACATTTTAAGCGCAAGAATATCCGATTTCGGTGTGTCTGCAATGGTTTCGGACAAGGCTTCTGCAATGAGGAAATACAGCGGTCTTGTTATTGATAACACCACCCTTGAAGAAATAATGCTTTTCTATGTAAACGCTTCAAAAAAGGAGTGGACGTGATGAAGGGACTTATATTCAGAGAGCTTTATCTGGGAAGAAAAAATATGCTTGTTGTTGCGGCAGTAAGCTTTGTATTCGGAATAATAGGCATACTTATAAGGCTCAGTATGAACATAGGAAATCTTGCCCTGCTTTCCGAGGAAACGCTGACCGAGCTTGATTTAAATACATATATGATTTTCTCTGTAATGACAGG
>JAGANY010000039.1 GCA_017624025.1 Ruminiclostridium sp. | reverse complement strand
GGGAAACCCTTTTGAAAAAGGGCTTTCCCTCGAGCTCCCTTCCGAAAACTTTCAGTTTAAATTTAAGACCCACAGGGCAATACCCTGTGGGTCTTAAATTTATATTAAAAGTCTTTGGAAGAGGGTTCGGGAGAAAGCCTTTCTTCAGAAAGGTTTCTCCCGTTAAATACCTATAAATATTTCTATAAGAACACTCCGATTAATATTTTTCTGACTGTAAAAGCTCGCCATACATTCTTTCGTAGCTTTCATAACGGCTTTTGGAGATTTCTCCGTTTTTTAACTTTTCGCGGACGCTGCAGCCTGCTTCCTTAAGATGAACACAGTTGCTGAAACGACATTCCGCATCAGCAAGCTCTCTGAAACAGTATTTAAGCTCCTCCTTCGGAATATCTATATAGCGGTTTACTTCGACTGTTGAAAATCCGGGAGTATCCGCAATATATCCGCCTAAAAACGGATAGAGAGTAACCTCTCTTGTCGTATGTCTTCCTCGTCCGAGCTTCTTGCTTATTTCCCCTGTTTCCCGTGCAAGCTCAGGGAATATGCAGTTTATAAGGCTCGATTTTCCAACGCCCGAGTTTCCGATAAGGGCGGAGGTCTTTCCGCTTATATATGCCTTTATTTCGTCCGTACCCTGTCCTGTGGTATTATCAACCTTAAAACAGCGGTAACCGATTTTCTCGTAAACGTCAATAAGCTCAGCACAATCGGATTTATCCTGCTTCGTAAACACAGGCACCGTCTCAATGCCCTTACTCTCGAAAACCGCAATAAGCTTATCGATTACGTAAGCGTTCGGAAAAGGCTCACAGGAGGATATAACCAGCAGAACCATATCGAGATTTGCCATAGGCGGACGCACTATTTCGTTTTTTCGGGGCAGTATCTCGTTTATTAAAGGCTCCGCATTCTCTTCTGTAACGATACGGACAAAATCGCCTGTGTAGGGGGAGATACCCTTGTTTCTGAAAACGCCCCTTGCTTTACAGTTATAAGTACCGTCGGCGGTTTCTACCTCGTAAATACCGCCGACAGATTTTATTATTCTTCCTTCTGAATTCAAATTATATGCCTCTGAATTTATTCAATATTTCCGTTGTCTTCCGCATCGGGAAGAAGGGGTGAATCATCATTTCCGATGTCTATATCTATGTTTTCATCGGGTGTGGGGTTTGTAATAATATCCTCTGGATTAATAACGGGAGGTGCTGTGTTGTCTATCTCGGGGATACCGTCGTCGTTCCAGTCTGTAGGAGAGGTTTCAACAGGAGTTGCGCTTAAAAGCTGTTTAAAGAGCTTTTTATTAAGTGTATCGTGGTGATCCTTTGTAGGCGGGTCGGTTGTAAAGTCAACCTCCATATTGAAGAGAAGACCTGTAGCGCCTGTATCTACGGAAGTAAGCATAATAGCATACTCGTGAACACCGCTTCCTGAAAATTCCCATTCGATTTTCTCTGTAAGGCTTATGTCCTTTGTTTCGGTCATATCCTCCTGGAGAGTACCGTCGATATAATACTTGAAGATAAATTCGCCTGTAGCATTTTCGCCGATGCTGAGCTTAATAGATGTCTCACGGACTTCTTCGCTTCCGTCGCTTACTATAATCTCAACAACAGTGTTTTTCTCTACTAAGGTCGTAGGCTCGATATTCTGGCTTATAACCTTTCCTTCTTCAACCTCTGTGCTGGGTGCGTAGATGATTGCGAGAAGGATATCATATTCCTCTGCTCTTGCCTGTGCACTTGCGAGAGAGAGATTTACCATCTGGGGAACAGCGGTAGATTCGTTGCTCTGACCGAGGCTTACGTAACAGGTTACCTTTGTACCTACCTCAACGAATTCACGTGCGGGCGGGTTGGTCTTTATAACGAAGTCCTGAGCGATTTCGTCGTCCTCGGTTCTTATAACCTCATAGTCAAGGTCCTGTTTATCGAGCATAGCAATAACGTCATCGATATGCTTATCGGAATAATCGTCTATTTCAACAAGCTTCGGACCGTTACTTACAACGACCTCGACTTCCTGATTCTTTCTTATGGTTCTTCCGGGCATAACGCTCTGTTCCATAACCACATTCTTTTCGTATTCAGAGGAATACTTTGTGGTAGGAATGAAGTTATAATCGTTATACTGTGCGAGAACCTCGTCCCAGGTCATATTTACAAGAGACGGCATTTTTACTTCATCACCGCTCTGGCTTTCGATTACCTCGAAGTTTTCTGTAACGATAGTATGGATAAGCCAAGCCGACATAATTACGAAAGCAGTCGCAAGAGCGAAAAGGATAGGAAGTACGGGTGAACGGCGTCTTCTTCTGTAATAATCCTCGTCGTCCTCATCGTAATAATCGTCGTCGTCATATTCCTCGTCATCATCATCCTCTTCAACAAGGGGAACCTTTTTCTTTCCGCCTGCCTTCTGATTCTGCTGTTCGGGAACTACCTTATCGAAATACTTTGTGGAACCGTCAGTAGAAAAATACTTGTATTCAAAAACAATGCTGGGGTTCTTCTTGAACTCCTCGATGTCCTTTATCATTTCCCCTGCTGTCTGGTAACGCTTTGAAGGCTCCTTCTGCATAGCCTTTACGGTAATCTCTTCGAGACCTTCGGGAATAGAATTATTTATCTCCGTAACCCTCTTGGGTACAGCCTGCATGTGCTTAAGTGCGATAGAAACAGGGTTTTCGCCGTCGAAGGGCTTTTCCCCTGTAAGCATTTCGTAAAGCATAACGCCTACGGAATAAATATCGCTCTTTTCGTCGGTTACCTCGCCTCTTGCCTGTTCGGGGCTTATATAATGAACAGAACCGATTGCCTTTTCGGACATAGTCTTGTCTGTTTCGCGGTTAAAACGAGCGATACCGAAGTCCATCACCTTTATTGTACCGTCCGAAAGAAGCATAACATTCTGGCTCTTTACGTCACGGTGAACAATACCTCTGTCGTGAGCGTGCTGTAATGCACGGAGGACCTGGGTAGTGAAATGTATAGCGTCACGCCACTTAAGTACGCCCTGTCTTTCGATATATTCGGTTAAAGTAATACCGTCTATGTATTCCATAACGATATACTGAATCTTATCAGTAAAGCCTACATCGTAGATTTTTACAATGTTGGGATGGGAGAGGAGGGCGATAGCCTTCGACTCGTTACGGAAACGGCGGAGGAAGTCCTCGCTTGCGGCAAATTCATTTTTTAGTATCTTAACCGCAACGGTTCTGTCCTCGGCAATATCCTTTGCCTTATATATATCAGCCATACCGCCTACGCCGATAAGCTCCAAAAGCTCATAGCGTCCGTCAAGCTTTTTTCCAATATTTTTATCCATAAAATTTTCCTTTCAGATGTCTCTGCTATTATACAAGAACTACCGCAACGGAAACGTTGTCTCTGCCCCCGTTTGCGAGAGCGTAATCAACGAGAAGTTCGCTTACCTTTCCGATAGGGTTATTTACGATTATTTCAGCAATATCCTCGTCCTCTCCGTAGGAATGTAGTCCGTCGGAGCAGAGAAGAAGGATATTTCCTTCCTCGAGGTCGATTTCGAAATAATCGGGTGTTATATTCTTTTCGGCACCTACCGCCCTTGTTATTCTGTTTCTGTCGGGGTGGACACGGCTTTCTTCTTCTGTTATCTCGCCTCGCTCAACAAGTCGTCTTACATAAGTATGGTCCTTTGTAATCTGCTGCATAACATCGTCATAAAGGTGGTACGCACGGCTGTCGCCTACGTTTATTATGTACGCACGGTTATTGTAGATAACCGCCGCAACACAGGTCGTTCCCATACCCGATTTATCTATTTCCGAGGTTGCTTTGTCGTAAACGAGACTGTTCGCCGCTGTAACGGAAGTAATAAGAAGATTACGGATATAATTCCTGCTTATATTTGAACGAAAGCCCTTCTGGATCCTGTCGGACATAAAGTCAATAGTCATCTGGCTGGCTACGCTTCCGGCGTTTTCTCCGCCCATACCGTCACATACGATAACGGCAGCGGCACCGTCCTCGAGCTGGCTTGTCCATACTCTGTCCTGGTTTTCGCTTCGTACAAGACCTATATCTGTTTTAGCAAAACACTTCAATTAAAATCCCCCTTTCAATAGGGCAGACGGATAACCGTCCATATATAATTATACCTTAAAAAAGGTTACAAATCAACTGTTATAATATTACAAAAAAGTTACAGATAAAGGGAAAGGTTACATAATGTAATATTTATTCTGTATTGATAAAAACGATGAATGATGAAAAATGAATGATTGTGGTGTCCGCTATGCGGACGAATTTAAAATTACTTTTATAAAGCGTACTTATTTAAAGCTTTATTTTAATTAATTGGCGAAGCCAATACCTTAATTATTCATTATTCATCATTCATTATTCACTTATTATATGTTATCCCTTCTGAGCTGTCCGCAGGCGGCACTTATATCCGCACCTAAGGTTCGTCTTACGGTAGCGTTAAGACCGCCGTCCGTAAGGAATTTCTGGAAGCTTTTTACGTTGGGGCTCTTCTTGAAATCGCCCTCTTTTATTTCATTTACAGGGATAAGATTAACGTGGCAGGGCGAAAGAGGCTTTAAAAGCTTAATAAGCTCCATAGCCGTTTCCCTGTTGTCGTTTACGCCCGCAATAAGAGAAAACTCGAAGCTTATTCGTCTTCCCGTTTTATCGAAATAGTTTTTACAAGCGTCTATGACTTCCTTTACCCCGTACTTTTTATTTATAGGCATTATTGCACTTCTTTTTTCATCCGTAGGAGCGTGGAGCGAAAGAGAAAGAGTAAGTCCGAGCTTTAGTTCCGCAAGCTTGTTTATCTTATCCACAAGTCCACAGGTTGATAAAGAAACGTGTCTAAGGCTTAAATTCTTGCCCTCGGGAGAAGAAAGAAGACGAAGGAATTTTATAACATTGTCATAATTGTCGAGAGGCTCGCCTATACCCATAAGTACAAGGCTTTCAACGGTACGCCCGCTGTCTCTCTCGGTTTCGTATATCTGTAAAAGCATTTCCGCAGGAGTAAGATTACGCACAAAGCCCGCCTTTGTCGAGGCACAGAAGCTGCAGCCCATTTTACAGCCTACCTGTGTTGAGATACAGAGGCTGTCACCGTGGTTATAGCTCATAAGTACGGTTTCTACTCTTTCCCCGTCGGGAAGCTCATAGAGATATTTTACAGTATTATCTATAGAAGATACAAGTCTTTTTTTAACTTTTAGTCTATTTATACAGAATTTTTCGCTGAGTCTTTCTGAGAATTGTGCAGAAATATTAGTACAAGCGGAAAATTCCGTTACTTTTTTCTTATGAATCCATTCGTAAATCTGCTTCGCTCTGAACTTTTTTTCGCCCATAGCGATTATTTCTTCCTCAAGCTCAGCAAGATTCAGCGAAAGTATGTCGGTTTTTGTCATAGATTTATCCTTTTTATTGAATTAAGTTGCCCGTTTCAGCAATCAGCTTATTCTTCGGAGGGTTGCAACGAAAAAGCCGTCTCCGCCCGTTGTCTGGGGGAAGAAATTACGGCAGTATTCCGCTTCTACGCCCTTTATATCAACAGGCACTACTATAGGAGCAAAATCGGGGTTTTCCTTTAAGAATTCCTCTACAACCCCCTCGTTTTCCTCGTAATTAAGGGTACAGGTCGAATAGATAAGAGTACCGCCCGGCTTTACATATCTGCTTGCGGTTTTAAGTATCTGCTTCTGGATAGGCGGAATTTCTTCTAGAGCCTGTTTCTTCTTGTATTTTATTTCGGGCTTTCTTCGTATAACGCCGAGACCCGAACAAACAACGTCACAAAGCACCTTATCGGCAAGCGGTATGCTTTCGTTATAGACCGAAGCGTCGTTTACGCTTGCTTTAATAATGCTTATGCCGAGTCTTTTCGCTCCGTCGCGAAGCATAGATATCTTTCCGTCATAAAGGTCGAAGCTATAGACCTCGCCCTTATTTCCCATAGCCTCAGCTATGGAAAAGGACTTTCCGCCCGGTGCGGAGCACATATCAAGTACCGTTTCACCGAATACGGGCTTTACTATCTTACTGCATATCTGAGAGGAAATATCCTGTACGTGAAAAAGTCCGTTACGATAAGCACGGCAGGCTTCTACTCCCCCGATTTTATCGATTTCTACGCAATCGGGAAGAAGCTTGTTCTTAACAGCCTTTATACCGTCCTTTTTAAGCTCTGAAATAAGCTGGTCGGCTGTACATTTAAGAGTATTGACCTTAACGTAAAGAGGCGGTCTGCCGAAAGATGCCTTAAGCATCTCAACAGTTGCCTTTTCGCCGAAACGCTTTATCCACATTTTTACCAGCCACTTAGGACAAGAATATTCGATAGAAAGCTTCGCCTCTCCCTCGAGAGTACCGTAGTCTATCTTAAGTCCGTCCCTTATAAAGCCTCTTAAAAGTGCGTTTATAAAACCCTTCTGTTTTTGTGAAGCAAGCTTTACCGTTTCGTTTACCGAAGCATTGTCGGGCACGCCGTCCATATAAAGAAGCTGGTAAAGACCCATACGGAGAAGCTGTACAGCAGAAACCTCTATTTTATCATATTCGATTTTCGAGTAACAGCGGATAATATAATCGAGAGTCATCTTACGTTCAAGCACTCCGTAAAAAAGTGCCGAAGCGAAAGCCTTATCCTTCGGGGAAAGGGCATTCTTTTCAAGTGCGGCGTCAAGAACGATTGTTGAGTATGCGCCCTTTTCCTCCGTTTTTATGAGTAGTTCAGAAACGATTTTTCTTGCTGTCGCCATTCACGTATTACCTTTCCTGTTATCAGCGTTTTCTGCTTCTTGTACTTGAAATAAGTCTTAAAAGCTGTAAAAGTGAAACGAGGAGAGCGGAAACATAAGTCATAGCCGCCGCCTTAAGAACCTTTCTCGCACCCTTTACTTCCTCGCCGTAAAGAATACCTGTATCAACAAGAGTCTTTATAGCACGGTTACTTGCGTCAAATTCAACAGGGAGAGTTATAAGCTGGAATAAAACAACTACCGAGAAGAATACGATACCTACTTCTGCCATAAAAAGACTTCCCAATGCACAGCCTATCATAAATACCCATACCCAGGCCTGTGAGCAGATATTTACAACAGGTGCAAGGGTATTTCTTGCTTTTATGGGGCCGTAGCTCTTAGCGTACTGGATAGCGTGGCCGCATTCGTGTGCCGCTACGCCTATTGCTCCCACAGCAGAGCTTCCGTAAACCGTATCGGAAAGAGCGATTATCTTCTTTCTTGGGTCGTAATGGTCGGTAAGATTGCCTGCTACTCTTACGATCTGGATATCGTATATGCCGTTCATTTCGAGAATCTGCCTTGCAACATCACAGGCAGGCATTTTTGAAGAAGCATATATTTTATTGTATTTCGCAAAGGTACTCTTTACGCTTGCGGAAGCAATCATAGAATAGATAATTGCCGCAAAGAGAAGAATCGTAATAACAGTATTGTTTAAAAGTAATTCAACTATTTCCATTTATTTTTCCTTTCATTCGCCGAGCTTTACACCCTTTTCAACCTTTCTTCCGCGTAGGAAGTCGGAAATATTCATTCTTTTTGAGCCTTCAAGCTGGATATCGGAAAGCCTTACCGCATATCCGTCGCCACAGGCTACGGAAAGTCCGTCATCAGCAGTAGTACCTGCTTCAGCGTCAGTCTTTATATTGGTCTTTTCAGCAAAATAAACCTTTAAACGCTTACCGCCAAGGGTTGTAAACGCACAGGGAGAAGCGGACATACCGCGTATAAAGTTATAGACCTCTTCCGAAGACTTCGTGAAATCGATTCTGCACATTTCCTTTGAAATCATAGAAGCGTAGCAGGTATTTTCGTCGGTCTGGGGCGTACGTACGGCAGTACCGTTCTCAAGCTGTTCAAGTGCCTTTAAAAGAAGCGGGCCGCTTATTTCCGTAAAACGGTCGTGAAGCTCCGAAGCAGTCATTCTTTCGTGAATCTCTACCTCTTCGGAGATTATCATATCCCCTGTATCGAGACCCTCTGCCATATACATAATGGTAATACCCGTTTTCTTTTCGCCGTCAATGATACAATGCTGGATAGGAGCGGCACCTCTGTATTTCGGGAGAAGAGAAGCGTGGACATTTATACAGCCGTATTTCGGTAAATCGAGAACAGCCTTAGGTAAAATCTGTCCGTAAGCGGCTACTACAATACAATCGGGGTTCTGTTCCTTTAATATTTCAAGGCTTTTTTCCCCGTCCTCTCCTTTACGTAAGGAAAGAGGCTGGAAAAGAGGAATATCATATTTTACAGCACATTCCTTTACAGGAGAAAACTGCATTTTCTGCCCTCTGTTCTTGGGCTTGTCGGGCTGAGTAAAAACTCCTGTTACATTATGCCCCGATTTTATAAGCTCCTCGAGACAAGGCACAGCAAAATCGGGAGTACCCATGAATACTATATTCATAATCTGGTATCCTTTCTTTTTATAATGAAATAAATCCTTGCGGATTTGTGAAATATCCTTCGGATATGAAATTTGCCTTACGGCAAATGAAATATGCTTCGCATATTGTGGTGTCAGCTTCGCTGACGAATTTAAATAATCGCCGTAGGCGATACCATAACGTGCCGTAAGAATGAAATAAATCCTTGCGGATTTGTGAAATATCCTTCGGATATGAAATTTGCCTTACGGCAAATGAAATATGCTTCGCATATTGTGGTGTCAGCTTCGCTGACGAATTTAAATAATCG
>JAGANY010000038.1 GCA_017624025.1 Ruminiclostridium sp. | reverse complement strand
GGCTCAGGTTCAGGCTCGGGCTCAGGTTCAGGCTCAGGTTCGGGCTCAGGCTCAGGCTCGGGCTCAGGTTCGGGCTCAGGCTCGGGTTCCTTATCGCCAAAATCGTCTGGATCGGGATCTTTGAAAGAATCTGTTATCGTCTGGTCGCCATCAAATGTTATGCCACCAAATTCATTATTACCCCAGTAGGACTGGCAAATGAGCTGACCTTCAAAGTGAGGACAGCCGCCCCATGAAAATGCAGTAGAAACTGCAGAAGTAGGAGCTAAAAGATTGCCTATACTATTCTGGATTGTTACATTTGAAGCATCAACAACGTTAAAAAGAATCTGGCTGTTATTTTCAGTGCCATTATTTAATGTTTGTCCGGCATATGTATTTCCGAATGTTGTTGCAAGATTTACAGAACCTTCACCAACAATATTTACAACTACATATGAACCCTCAGGTACATTAAAATTAAAGCAAAGTCCAAAGCCTGCATTGGTGACAAGATCATTATATTCATCAACGGAAAGATTGAAAACGTTAAGTGTTTCATTTTCGCCGGTAAACATAATTTCAGATCCCCAGCTGCCCTGTGAAACTGTACCATTAGCGGTAAGTCCGGAAAGGTTCTGTGAAACGCTTGTAAGATTTTCGAATTCAGCGTTGAAATCAATTCCTGCTTCATCAGGTGAAATTGCACCGTTAAGGAATATTCCGTTACCGCCGCCTGCAACTACGTTACCTGCACTATAGAAAGGCGGAACGTATGCATTTCCACCAACAGCGAGGTTACCGGTACAGTCAGCACCACCAACAAAGAAATCGTCTCTTACAAAAACGTTGTAATCTGAAGCAGCTCCAAGCAATGCCTTTATTGCATCGGTCGCCTTATTTACTTCAGTATCAGCATTTTCGCCGCCGCCAAGTAAATCATCAATTGATTCAGCGGTATTTGCAGACGCCGAAATAGACATTGCGTTTGCAGCCATTACTGTAACTGCATAAACGAATGCCAGGGTTGACTTAATTCCCTTATGTTTTTTCTTGTTCATAATGGACTCCTCCTTATAATACTAAAGAAAGATTGCTAAACTATTTTTATTATTCTCCCATTATGCGAATTATATATCTATACAATTGTATTTTACCAAATAATTACACCTTTGTCAAGCGTATTTATGCCAGTTTATCCACCAATTTATTGTTTATTTTATACATTTTTCATCCATTGTGTTACACTTAGGTTACTGTAAGCGTTTTCATTGTTATAAAGCCAAAAATCGCACTTCTTAGCAAATATGAAGTGCGATTTTTGATTTGACTATTTAATTTTTCAGAACCCGCCTACTCTTTTTCTCATTATTTCGGGATTATATGCGTATTCTACAGCGGTTTCTGCTGTAATTATTCCTTTCTTGAACATATCCATAATACAGTTGTCCATTGTCTGCATACCCGGCGAAGACTGTAAGATAGTATCAATCTGATGTGTTTTCTCTTCTCTTATCATTGTCTTAATAGCACTGTTCATTGACATTATCTCAAAAGCAGGAACAAGTGTTCCGTTCACAGATGGTAATAACTGCTGTGAGACAACGCCCTTCAATACCATTGAGAGCTGGATTCTTATCTGACGCTGCTGATTTATGGGGAAAACATCAATGATTCTGTCGATTGTGCTTGCTGCACCTAAAGTATGCAGGGTTGAAAGCACAAGCTGACCTGTTTCAGCAGCAGTCATAGCAATACTTATAGTTTCATAGTCACGCATTTCACCGAGAAGAATTACGTCAGGAGATTGCCTTAATGCTGCACGGAGAGCGTCAAGATAACTATTTGTGTCGAGATTTATTTCACGCTGGCTTATAATACTTTTATCGTGTCTGTGAAGAAACTCGATAGGATCCTCGATAGTTATAATATGGTTTTCCGAAGTGTGATTGATTCGGTCAATAATACAGGAAAGCGTTGTAGATTTGCCGTTGCTTGCAGCACCGGTTATAAGTACGATTCCTCCCTTACACTTGCTGAACTCCATAACCTGCTCGGGAATTCCCATTTTATCAGCATTCGGAAGTTCAAAGGGTACAAATCGTAGAACCGCTGCATAAGAGCCTCTCTGTTTATAAATATTGGCTCTGAATCTGCCCATACCTTTTACCGAAAACGAAAAGTCCATTTCACGTTCGGGAAGTCTTCCGTCATCAAGAGACATCTGTGCCATAGCAAAAATCTCTGTGACAAGTGCACGGGTATCATCAACTGAAAGAATCGCATCTCCCATTCTTGTAATCAAACCATTTATTTTACAACTAAGAGGAGCACCTCCTACAATAAATATATCAGAAGCAGATTTTTCGGTTGCATTTTTGAGTATTGATAATAAATCCATTAAATAATAATCCTTTCAGTTAATCAGCCCAACGGACTTCCGTCCCATACGCCAAGAGGTGCATCAGACGCTTCCGTATCCGCCGAAATAGTTTTCCATTCATTAATACTATAACGGGATTCTACGGGCGTATTATAAAAAACAACATTTACAGAAAGCTTCAGTCTTTCATTCAAAGGCTCAGAAAAGCTTACAGAAAAACCTTCCGGAACCTGTCTTACAGAAATATTTTCGTATTCATTGCATAATTCCGCAAAGCTTTCGGCAAAGAATCCCGAGGAATGTGCTTCGAGAGCATCGTTATCCAGTTCGGAAAGAATCATCTTTGCTCTTCCGTCAGCCGCATAGTATTCGGTACAGAAAACCGAGCTTTTTTCGTTAAGCTTTTCATTGGCACGTGCTGCCTGGTACGAGAGCACCGAGAGAACAGTAAGGCAAATAACCGCAAAAAGCATTATAAGAGTTACATACCCTACTCCGAGTCCTCTTCCGCTTATACCTTTACTTTTATTACTCATCAGCCGCACCTCCGTCCGAAGAAATATATGCATAACATTCAAGTGCATATATCTCGCTTTCATTTCTGGAGAATGCAATATTAAGGGAAGAGAGAACTCCTGCCGATGTTTCATCGTGCTTTTCGGTCATTATAAGCTCGTTTTTGCCGTCAGCCGAGGGCTTCATATCATCATCAAGCATAATACAGCATACGCCGTCAGTTACTTCCGCCTCTTCACCGAAAACAAAAGCCGACGTATCTGCAATATCACCGTTCACAGAGAATACTTCTGCAATACTCTGTGCACAGATAATCGATTTTTCAGTAAGAGTACTTGCGTTCTGCTTGTAATCAGCCACAGCAAAGATTTTAAGAATAACGGCAATCGAAAAGCTGAAGAAAAGCAATACAACGAGAAGCTCAATAAAAAACAGGTTCGCCTGTTTAAGTTCGGCCTTACCTTTTAATATTTTCAGAAGTATCACCCTTTCCTTACAAACATTTTTATGTTATCGCCGGAACAATTTACGGAAATTTCATATAAATCCCCGTTATCGGAAACCGTCATTCCTGTATTCTCGACAACAACATTTCCGCCGTCAGTAATTATTTCAGAACCTACAGGAAGATTCTTTTCATATATTCCGTCCGTACCTTCATATATAATGCACATAAGATTATCATTTTCGAAAACTATTCCCTTTCCGTTTTCGATAATTTCACAGGAATCGGACGCTTTAATTTTATTCGAAACATATCTTATAGCAGCCGCCGAGCCGTATGTTGTTTCATAGCTTTTATTGATTCTGCTGTAAATGCCTGCACCGGCACCGATTACAACAAGCATACAAACCGTGAACATAAGAAAAAGAAGAAGGCTCGCAACTGTATTAAGAACACCCGTGACTCTGGTGTTATTAAGTATTTTCATAGCTACTCCTTTTCTATTACCGCCACGTTAGGGCGTACATTTGATGCAAAACAATCGTAATGAACTATATACTTATCCTTATTATAATTAACGCCGTAATTTTCGGTAAGATAATCCAAATTATCGGGATATATACCCTCGATTGAATAACATAACGTTATGCCATTCTCCACTGATCTTTTCACTGCATCCATCTGCTGTGAGCGTGAAGCATCTGCTGTGTTGTCGATACCTGTAAGGACAAGGAACAGCACGACCAGAAACAGCAGCAGTACTATTACCGGAACAGCGTATATCCTTAATTTTCCTGAAATCTTCATATACCCTCCATTATCCGAGTGCGGACATAATATCCATAAGAGGAATCATTATCGTAAGAAGTATCGCACCTATCATAACTGCAAGAAGGAATATGATTGCAGGCTCGGCAAAGGATACGAGATTTGAAATAGTTTTCTGGGCCGCATCATTGGTACGGGTTCTTATCTTACGCCATACCTCATCAAAAGCACCGGAGGTATATGCTATTTTAAGAGAACGGGCATACATTTTCGGAAGCATTCCCGAATTACATATCGCATCAGAAAAATACTCGCCCTCCTTAACTCTTTTAAGGCAGTCGTCAAGCTGTGTGGAAAGCTTTTTATCGCTGATAAGGTCTTTTGCGTGTACAAGGGATTCTTCGGGGTCGATGCCGCTTGTTATCATCATACACATAGCGTCAGCAAGCTTAGCCTGTGCTAAAGTGCGGGAGATACCTCTTGTAAGAGGGAATACAGAAGCAAGCTTCAGAAATCCTCTCTTTACAGGAGGAACAAGAAGAATTACCGCAAGAATAACTATAACAGCAAGAAGTATTACAAGTATTACTTCGCCTGTTCCATAAGCAATATTTACAATATCGGAAACAGCTGTACCGATACCTGTATCGAACTGTGAAAAGATGTCAGAGAACATCGGGATGATCTTTACTATAAGTACAACAAGAACTATTGCCATCATAACAAAAAGCATACAGGGATGGAACACCGCATATCTTATGGTTCTTTCTGTTTCGGAACGGTTTTCATAATATTCTGAAAGACCTTTAAGTACCTCGTCAAGCCTACCCGTAACGCTTCCTATTTCTATCATTTTTACTGCGTACTTAGGAAAAACTCCGCTTGCATCTATTGCTGATGAAATTGCGTCCCCTTCGTTGATTTTCCCTGCAAGAAAACCGCATGCCGAAGATATATCGGTATCTTCGATATCATCGGCGAGTATTTCAAGTCCGTCGTCAAGCTGCATTCCCGAATTTACCATAAGCCATAGCTGTTCAAAGAAAAATGCAGTCTGTTCAAAATTAAGTTTTTTAAGCTTAGCCATAATTTTCTGCTCCTTAATATCTGTAAATTGCGGAATAATTTCCGTCGTTGGAGATATATTCCGAAATGGTTGTTTTGTCCGGTGTACTGCTGTAGAAGGTTGCGTCAACGAGATTATATCCCTTCTCATTAAGAAGAAGCTCGGGAGTTATCCAGCCCGTTTCCTCTGTATAAACCTCGTTCCATGCGTGGTATATATCGGGTGAAGCATAGCCTATCACAAGACGGGTAGGGATATTCTGTGTACGTGCCATAGCCGCAAAAAGCGAAGCATAGTCGAAGCATATTCCCTTTTGTTTTGCAAGAAGGCTGTCCGGGTTCGGTATATAACCGCTTGTTACAGAAGCCGCAAGGTCATAGTCATAAGAAACATTATCAGTAATATAGGTAAAGATTGCTGCAATTTTTTCTATTACATTATCTTTGCCAGCACAAAGCTGTGCTGATTTTTCGGCACATTTTGACTTCTCGCTGAACCAGACGTATTTATTCGGATAAAGAAAGGTCTGTGTATCGCTATCGATATCTACCGAAGTATTAAGGTCAAGTACTATAGAATAAAGCTTCCCCTCGAGCTGTTCATAAATCTGGATACGGTAGTCTCCGCCGCCCTGTGACAAGGGGAAATATTCATATTCACCAGTAACCGAAAGGTCATGGTCATAGGTCACATCGTTACAAACTATACGAAGCTTCGCTCTCTTGCTGTCGCCGCTATAAGAGGCACTTATGTAACCGAGAGAAGCGTTGCTGTAATCTATCGAAGCAGTTGCAGTTTTTTCAACAGCATCGCCGGGAGAGCTTACAGATTTCGCATATATTACTATCGGCAAATCCTCGGCGGATTCTGTAATTATATCGTCCGCAACGATAAACTCTGTAACCGCCTGTGTGTTTTCGGGAACAGGTTCAGATTCCGTTTCAGTTGTAATTTCAGATTCTGCTTCGGTTGATGAAGAAACAACTGTATCGGTTTCTTCCGATAACTCAGTCTGTATATCAACAGAAATCTCTGTACCTTCAGTATCCGAAGATACCTCTTCAGAAGCCGAAACCGTTTCGCTTGTTACAGAAGATGTTTCAGCGGGAGAAGTTTCCGTCTCTGCTTCCGAAGACGCATCGGTTTCAATTTCTTCATCATCTTCGATTACGGAATATTCTATTTTTACGGTCGGAATAGTCTGTGCTACTCCGGGAGCCGGTGAAGAAACACTATCGGAACAGCCGGACGATAATATTGCGACCATTGTCAGCAATAGCGGTAAAACCGCTTTTCGTATAGCTTTCCGCTTATCAGTAAGCTTTCGCATACTCTTACATCCTTTCATCAGCGTTCAAGTTTTAAATCTCTTAGGCTAAGATATTTTTCATCGGGTTTTTCAAATCGTTTTACCTTTGAACCACTTAAGATATGGTTGAGGTAAATACCTGCTTCACGATAAAATTCCTGTTCATAATGAACAACATGGGAACCTCCAAGCGGAAATTTATCCGAAGCATAGAAATGCTTTGAAAGATTTATGACGTAACAGCCTGTCTGACGCATAAACTGTGTCTCACAGAAGCTTATCAAATCACATTTGCGTCTGAAATGGAAATCAGACGGCATCTTTCCGAGACGGTCATCAAGGGTTATGTATGAATCCTTAGGCTCAACTCTTATAAGTATTATGTTATCCCCGTAGATATTTGTAAGATCCCAGGAAAAACGAGTTATAGCCGAACTGCATTCTTCTTTTGTACGATATTCAAAAAGGTTACCGGGCTTACATTCAGATTTGATTGAATTATAAAAGCCTGTCCTCTTAATAAAATCATCAATTTCAAAAAGTCCGTCCTTATAGCTTGCCATTTCACAGATAACATCATAGAAATCAACTACTATCCAGTTGGAATTATCGGCTTTAAGCTTTTCCATACCATCACGTTCAAAAGAGGATTTTAAAGCACGTCTTCTCCAGCCGTTTCCGTCGAAAAGAGACACATCCTCAGGAATCTCTGCAGGAACAGGATTATCATAAGCTAAAACTGGACACTGCTTAAATATATATTCGCCTATTGAAGACTTACTACAGTGGTTAAGAACCTCTCTCGACACACAGCTTCCCCATATATCCACAGAACGCTCACGAAGCTGGAAAACAAAGCCCATAAGCTGGTCGGGGCGATTTTTAAGGAGCATCGCTTTTTCTACAGTTTCGTCATTAAGGCTTACTTTCGTTTCAGCAGAAACAACCTTAATAAGCTTTTTGATGATATTATATTTATTGTCAAAAACAGGTGCATAGAAGTCGTAGGGCTTTGCGGTATCGCCCGAAAGAACAGCACTTATAATCTCTGCAGCTTCGATAATCGGCTTCGCTCCACGATCGCCTTTAAAGAACAATGATACTCCGCTAAGACTTTCGCTTCCGCTTATCTTAAGCATTAAAAGACGTTCTCTGTTTTCGGCGGCAAAAGCCTTATTCGTATATGCAATAATGATATCCGACGCTTTTTTCATATCAAGGAACCAGCTCTGGTATCCTCTTGCAATCATATTTTCGTAGCAGGACAGCATACGGTCATACCACAAGTCAAGGTCGGGAGTATCTATATAGCGGCGGTTATTATATATAATATCGTATGCCGCATTACAAGCGTCAATAAAATATGCAGGCTCGTAATTACTTGGAGAGCCGCCCATATTATAATAATACTGTGAAATATTTACAATATTCGGATTTGTGAGAGTTATAAAATACTGCTCCATTTCAGCAATCTGCTTATTGAGAGAACCGCGTACGGAAGCATTTCGAAGCTCTGTACCGCCCTTTATAAGATGGTCGGAGAACTTCTCTCTGAATAAAATTATTTTTTCGGAAGGAAACGCTTCAAGCACCGCTTCAGCATATTCTTTTACCAGAGGTTTCCAGAAATCTGCCGCAAAAGGAGGCTTTATACGCTCAAATTCCGATTTATGTTCAAGATAAAACTCGGATTTAAGAAAACGCTTTGTGCCTGTGTAGATATTTTTACCTAAACGGTAGCAGGAAATTGCCGCCGCCGCATAGAAATCGACAGCAATATAATCCGCACCGCATTCTTTCGCATAATACGGAAAATCCTTAGTTAAATCGAGTCTTAAAAAAGGATTCGGAACATCGACTTCGTTCAATTCTCCGCAAGCTGTAAGCTGTGATAAAAGAAGAGCAGACCTATCGAGCTGTGCAATACTCTTTGATGCAAAAATCTTATCAAGAATTACCGAGCCGCTTATAAGCACCTTCGGTCTGTAAGAATTTGTATCTATGGACTTACCTATGGTTTCCTTTATCCTTGCCACAGATTTTTCTGTTGCATCATCATAAGGGTTTTCCAGAAGCTTTACCGTTACTCCGCAATAAGAATCTACCGAGATACAAGGGATATATGAAATATGAAGCTTTGTTTCTTCTTTGCCTCGGATGAGCTCCGTACGGAGAATTATACTCTCACGGTTTTCTTCCATTTCAGATTGTGAGGTTATGAAATTACCGAGGGAAAATGCACAAGGAACAAGCCTGTTGTCGCTTGTACGTATCTGGCGGAAAGGCTGGAGAACGTGAGGGTGTGAGCCGATTATAAGGTCAACATCACTTTCCGCAATAAATCTTGCTTCTTCTATCTGTGAAGAAGTGATAGCTGATGAATTCATAGCTCCCCAGTGCAGATAAACAACAACGAATTCAGCTCCGTTGTTTCTCGCTGCATCCACAAGGTCGCCCAAGCTTTCACGGCTGTATTTTCCGAGAGCGTTTTCGTCAAGTCCGTTGGTACGGTATTCCTGACCGTTAGAAATCGAATTAAGGGCAATTATTGCAACACGGAAGCCTTTAACCGTGCACATAACAGGGTTGCTGTTCAATGTACCCACAGGCACCATTCCGAATCTGTTGATATTGCCAGAGGTAGTAACTATTCCCGCACCGCCTGTATCGCAATTATGATTATTTGCCGTTACAAGCACATCAAAGCCTGCCTCTGAAGCAGCAGTTATAAAGCTTGAAGGAGAATTACAGTTTGGTGCCCCCGATTCAAGTCTCAGCTGTTCAAATTCATAAGGTGCACCGTCATAGCAGGAGGTTTCAAGAACGCCTGTTACAAGGTCAGCCTCTTTAAAAAGCTCACGTACTTCATTGAAGCTGTCATTAAAATCAAAGCCACGCTTTGCACAAACACTCTGATGCTTTACAGCACACATAAGGTCACCTGTAAAAAGCATAACCGCTTTGGATGGCTTTTCTGTAATTTCACGATTTACATAAACGGTAACCGTAAATTTCTGACCGGCGGAATATATTGTTATATGAGCAGTGCCTGTTCTTACTGCCCGGACAACGCCTTTTCTGTCAACAACAGCTATACTTTCATCGTCACATTCAAATTCCGCTTCGGGACGGGTATTCTTATATTCCCATTCAATCTGCTGTGTTTCGCTTAAGGAGAGGCACATAACCTTCTGTGCCTTAAGGGTATTAGAAATCGGCGAAAAATCTGCTTTTTCCGAAGCCTTGCCTATAATTTCAGCACCATCCTTATAATAAAACGCACGGACTTCTACGGAATAATTCATTCCGTTGGTAAAACCGAGAATCTTTTTGGATAATCTCTTGGCGTACCTTCTTTTTATGCATTTTTCAGAGTCTTCCGCACTGTAAAAATACATAATATAACCATCTGCTCCCTCTACAGCACTCCATTTTACAATAACGGCACTGTCGCAAGGAACCGCTTCGATATTAGCAGGTGATGAAAGTAATTCACGCATATAGCTTCGCCTTCCTTAAGATTGTTTTCTTATATTATCGAGCTTTTCATAATTTCTGTATAACGAATAATATGCACCACAGAAATGCTGGATATCGTCAATTCTTATTCTATATCCGTCGTGGCGGACAAAGAATGCACCGAGAGACTTTTCGGGATATTTAAGATACATTACATATTCCGGATAACAGTATCCGTTAAGCATATAATCCGCTCTGTGGAAAATAGTATCCACAAAAGCCTTTACATCAAATTCTTCAAGATATCCTACCTTTATATCATTTTCCTTTATGCGGTCATAAAGCTCAAAGGTAACGCAAAGAAGCTCGAGATATGTATGGTATGTAGTTTTCTGGTCGTAAATCTTTTCAAGATTATTCTGTGCATTTTTAAGACCGAACTCAAAGTAACGCTCGTCATTGACATACTTTGTAAGCTCGTTCACGGAATATGCCACCCAATGGTCACGATGCTTTGTATAATCCTCACGGATAAAACGATCAACCGCTGTTTTTGCGGCATTAAGCCAGCGTTCTTCCTTCGTAATACCGTAAAGACGAGCGAGAGCGAAAACTGCTTCGCCGTCATAATATACTGTTCTCATTTTTTCCTTAACGTTAAGCTTCGGAACATCAAGAACGTGGGTAAACTCCCCTGTTTCAGAGTCAAGCAATTCGAGAATACCGTTACCAAGCTCACAGCAGAGCTTCTTATACTTATCCGTTCCTGTAACGTCCATATACTCGGTGAGCATAATAATTGCTACGGCGTTACCGCCAAGCTTTACTTCTCTTTGGTTAAGGTCAAGAATATATGCGGTGTTTTCTTCCTCTTTCGGCTTCTTATATTTATAGAAAGAGTATTTTATTGTATATCCGAGGGCACATTCTATCTGTCTTAAAATAAATTTATCCTTTGTTATTCTGTATGCACATACAAGGCTCCATATAGAGCTTGTATGACGGAGGATATTATAGCCGGGTATTACATTATGGAATACGGGATATATACCATATTCAAACTGTCCCGAAAAATCAAGCTGCATAGAAAGGTATTCAGAAGAGGTTGTTATTACCTCGAGAGCTTTTTCTTTATTAAATTCACCGGTTATACGTCTTCCGCAATTATATCCTTCGCCGTAAAGTTCGAAAACATTATTTTCTTCATCACAGAAAGCACTTTTACAATCAAATACTATTACATTTTCGGGAAGAACAGACAGCTTTGTGCCACAGGCAGAAGAAAGGTATTTATTAACCTGCTCAGCTTCAATAGTCTTATTTTTATAGGAAATAACACGGTTACCGTTCATTTCAGCTTCAATCATAGCTGTTTTCATTTCGTCGTCGAAGGACAATCCGTGACGATAGAACTCGTTATAACCTGTCTTTACTTCATTTATTACATCAGAAAGCGGCACTCTCTTAGAATTAACAAGTATATCCGCCTTGACCCACTTAGGGTCATATTCATTGAATGAAACAAATTTCATAGCGGCGTTGCAAGCACCATGCCAGGCTTCTTTCAAGGAAGATGCAGCGTAACGAAGCACCCTTGCACGGGTAAAGGTGTCACAGACGGAAATAAATGCCGCATAAAGTCCGTTTTCACAAAGGTTTACGGATATTTCTTCTTCTAAAGCCTCAAAGCTTTTTCCATCTAACAGTTTTTCTTCCAATAGCTTAGCTTTTTTATTGAAATCGAGAACACAAATTTTCATAATACCGCCGCCTTTCCTGTTATTCTTTTCATTATACCACTTTTTCTCTCTTATTTCAAGTATTATTTAGCATATAAGGCTTATATAAAGCATAATATTAACCAGTACAACCAATGGAGGCGAATATGAAAAAAATAAATATCACCGATCTACTTATTTATGTTATTGCTGCCGAACTTGTCGGGGCAGCTTCGGCATTTTTCAGCGGAGGGTTCTCGGACTTTTTTATTAAATACAACGAACCGCCTCTGCTTCCCCCTGCCTGGCTTTTTCCTGTTGTATGGGTAATTCTTTATGCTGTTATGGGATTTTCGGCATACCTCATCAGCTCTTCCGAAGCAGATAAGGCTCAGATTAATTCAGCACTAAATATATACCGGCTTCAGCTTGCATTCAACTTTTCCTGGAGCATTGTATTTTTCAGATTTGAAATGCTTAAAATCGCATTCGCAATAATCATTATACTTCTTTTCCTTATAGGCGTGATGATTTATCGTTTTTATAAGATAAACAGACTTGCCGCAATCATAAATATCCCATATCTCCTCTGGGTAACCTTCGCAAGTTACCTTAACCTCGCCACAATTATTGTAAATATGTAGTGCTCTTATAAAAGTGTTTATAGGTATTTATCGGAAGAAACCTTTCTGAAGAAAGGCTTTCTCCCGAACCCACTTCCAAAGACTTTTAATATAAATTTAAGACCCACAGGATTATCCTGTGGGTCTTAAATTTAAACTGAAAGTTTTCGGAAGGGAGCCCGAGGGAAAGCCCTTTTTCAAAAGGGTTTCCTTCGGTAATACTCATAAACACTTTTATAAGAGCACTTATTCATCTGTAACAGGTTTATAGTTTTTCGGACGTCTTTTATGACGAGCCTTATCATTATACATCATAACGTCTGCAAGATCGATAAGCTCATCTATGCTTTCAATTTCCGAAACCGAAGCACAGCTTAAACCAATACTTGCTGAAACCTTATATTTTTTCCCCGAAGTACTGTTTATTTCTTCAAGAACAGTATCAAAATTATTATGGAACTGTTCTGATTTTTCTTTTGCATCGCCGTTACAGAGCATAGCTACAACGAACTCATCACCGCCGAAACGGGAACAGATTATATTTTCATCAGTTTCCTTAGCAGCAAGAGTAAGAGCTTTCGCTGTCATTCTTAAGGCTTCGTCACCCTCTGAATGTCCGAAGGTATCGTTTATATACTTCATATCATTAAGGTCAACAGAAGCTATAAATATATCTTCACGTTCAACGCCTGCAAAATCAGCCTTGAAATTCTTATAGAAGCCGTATCGGTTGTATATAGCAGTAAGATGGTCGTGGGTAAACATATACTCCATCTTTCTGTTAAGAAACCGCATCTGTTCGTGAGTATGAACAACTTCAAGACATCGGTTCGCCATACTATTGAACATATAAAGCTGCTCGAAAAATGTTTCGAAACCTACATAATATGTGGTAAAATAGCCAATGACAAAACGGCCGGAATAGAGCGGAATAATAAGAAGAATATTGTTTCCGGGGATACGGTCTTTAAGATCGGGAATTATCTCGGAACGCTTGAAGTATCTGCCTTCAATCCCTCCTTCGGCACGTTCAACACATTCAAGGAATACGAACATATCATCGGTAGGAGTTGCGGATAAAATCTTAAGCTCCTCCTCCGAAGCATTGGAAGATGCCGAGGTATAGGTATTATACTGTTCATTAATGCATACAATCGTTCCGCCGAAAGCAAAACGCCTCATAGTTTCCCGTGCATTTTCAACAGACGGGTCAATCGCAATCTTATTACCCATCTTATTCATATTTTCCTCAAAGCCACGTACATAGGCATAATTACGAACATAGTCGGTAAGCATCTTTGAACTTTTTACAGAATCGTGAGCCTTGCAGCCACAGCTTTCTGAATAAATATTTACATAGGAAAAAGGTATTGTATAAGGCTTAAGGGTGCTGTCTGAACGTATATCGTCAATAAGCTTAATAAGACCGTCAACAACAGTAACGTAATCTCTTGCAGCTGTTGTAAGACGCGGTGAATGGTACTTTTCAATTTCAACGCCATCAAAGCCTGTAACTATAACATCGTCCGGCACAGCATAACCTTTTTCGGCAAGCTTCTGGCATACAGCCATAGCCATAGAGTCATTTGCACATACAAAAGCATCAGGAAGTTCTTCACCGCTTCGGAAAAACTCGTCCATAACCCTGTATGTCGGTTCGTCCCAGAATTCGCCGTAAAGTATATCCCTTTCTTCCAGCTTAAGTCCGTATTCAGCCATAACGGATGCACAGGCGTCTATTCTCGTCTGGGAGAAATCGTTTTCACGCAAACCTGCTACATGCTTTATCCTTTTACAGCCATGCTCAACTATAATATGTCTTACTATTTCGCTGAATGCTTCACCGTAACAATAAGAAATATTAAAAGTATTAGGGAAAGCTTCATCTATACTTATAACAGGTACATTACGGGCATTACAGTTATTGCATATCTCAGCAAGGTACTTGCCCTGATTTTCGCTGGTTTTCATTACAATCATAACGTCAACCATATCGTAATTTATTGCTTCAAATACAGAGGAGGCACCTACGGTTTCGGGATTATGATAATAAAGTTCATCAAAGCACTGGTAAACAAGAAGAAAACAGTCGTTTCTCAGATTGATACGTTCAGTAAGAGCTTTAAAAAAAGGCTTTACAGGTTCCTTATGTACAGCAGTACAGCAGAAACCGATTACATGCCTGTTTTCAAACATAAAACCCCTCCTCTTACGAATAACTGTATATGTATAAATATTACCATATATTTATAAAAAAATCAAGTATTTTATATAATTTATATATTTTTTTATTTTTCAAAAAAACGCTTGACAAAATTCTTATTATGTTTTATAATATCACCATACTAATGTGAAACTACATTAAAGCGATTTTGGAAGGATTATTTTCAGAGTCTTTCCAAGCAATTATAAGGACCACCCTTTCGGGTCAAGGCCATACGGACAGCCGGGTCCGCTGCCGATTGGCGGTTTTCCGCCTTATTGATTGAGTTAAAAGCTCAAATTTTATAAGTTGGTTACTTCATAACCGAAATATGCCTTGTGCAGACTTGTGAAACGGTCAATAAGAGTAGTAAAAGTGATTGCTATATAGACTCTGACGCCTATAATATCCTTGCCGGATTGCTGTTTTTTTATTTACAGCCTTAATTTAAGTGTATTATGCACTTTTATTTTATTCGACTAAAGCGATAACGCAAGCTATGTCTGCACGTAGCCTGCGTTTTTTTATTTCAAGGAGATTTTTATGGACAGACTTAACCAGAATAAAGCCCCTATCCACGAAGCACTTGAACGCTTCAGACAAATGCGAGTTGTTCCCTTTGACGTGCCCGGTCATAAAAGAGGAAGAGGAAATCCCGAGCTTACGGAATTCTTAGGACAGCAGTGTGTTTCTATCGATGTAAACAGTATGAAACCTCTCGACAACCTCTGTCATCCTGTTTCCGTAATACGTGAAGCTGAACAGCTTGCGGCAGAAGCCTTCGGTGCGGCAGAGGCTTTTCTTATGGTGGGCGGTACGACAAGCTCAGTTCAGAGCATGGTACTCACAGCCTGCAAAAGAGGCGATAAGATCATTCTTCCCCGAAATGTCCATAGAAGCGTCATCAACGCCCTTATCCTTTGCGGTGCGATTCCTGTTTATGTAAACCCCGAGGTTGACCATAGACTCGGTATTTCTCTCGGTATGAAACGAGAGCAGGTTGAAAAGGCTATAAATGAGCATCCCGACGCTGTGGCTATCCTTGTAAACAATCCCACATACTACGGCGTATGCTCTGATTTAAAGGAAATCGTAAAAATGGCTCACGCTCACGGTATGCTCTGCCTTGCTGATGAAGCTCACGGAACACATTTCTATTTTGGAAAGGACCTTCCCGTTTCCGCTATGGCTGCAGGTGCCGATATGGCTTCGGTTTCTATGCACAAGAGTGGCGGAAGCCTTACACAGTCCAGCTTCCTTCTTGCAGGACCTAATGTAAATGCAGGCTATATCCGTCAGATAATCAACCTTACGCAAACTACTTCGGGAAGCTATCTGCTTATGAGCAGTCTTGACATTTCAAGAAGAAATCTCGCTTTAAGAGGCGAAGAAATATTCACACACGTAAGAAATATAGCGGAATATGCACGTGCGGAAATAAACGCTATCGGCGGTTACTACGCATTCAGCCGTGAAATGATAAACGGGGATTCAATCTTCGATTTCGACCCCCTTAAGCTTAGTATCCATACTCTCGATATAGGTCTTGCAGGTATCGAAGTATATGACCTTTTACGAGATGACTACGATATACAGATAGAGTTCGGCGATATCGGCAATATCTTAGCTTACCTCTCTATCGGCGACCGCATACAGGAGGTTGAGCGTCTCGTAAGTGCTTTAGCGGAAATACGCCGTCGTTACCAAAGAGATAAAACAGGTATGCTCACACAGGAATATATTCCGCCACAGGTTATCGCAAGCCCACAGGAATCCTTCTATGCGGATAAGGTAAGCCTACCCATTATGGAAACCGAAGGAAGGGTCTGCAGCGAATTCGTAATGTGTTATCCCCCGGGAATACCGATACTTGCCCCCGGCGAAAAAATCACAAGGGATATTCTCAACTATATAAAGTACGCAAAAGAAAAGGGCTGCAGTATGACAGGTCCCGAAGACCCCGATATTGAATACCTCAACGTTCTTAAATAAAAGAAAGGATTACATATATGGATTTATGGTTCAGTGAAAAGCACACTCCTGACGTAAAGCTCAGTCTCAGAATAGAGAAACAACTTTTCTCAAAAACGAGCGACTACCAGCGTATCGATATCTTTGAAAGCAGAGAGTTCGGACGTGTTCTTTCTCTTGACGGAAACATAATGCTTACCGAAAGAGACGCTTTTATATATAATGAAATGATTGTCCACGTACCTATGGCTGTTCACAAGAATATAAGAAAGGTTCTTGTTATCGGTGCAGGCGACGGCGGTGTTGTAAAGGAGCTTACAAGATATTCCCGTATAACAAGAATCGACCTCGTTGAAATGGACTCGATGGTAGTAGAAGCCTGCAGACAGTATCTCCCGGGAAATGCCTGTCAGCTTGATGATGAGCGAGTACATATCCACTATGAAAATGCACTCAAATTTATCCGCTACCAGGAAGAAGAATACGACCTTATAATCGTTGACTCCAACGACCCTTACGGTCCGTCAGAGGGACTTTTTACAAAGGAGTTCTACGGAAACTGCTATAAAGCACTTAAGGAAGACGGAATTATGGTAAACCAGCAAGGCAGTCCTTTTTATAAGCAGGACGCTGACGCTATGCAGAGAAGCCACAAGCGTATTGCCAACACATTCCCTATCTGCCGTGTTTACCAGGCTCATATTCCGACCTATGCGGCAGGCTACTGGCTTTTCGGCTTCGCAAGCAAGAAATTCCATCCCATCGACGATATTGATACCGAAAGCTGGAACGAGCTTCACTTACGTACAAAGTACTATACCACAAGACTTCACAAGGGGGCTTTCTATCTTCCCGCTTTCCTTGAAGAAATGCTTGAGGAGGTAGAATAATGAATAAGAATATTGAAAATTTTATCGGCTGTGAAGCTGAATACGAAGACGCTGAGCTTGTTATCTTCGGTGCACCCTTTGACAGTACCACAAGCTACCGTCCGGGAGCAAGATTCGGTTCTTCCGCTATCCGCCACGAAAGCTTCGGAATAGAGACCTACAGTCCCTACCAGGACGAAGATCTTACCGATTACAGCGTTTTCGACAGCGGTGATATTGAGCTTTGCTTCGGTTCAGCCGAGTCAGCACTTGCTGATATTGAGAACCGCACAAAAACAATACTTTCTGACGGAAAGCTTCCGTTTATGATAGGAGGAGAACACCTCGTTACCTTAGGAGCATTCAAGGCGATTCAGAAAATATATCCCGACGTTCATATCATCCATTTTGACGCTCACGCTGACCTTCGTGATGATTATTTAGGTGCGAAGCTGAGTCACGCCTGTGTTATAAGACGCTGTCACGATATTATCGGTGACGGAAGGATTCATCAGTTCTGTATCCGAAGCGGTGAACGCGAAGAATTCAGATTCGCATCAAAGCATACAGAAATGCACAAATTCAGCTTTGACGGACTTTCGGAATGCATAGAAAAAATCGGTGATGCACCTATATATTTTACAATAGATTTAGATTGTCTCGACCCTGCCTTCTTCTGTGGAACAGGGACTCCCGAAGCAGGAGGAACAAGCTTCACAGAGCTTTTAAAAGCAATCGAAACCGTAACAAAGGCAAATATAGTCGGTGCGGACATAAACGAGCTTGCACCCAACCTTGACCAGAGCGGGGCAAGCACAGCTTTAGCCTGTAAAATAACAAGAGAATTCATTTTATCAATACTTAAAAACAGAAAGGAAAGAAAATTATGAGCAGAGTTTTAATTATCGGCTGTGGAGGCGTTGCTTCCGTTGCAATCCAGAAATGTTGCCAGGTTAGCGAGGTTTTCACTGAAATATGTATCGCAAGCAGAACAAAGTCAAAATGCGACGCACTCGCCGAAAAGCTTAAGAACAAGACCTCTACCGTTATTACAACAGCACAGGTTGACGCTGACAATGTAAGCGAGGTTGTCGCTCTCATCAACAGCTATAAGCCCGAGCTCGTTATGAATATTGCCCTTCCCTACCAGGATCTTACAATTATGGACGCTTGCCTCGAATGCGGTGTTAATTATATGGATACCGCCAACTATGAGCCCGAAAACATTGACGACCCCGAATGGAGAGAAATTTACGAAAAACGCTGTAAGGAAGAAGGTTTTTCCGCTTACTTCGACTATTCGTGGCAGTGGGCTTACAAGGAGAAGTTCGAAAAGGCAGGTCTTACCGCACTTCTCGGCTCCGGCTTTGACCCCGGCGTTACACAGGCTTACTGTGCATACGCATTGAAGCATCATTTCGACACAATTGATACTATTGATATTCTCGACTGTAACGGAGGCGACCACGGTTATCCCTTTGCTACAAATTTCAACCCCGAAATAAATCTTCGTGAGGTTTCCGCACCCGGAAGCTACTGGGAAAACGGAAAATGGGTAGAAATTCCTGCCATGAGCATAAAGAGAGAGTATAATTTCGCTGAAGTTGGCGACAAGGATATGTATCTTCTTCACCACGAGGAAATCGAATCCCTCGCAAAAACTATCCTCGGAGTTAAGAGAATCCGCTTCTTTATGACATTCGGACAGAGCTATCTCACACATATGAAGTGTCTCGAAAACGTAGGTATGCTCTCAACTACACCTATCAACTACGAAGGTCACGAAATTGTTCCTATCCAGTTCTTAAAGGCTCTTCTTCCCGACCCTGCAACATTAGGTCCCCGCACAAAGGGCAAGACCAACATAGGCTGTATCTTCACAGGTACAAAGGACGGAAAGCCAAAGACATACTATATTTATAATGTATGCGACCACGAAGAATGCTACAAGGAAGTTGAATCACAGGCTATTTCCTATACAACAGGCGTCCCTGCTATGTGCGGTGCGTTAATGCTTCTCACAGGAAAGTGGAATAAGGCGGGCGTATATACCGTTGAAGAATTCGATCCCGATCCGTATATCGAAGCTCTCGAAAAATACGGTCTCCCCCACCAGGAAAATTTCCAGCCTGTTCTCGTAGATTAAGCTTATGACAATACAGGAAATAATCTTAAAATCCGATTTACCGTCGCCCTCATATATTCTTGATGAAAAAAAGCTTATTGAAAACGGAAAAATTCTTAAGGGCGTTCAGGAACGGACAGGTGCAAAAATCCTTCTCGCCCAGAAGGCTTTTTCAAACTTCAACTTATATCCTGTGCTTGCCCCGTATCTTGCAGGCACAGAAGCAAGCGGTCTTTTCGAGGCAAGACTCGGAGCAGAAGAAATGCCCGATAAAGAATGTCACGTTTTCTGTGCGGCTTACAAAGAACAGGACTTTAACGAGCTTTTAAAATATGCAGGACATATAGTTTTCAACAGCCCGTCACAGCTTAAAAAGTTTGGAAAGCTTGCTAAAGAACAGGGTAAGGAAATAGGTATAAGAATAAATCCCGAATGCTCCACACAGGAAGGCCACGAAATATATGACCCTTGTGCAAAAGGAAGCAGACTCGGCACTACTATAAGTCAATGGCATGAACAGATGGCACCCGAACTGGAGGATTTACTGGACGGGATACATTTCCATACTCTTTGTGAGCAGAATTCTGACGCACTCGAAACAACGCTTAAGGCTGTGGAAGAAAAGTTTGGATTTATACTGAAAAAAGTCAAGTGGCTCAATATGGGCGGAGGTCATCACATCACACGTAATGACTACGATATAGAACTGCTTGAACGCTGTATAATAAATATGCGTGACAAATACAATCTACAGATTTATCTTGAGCCGGGAGAGGCTGTAGCACTTAATGCAGGCTATCTTTTCACCCGTGTACTTGACACATTAAAAAACGGCGAAACGGATATTGCTATTCTCGATATGTCGCCCGCCTGCCACACTCCCGATGTTATCGAAATGCCTTATCGTCCGCCTCTGTATAATTCGGGAATGCCCGAAGAAAAAGCATACACATATCGTCTCGGCGGACCAACCTGTCTTTCGGGAGATATAGTAGGCGACTACAGCTTCGATAATACTCTTTGTGAAAATGACGGACTGGTTTTTGAGGATATGGCTATTTATTCAACCTGTAAAAACAACACGTTTAACGGTATGCCCCTGCCCGATATCTGGGTTATTCGCGAAAACGGAGAAGCCGAGCTTCTCGCACGGTTCGGTTATAATGATTTCAGATACAGGTTAGGAAAATAAATATATCTGTTTTTATGACAGACTTATATTTCTTCGAGTTTAACCTATACTATACTTATCATAAATATTCTTTGAATAAAAATAAAGCTGTCTTTTTATGACAGCTTTGTTTTTTGGCATTGACTTTCTCGCATTTTAGTGCTAAAATTAACGCAACAGCAAAATGGCATTTACTGCTGTAAGAGAGGTGTTACTATGAAAAAGACATATATCACGACAATGCCTAACCACATCGGTGCTTTTTTAAAAGCAAGCAGATGTTTCGCCGAACTCGGAATAAATATTACAAGAGTAAGCTATAACAAGGCTATCGATTCCCATACTCTTTTTATTGACGCTGAAGGTACAGAGGAACAGCTCAGCCAGGCAGAGCTTCAGCTTACGGAAATCGGATATCTTAAATCCGACAAAAGCGGAAAAAGTATTGTGCTCGTTGAATGCTGTCTGAAGGATGTTCCCGGAAGCGTTACGGATATACTCGAGCTTATAACCGAATTCGATATAAATATTTCATATATCAGCTCACAGGAAAACGGTACTGATTACCAGCTTTTCAAGCTCGGACTGTTTGTTGATGATACTGATAAGATTTCCGGATTTATTGAGAGTGCCGAAAAAATATGCCGTGTACGTATTATCGACTACAACCACACTGAAAAAATCTACGATAACAGCATTTTCTACAACACCTTCGTTTCGGGTATTGCAAGAAATATGGAGCTTACCGCCGAAACCAAGGACAAGCTTCTTATAAACACTAATCTTGCCATGCAGACTCTTGATGAGCAAGGCTTATCTCCCTACCGCACCTTTGACAGTATCGGAAGATTCGCCGAGCTTCTCACAGCCTGTAAGGGCGACAGCTTTCTTCCGCGTATTACAGAACACAAAATCACAGAGAACACAGATCTTATCCTTATTGAACCGCCTTGCGGAAGCAACACTGCAATATTACGGCACAAAAACGAGTTTTTATTTATAGACTGCGGTTATGCCTGCTACAAAAACGAAATGCTGGATATATTCAGAAAGATACTTCCCGATTTCGACACAATGGAAAAAACTGTACTCATTACCCACGCTGACCTTGACCATTGCGGGCTTCTTCCTCTTTTTGACAGAATTATTGCCAGCGAAAGAAGTGCGGAATGTCTTAAGGCAGAACACGAGGGAAATAACGGCTTCAGAGAAAAGAACAATCTCCATAAGCCGTATATAAATATCTGTAAAATACTTACGGATTATTATCCTCCTGACCCCAAGAAAATCGAAACACCCTGGAAGAAAAGCCCGGACGAACAGAATACGCCTCTCGTTCAGATTGGTTTTTTCAGCTTCGGAGACCTTTATTTTGAAGTCTATGAAGGAAAGGGCGGTCATCTTCCCGGCGAAACCATCCTTATAGACTACGGCAATAATATCGCCTTCACCGGAGATGTTTATATAAACATAAAAGGACTTACTCCGGAGCAAGCAAGATACAATCAGTATGCCCCGATTCTTATGACATCGGTTGATACCGATCCTTCACTTTGTGCCGATGAACGAAAAGCAGTTCTTCAAAGGCTCGGAACAGGAAACTGGCAGATTTTCGGCGGTCACGGATATAAAAAGGATTATTCGGTAAGCTATAATGCATAAACAAAAAACCGTATGACGATCAATCATACGGTTTTATTCATATCAATCCAAGAGTTTTAAGAAATTCAGCCGAACGCACCTGCTTTTCAGCACCGTTTACCTCAATCAGAGTTGTACAATTTGAAAAATACTCTTTATAATAATCAACAAACTTATTATAATCAATTTTTCCGTCACCTAAAGCAAGATGTAAATCATCCTTAAGGTCGTTATCATTAATGTGAAGATGCTTTACAAAAGGAGCGATTTGCTTTATCCATTTTTCAGAACCGCCTCCGAAAACCTCAGCGTGTGCATAATCAAGGCATACGCCGAAATTGCTGAAGGCAGAAAGCTCTTCAGCAAGAGAAGCAAGCATATCAGGAGAACTGTCGAACATATTTTCCATATATATGTTAACATCACTGTACTCGGGAAGAATTTGTTTCCAAAAATCTCTGTTCTTTATAAACCAGCCCTTTACATAGCTTTCGGATGTAAGCTGAGGGCTGTGGTTAGTATGGAAAACAACGCCCTTTGCACCGATTTTTCTTGCAGTATCGAGACTCTGACGTATGCGGAGTTCTCCTGTTTCACGGATTCTCTTATCACTGCTGAAGATAATTACATCGAAAAAAGCACCGTGTAAGGTACAGTAATCAGGAAGTCCTTTACTCTTATAGGCGTTTATAATCTCATTTATTTTCGATTCATCATCAAGAATATCAGGGATATAAAAGTCGTTGTATTCAAATCCGAAGCCGTATTTATCAGCAACGGAAAGACTTGTATCAATATCGTTACGATCAGGTATAATAAGAAATTTCCCCACGCTCTCACCTCTTCTTCATTTCAGGTAATTATTTTTATTTATTATAACACATAACTGCATATTTGTCACTAATTTTTTTGAAAAATTTTCATATAATTATTTACAAATCAATTTTATTGTGATATAATTTCTGTAATAATACAGAGAAAGGGAATGTTATTATGAGTGATTTTACAAACATAACTTCTGATGAATTACTGAACAGTATTTTTTCTATCACAGAAAATCTTTATAAAGAAATGTGCAATTCCGACGATGATATTTCCAATGACCACGCAAATATCTTCCGTCTTCTTACCGATTTAGGACGTACTCTCGTTAATGCTGACCGTGCAAGCTTCTGGAAATGGGATAAGAGAAGACACGAATTATGGACAACGGCTGCTGTCGGCACAGGAAGAATTACTATTCCCGAAGGAACAGGTATGGTCGGAAAAGCTCTCGCTATGAGAAAGGCTATCGTTACAAACGATCCTTATAATCATCCCGATTTCAACCCCGATGTTGACAAGAAAACAGGCTATGTAACCAAGTCTATACTTGTAATGCCTATATCAAACTGCAAGGGCGAATTTATCGGTGCTTACCAGGCTATAAACAAGCTTGACAATGACGGAAGATTCGACCTCGAAGAAGACTGCCGAAAGCTTTCCCTTGCCGCCTTTATATGCGGTATCACTTTAGAGTCACAGACCTTCCTCGATGACTCACATCACGACAAGCTTACCGAGCTCAAAAACCGTATGGGCTTCTATAACGATTATCAGAACAATTACAGCAAGCTTCTTACCGATATCCAGAATCCTCACAGTATTTCAATGTTTATCTGTGATATCGACTTCTTCAAGAAGGTCAACGATACATACGGTCACAACGCCGGTGACGCTGTACTTAAGCACGTAGCAGGCATATTCAGCAGAAACTCACGTATCTGTGACGGTATATACCGCTGGGGTGGAGAGGAATTTATCGTTATTCTCCCCGACACAAACCTCAAGGGTGCGTCTGAGATTGCTGAGCGTATGAGAAAGCTCGTAATGGATTCGGTATGTGAATTCGAAGACCTTAAAATTAAGGTTACTATGAGTTTCGGCTGTGAAGAGCTGAACCCGATGAAATCTATCGAGGATAACATAAAGGAAGCTGACGAAAAGCTTTATAAGGCTAAAGAAAGCGGAAGAAATATTGTTATTGTATAACAAAAATCAAACCCGGAGAAGAGTTTTATTCTTCTTCGGGTTTTATATTGTCATATCTTATGCATATACACAAATCTCAGTCATTCTGTTACTGACTCTTCTTTATAAATCTTATACCCAAGGCTTTCGTATAATCTTATATTGCTTACACTTTTAGTGCCGGTAAACAGTTCGTATCTGCGGTCGGGATATTGCCTTTCGATTTCTGGAAAGAATCCTCCCGCTTTTTTTCTTTTCAATTAATGCCTTTTCTGTTAGCAGACTTATTATCAACTTATACTTTTATAATATTATCGGCAGATTTTCAAAAAATCAATATCCTTATGTAAAATGCTTAACTTAAATCCTGATAATCCAAATCATAAATTCTCATCTTTGCTTTCATAATATCATTTATCACCGCAAGCCGTTTACAATTCCTGTACGGAACATTCTTCCAAATATTGTATTTTCTCCCGAAATGTGTTATAATACATTACAAATTCACACGAAAGGTCGTAAATTATGGAGTTATTTATAACAATAATAGTATGTCTGCTGGCAGGCTGCGGTGCCGGTCTTGGAACAGGCTTTGCGGGAATGAGTGCGGCGGTGGTGATTACACCTATGCTGGTGACCTTCCTTGATATGCCAGCGTACAGTGCAATCGGTATTGCTCTCGCAAGCGATGTACTTGCAAGCGGAGTAAGTGCCTATACATACCACAAAAACAAAAATATTGATATAAAGAATGGTCTTGTTATGATGCTTGCCGTTCTTCTTTTTACCTTTGTAGGAAGCTTCGTCGCAAGCTTTATGCCTAATGACGCAATGGGCGGAACCTCGGTATTTATGACTACTCTTATGGGTATCAAATTTATAGTAAAGCCTGTTAACACCACCAAGGAAGCAATGAATGCCGTTTCTCCAAAGAAAAGACTTGTGCAGTCAATTATCTTTGGTATGCTTATAGGCTTTGTCTGCGGTTTTGTGGGTGCAGGCGGTGGAATGATGATGCTGATGATACTTACCATGGTGCTTGGCTATGAGCTTAAAACCGCTGTCGGTACCAGCGTATTTATTATGACATTTACAGCACTTACAGGTGCGGTAAGCCATTTTATTATAGACAACAAAACGCCTGATTTGCTTGTGTTGATACTCTGCATACTGTTCACTCTGATTTTCGCTCGTATCGGGGCTGTAATCGCAAATAAAGTCAGCTCAAAAACCCTTAACCGTGCAACAGGAATTATACTTGTAACCCTCGGCGTTGTGGTTATCGGTATAGGTGCTCTGGTATAACATCAGGTTCTTTTATTTTCAGCTTTTTAAACTGTAGATTATTTCAACAAACACCTGATATTTACTGCCTATTAAACAATACTGCACCTGTTTTACAGGTGCAGATTAAATATATACGTTTGGTGAATCAGATTTTGCTATCATAAACAGCATATTAATTTAAAACGGACGCTTATCAAAATATCCGTTTTCTTTCCAATACTCAAACGGATAATTTCCTTTACCGCCTGATATATCGGATCAATATAGTGTGCTTGAGGACATTTTTCACGGGGATTCTCAAGACACATCTGGCAACCCAGACAAAACTCCGGGACATCTTTCGGTAAAAAGAATTCCGAATAATTTATCTCGTCACATTGGGACATTGCTTACATAAAAATCTTAGTGGCAGTATATGTATTTCTTTTTCTTGAACTACCGTGAAAAACTGCTACTTTCATATTAGCTCTTCTTTCATAAGAATATTTTTAAAATATGAATATCTTTATAAACTTATTTTTCAATAATCAGCATCAACTTGTCAAATATTTCTTCAACACTATATGAACCTGGTTTTTTATCCACGAACAATCCTTCATCAATAAGTGCTTTTGCTGCTAAAACACCTTTTTCGTTATAAACAGAAAAATCCTCCAGCATACGCTCCAATAGTTCTTCATTTTTATTATACAGCAATTCTTTGAGTGTCTGAAAACCTCGTTGAACATCCCCATACTCCTGCGGCATCCATACAACATTAATATTTTTCCCTTTAAGATATTCGCTCTTTTCTATTAACTCCATTGCTCCGCCGTATGCATCCTTTGTCCCTATCACAACGTTTCTGATTCCACCCATTACTATAGTTCCCATACACATAGGACAAGGTTCTAACGCAGTATATAACGTATATGTTTTTACATTGGGGTATTTATTTATATCTAAGCTTCTGATTGTCTCAACTTCAGCATGAGAAACTCTTGGGTTCGGAATTGCAGCTTCGCCGATTTTATTTCTACCCTCAGAAATGATTTCTCCCTTATCCGACACTATTAAAGCAGCAATAGCTTTACTTCCCTCGCATAACGAAATCCATTCCAGTTCAAATATTCTTTTCCAATAGGCATCAAGCTCTTTGTATCGCATAATTTTCCTCCAAAATCTCTTATTAAACTCATTATACCACACCTCACAGCAAAAAAACAAGACCGTACCCGTTTTTATGGGTACGGTCTGAACACAGATTGTCAGTAAATCAGAATCCTATTACTTCTTTTTCTTTGTTGCAGTAAGCTCATCATACATTGCATTGAACAATTCCGCAAAAAACTCCTTGCTGTCAACATTATCAACCAACAGCATTTCTTTCGCTCCCTCGTAGGGCAATTCGCGGGCTGCATCAGGCATAAGAGAGACAGCGGATTTAACAGGCTTTACAAGCAGTCTGTCATCATAAATTCCACCGATGATTTTGCCGCGATAGTACAGAATATATTCTCCCATCATCGACCTGTATGTTATCTCTTCCAATACGGATAACTGTTCCAGTATAAAATCAAGATACTCTTTGCTTGATGCCATAACCGCCTCCGTAAATTCGTTATTTATCTGCTTCGTTTATTCCTGTTACAGAATATACGAAAACGCCCTTTGACTTACCCTTAAGCGGTATTTCACCGACTTCCTCTACTGTAATTCTGTCCTTGACCTGTTCATATACGGAATCGCTTATATAGACAGTTCCTCGCGGTGCGTTTGCTTCAAGTCTTGCGGCGGTATTTACCGTATCGCCTATCGCCGTATAGTCCATTCTGAAATCACAGCCTATATTTCCGACAACGGCAGGTCCACAGTTTACGCCTACGCCAAAGCCTACGTGTTTTCCGTAACGTTCTACGAACTGTTCTTCAATCTTATTACCGCCCTCTACTATATCCCAGGCGGCAAGAACTGCTTTATAAACATAGTCTTCTGTATCAAAGGGTGCGTTGAAAACCGCCATCGTAGCGTCACCGATAAACTTGTCAAGAGTACCGCCATGACGGAAGATACAGCTTGTAGTAAGCTCAAGATAGCTGTTGAGGATATCTACAACCTGCTCCGGCTCAAGACTTTCCGAAAGAGGAGTAAAGCCTCGGATGTCAACGAAAAGAACAGCTATATTTCTGTTTTCGCCGCCAAGCTTAATCTCATAAGTTCCGCTTTTCGCAATTTCCTTTACAACCTGTGGTGCTACGTATTTACTGAATGCCTTTTCTATGCTCATCTTTGCAGCTCTTGCCTTATAATAATGAAGACCTACAAAGTATATTGCAATAATAACCGAAACAACGGGTACTGTAAGGTTATCCCATATATATCCGCCGTTAAATACGAGACCACCCGCAATAAGCTTCAATACCGCTGTACCACAGCATACGACTACTACAAGAATTATGCTTAATTTATCGCATACCAGCACAAGAAGTGCAGCTATTACTGCCGCAATTATACCGTCAAGCCACGAGGGAAGCTCTGAAAGATGCTTTCCTTCTAAAAATGCCTGGATAGTGTTTGCGTGAATCTCAACCCCGTACATCTGCTGGCCGCGGTCAACAGGTACATAATATGCGTCCATCATTCCCGGAGCATAAGCACCTACAAGTACGATACAGTCATCGAATGCTTTAGCGTCGATATTCCCGTCAAGTACATCACACAACGATATATTTTCGTACGCCGAAACACCGCCGCTGTAACGGAGAGTAAGTGCATAATCGTCTGTTTTATATTCGGGTTCGAGTCCTAAGCTTTCCATATATTTTTCATATATTTCGGAGCTGAAGCTACGTTTTCTTTCTCCGTTTTCTTCATCGAAATATATGAACGCCTTTCTTATAAAGCCTTCGGATTCATCAAGTAAAGCTGTTACAAATCCCTGTGTTGTAGCGTTTCTCAAAGCTTCATAAGGAATTACTACATCCGAAACGTGCATAGGATTCTCGTAAAGAGTTCCGTCCTCAGCCTCGACAATTTTCTTTGAAAAAACATATCCGAAGCCACAGACTACATTATCATACTTTCCACAGACTTCCGCAAAGCGTTTATCTGATTCCTCGTTCATATCACTGCTGAAAAGTATATCGAAGCCTATAACCGCCGGACGAACCTCTTCGGATACACAGAGAGCTTCCACGAGGTCAGCGTAAATGCCTCTGTCCCAGTCGGTAAACTCTCCGTATCTGTTCAGAGTTTTTTCATCAATCTTTATTATTCGTATCTTATTGTTTACACCTGTAGGCTTATGATAAAGAATATCCGTCAAAGCTGTGTCTGCCGAGCCGAATACATTAAAAAAAGCCGTTAAAAATGCAAGAACCGCACACAAAAAACATAATATGTATTTCTTCATTTTTATCTCCCCCCGTACGGATTTTATTTTGTTAATTATAGCACACAAAAGCTTAAAAATCAATATTAACCCTATAATACACCAGTCTTGCATTTTATACAAAAACACACACCGTTTATTGTAGAAAACACAGAATTTATATTTTTTTTAGAATTTATGTCCCTAAACTACAGATTTTGGTGTTATTATATATGAAAGGATAATTTCAGAAAGGATGAGATTATGAAAAAGCATATAAGATTTTTATCATTGTTTATAGCTTCGGCACTTATAAGCGGATGCGGTAGTACAACACCGCTTAATGAAACCGAAACGACAACAGCAGTGGCAGAAACCACAACTGCAATGTCAGAGAGACAAACCACTGTTTCTCTTGCAGAGACAACAGAAAAGCCTGCTGTTACAGATTCCGAGACTTCTCAAAAGACTAAGTATAAAAGTATATCCGATGTACCTGCAGGGGAGCTTTATGAATACCGCTTCTATGACTGGAAAGTAAGCACACGTGATATTACAAGAATCAACGGAGATTATATCTTTACGGAAACTCCCTCCTATCTCGCAAGAGCTTCTTCGGGTATGTTATCGGCGGAATGCGATGAGCAGTTTACAACCGCTGTTGAAAACACTCATATTAACATAAACGAGAACTTCTATTTCGATGAAAAGCGGATTAAAGTCACCGAAATAACCGAGGATACAATTTACACAGGCGAAGAAAATGTCAGCTATAACAGTTATGACAGTATTATGGTTAAATATGCTTTTGTAAAAAAGAACAGCGATACCGATTACGAATTCATAATTGACCCCGCCTGTATGGATGATATACCATTATGGTCGCCGGATACGGACTTTATGAAATTCAATGTTAACGGAACAGAATTTTACGGAGATACAATAAAGGTAACCAGCAGTTTTTCAAATACCCTTTCAGATATAAATACAGATGCTTATGTTTATGCAAAGGTAATTTTCGCTCATCTCTGGGTACAATGCAACACAGAAAGCGGATATATATGCAGTGCGGATTTATACAGCGTTAAAACCATAACCACAGACACCGACTCGGTTATTGACCGTTCGTTTTTTGATGAATATTACAAGGATAATGAAACCTATAAAGGTCTGAAAACTGCAAAAAGCGAAATCGAAGCCCTTAACAAGCCACAGTACTACTTCTCCCCTCAGCTTATGCTCGTTGACCTGGATTTTGACGGAACAGACGAGATACTTGTACCGCACTGTACAAGCGATTATTTCCTTAATCATCAGCCTGTGAACTTCTATGACACGGAAAACGGAAAGCTTAAAAAGCTTGACACTATTGCATTAAACTCCTTACAGGAGGCTTACTATAACGGTAAAAGAGGCTGGGCAATACATTACAACGCCTATAACGATATTTCAAACCCGACGGTTTTACAGGAAGAGGGTTATATGTTTATAACCCTTAACGGCGGAAAAATCGAAAAGGAAATTCTATGCGGTAAAAATTTTGAAAGTGATAAATGCTACTGTCTGGGCGAAGAAGTCGTACCCGAAATTACAGAATCAACAAACCCATACAGCGGAGAAGAAATGAACATATACGAATGGAACGGATACAAACATCAAGGCTGGTTATACGAATTTTACGAAAAAATTATGGAAGGGACAGCGAAGAAATACTTCGTCCCCGATTCCGAACAGATTTTTATAGCCTCATATTCCCCCTACTCTCTCGAATATCTGCCCTTTGAAACAGCATTTCTTAATCTTATTATAAAAGCCGACCTGGATAAGCAGAAGGAAGCAGATGTGCCTGTTGCAGAATTTGTTTATAAAGAAGTAGCAGCCGAAAAGCCTGTACTTTATCTCTATCCCGAAGTAGAAACAGATATAAGTGTTAAGGTTCATTTCCCTTACGGCGGACAGTTTACCTGTACATATCCCGAATATAATGGCGGCTGGAATGTAACAGCTATGCCCGACGGAACAATTTATGACAGAGACGGAAACGAATACTACTGTCTTTATTGGGAAGCCGATCTCGGACGAATGCCAAGCTCAAACGAAGGCTTCTGTGTAAAGGGCGAAGACACAGCAGAATTCTTGCGTGAAAAGCTTATGGGTATCGGTCTTACAGCAAGAGAAGCGAATGAATTTATTATATACTGGCTCCCTCGTATGAAGGACAATGAATATAATATTATTTCATTCCATACCGATGAGTACAACGATATTTCACCTCTCGAAATCTCACCTGCTCCAGATACGCTCATAAGGGTATTTATGACATATTACGGCTCCGACAAGCCCATAGAAACAAAGCCTCAGCTTCTCCCCGAATATGAAAGAAACGGCTTTACCGCTGTTGAATGGGGCGGAAGCGAAATAAAATATGTATTTATAGAAATATTTGTTGGCGGTTATCAGGAGAAACCTTTCTGAAGAAAGGCTTTCTCCCGAACCCTCTTCCAAAGACTTTTAATATAAAATTAAGACCAATAGGATTAATCCTATTGGTCTTAATTTTAAACTGAAAGTTTTCGGAAGGAAACCCCCGGCAAACCCCTTTTTCAAAAGGATTCCCTCAATAATGACAACAAACACCTCTGCCGAAACCGTATTCTTATTGACAGAGGTATTCTTTTTTGATAAACTTTTCTTCGGACAGCTAATGTTAACAAAACTTTAACATTTCTATGCTACTATTTTAAAAACCATTGGAGGCAGAGCTATGTTCAAGATACTGGTAGTTGAAGATGAACGTGAAATGAACCGTACGGTATGTACTTTTTTAAATCAGAACGGTTATGAAGCCACAGGCTGTTTAAGTGCCGATGAAGCTTATGACGCTATGTATGAAAATGTATTCGACCTTATTATTTCGGACATTATGATGCCCGGCACAGACGGCTTCGAGTTCGCAAGAACAGTACGCTCCACAAATACCGAAATACCTATTCTCTTTATGACCGCACGGGATGACTTTGCTTCAAAACAACGGGGCTATCGTGTGGGAATAGACGACTATATGGTAAAGCCCATAGACCTTGATGAATTATTTCTCCGCATCGGTGCACTTCTCCGCCGTGCAAAGATTGCTTCAAGCCACAAGCTTGAAATAGGAAGCTTTGTTATGGACGCTGACGAACACACAGCATATCTCGGTGACGAAGAAATACAGATGACAGCAAGAGAATTCAGCATTCTCTATAAGCTTTTATCTTACCCGAAAAAGACATTTACAAGAACTCAGCTTATGGATGAATTCTGGGACGCTGATACAGAGACCGCGCCCCGTGCTGTTGATGTTTATATGACTAAGCTAAGAAGCAAGCTTTCAGCCTGTACAGACTTCGAAATAGTTACTGTACACGGACTCGGGTACAAGGCGGTAATAAAATGAAAAAGATAAATTTCAAAAGAATATTCTATATTCTTAACAACTGGTTCGTGTTCTTTCTTCTTGCAGCGTTCGTTGTAACCTGCTGTATGACGCTGTTCATAACTATTATGTCCGAAACCCTCGGCATAGTATTTACCGAAGAGAATATTTCTACAGCCGCTAAGCTTACCTTCGGAAACGTAATACTCATAAGCTTATTATTCACAATTATCGATGCGGCACGAAGAAAGCTTATGGTTGACCGCCCCACAAAAAGGATAACCGATGCAGGAAAAAAGCTTACGGACGGAGATTTTTCCGTACGCATACAGCCCTTCGGAGACAGCTACGCATACGAAAGCTTCAACAGTATCATAGACTGCTTCAATAAATTATCCGAAGAGCTCGGAAGCGTAGAAACCCTTCGTACCGACTTTATCGCCAACGTTTCACACGAGCTTAAAACGCCTCTGGCGGTAATGCAGAACTACGGAACTATGCTGCAAGCTCCCGGACTATCCGATGAAAAACGTATTGAATACGCAAAAGGCATAACCGATAATTCAAAAAGGCTCGCAAGCCTTATCACCAACATTTTAAAACTCAACAAGCTCGAAAACCAACAGATATTCCCCGTATCTGAACGGTATGACCTTAGCGAACAGCTGTGTCAATGTCTTCTTCAGTTCGAAGATATATGGGATGAAAAAGGCATTGATATTGAAACAGAAATCGAGGACAAAATATATATCGACTCGGATTCGGAGCTTCTCTCTCTCGTATGGAACAATCTTCTTTCCAACGCTTTCAAATTCACTGACAACGGCGGAAAAGTAAGCGTTTCCCTTACTGCTGACAGCAATTACGTTACCGTTGCCGTTACCGACACGGGCTGTGGAATCTCTCCCGAAACAGGTAAGCATATATTCGAAAAATTCTACCAGGGCGACACCTCCCATGCTACAATGGGAAACGGACTCGGACTCGCTCTCGTAAAAAGAGTTGTGGATATTATGCAGGGCGAAATTGCTGTTGAAAGCTCCGTCGGAAAAGGTACGGCCTTTAAAGTTACGCTTAAAAGGAGTGAAACAATTGGAACTGAAAAAGCTGATTAAGCTTTTATATCCGCCTGTGTGGGTAATAAGCCTGCTTGTGCCGATTTGTACAGCCTCTCTTATACTAATTTTCCTTAAAGGCTATGAACATCATCCGCTCGCTTATGCAGCTTATGTCTTGTCATTCTATACCCTTACGGTTGTAGTTATGCGGTGCATAATTACTATTCCGAAGCACTACAGATATGCAAAAAAAGCAGTTTATGACAATCCTACAGGCGAACGCTTTATGACGGATATGAAATTCCGTACACATATAACTCTTTATGGTTCGCTTGCGGTAAATCTTCTGTATGTAGCTTTAAATATCGTTTCGGGATTAATATATAAATCCGCCTGGTTCTATATCCTTGCTTTTTACTATACGATTCTTGCTCTTATGAGATTTCTTCTTGTGAGATTCGCACACAGCACAGGAATCGGAAAAAACCGTTTTAAAGAACTAAGACGTTCAAGGCTTTGCGGATATATTCTTCTTACGGTAAACCTTTCCTTATCGGGAGCGGTACTTATGATACTGTATCAGAACAAGGGATATGAATACAACGGAATACTTATTTACGTTATGGCGGCATACACCTTCTGGATAACAGCCTTTGCAATTAAAAACCTCATAAAATACAGAAAGCTCGGAAGCCCTGTAATGTCTATGGCTAAAATAATAAGTATGGCAGCGGCACTCGTTTCTATGCTTTCTCTCGAAACAGCTATGTTTTCCGCATTCGGAGAAGATATGAGCCCCCAAAACCAAAGTCTAATGATTATGCTTACAGGGGCAGGCGTAAGCATTATTATAATCACAATGTCAGTTTACAGCATCGTTAAAAACTCAAAAGAGATAAACAGAATAATGGAGAACGATTATGGAAAATAAAGATAATTTCAGCTACACATACTCTGCCAGCCAGCAGGAAGAGATAAGAAAAATAAGAGAAAAGTATTCTCCGAAGGAACCGGATAAAATGGAACAGCTCCGCCGTCTTGATGAAAGCGTAACACGTAAAGGAACTACCGTTTCGCTTGTCATCGGCATTGTCGGAGCACTTATACTCGGTACAGGAATGAGCTTTTGTATGGTATGGACAGATTTATTTGCAATCGGTATTATTATCGGTGTAATAGGTATCGGAGCAGTCTCATCGGCATATCCCGTCTATAATCTTATAATAAAAAAAGAACGTGAAAAGATTGCAGACGAAGTCTTAAGACTTACCGATGAGCTTATGAAATAAGTTCTTATAAACAAAAAGGGCAGTTCAGATGAACTGCCCGATTTTTATTCAGATATTCTTTTTTAATCGTTCTTTTGCTTCAGCTGTGCTTTCGCCTTCTTTTGTAAGAAAACTTTCAACAAACTTATCCTCAACCTTTGTATAACCGGAAACAACAGCGTTCTCGATTTTCTTATATCCGCCAACAACAGCGTCTTCTATTTTTTTATTTGCTTTTATAAATTTTGATTCAGCCATTCTTACTTATCCTCTCTTCCCATAATCTTTTCGCTGAGCTTTAAGATTCTGTCGGCATACTTTTCTCTTCGGGAGGCTAAATTTTTCTTATAAATCGGGTAATTTACTATAGCCATTATCATTCCTATAACACCGATTACAATACCAATAACCATAGTATTTTCCATACCGATTACTGTGCCGATATCGGTCATCACAAGGCTCATTCCCGCACCCATAACGATTGCACCGATGCTTCCGAAAACATAGCCGAAAACATTTGCGGGGCATTTAACCTCTGCATCAAGTTCACGGAGCATATCGAGCTCCTTCTCGGAGCTGTCCTTTTCCATATACGGTGTACGTATCTTCTGTACAATAAATTCTGCATCGTTTCTGTTCATAATAAAGTCCTCCTTAAGTTTTTGTTTTGGATTATGGCTTTATTATACAGGGGTGTTGTTAACGAAAGTTTTAGGAAATGTTTAAGAATTGTTAAAATCAAAAATTTTATGATACCGCTATTCCTACAAGCTTGTAGTTCTGAATATTTTCAGAGCAATTCAGAATATAGAAACGATATTCGCCGTTTTCGGGAGGTATAAACTCAAGATTAAGGCCTTCGGGAGGAAGCTTTCCTGAATAAAGCTCTGTTGCAAAATTATTCTTTATATATCCTATTTCCACAAGCTCTCCTGTGCTGTCCGAATACTCAGCAGAACAATCGGGAATTACGCTTATATAGGGACGGTCATTGAAGCTGAACGAAAAATCCTTTTCATCAGAAAGCGTAAGAACTATCATTTCACCGTTTGCGTATGCGATATTGCTTGCTTCGTTCGCCGTAATTTCGTACATTCCCTCTCTCGGCATTGACATATACGAGGGAGTTATACTGTTAAAATGAAGATGTGTTCCGACCTCCTGTATCTGTCTGTATCCGCTTAAGGGTTCCTGCTGTTCCGGTTCTGCAGTAACTACGCCCGATGACGCAAGAAGCTCAGGATTATAAGGGTCATCATATCCTATCTTTACATATCTGTTTTCAAGTCCTGTTGAGCTGTAAATTTCGTACTCTACCGTAAGCTCTTTATCAGAAACGGAAAGCCCCGAAACATTATTGTCTCCCTCAGCATAAGGAAGCTCATAGGATGAAACGACATTTCCGTTTACGATACAGTCGATAAATATTTCGTCATCTGTTTCGTTACCGTTCTTATAAGCAATATAGAATCTGTTCTCTTCGGAAGCACATATCACCATACCCATAAATGTTGTATATTCATCGCTTATGACGGTATAGCCGTTTCCGTCATTATAAAGCACCTCGAAATCCGAAAGCCACTGTGCCTGGTTCGAACCCATAACTCTTACAGCGTAATAGCTTCCGTCGGGACAAGGATAAAACTCAACCTCTGTTACAAAGCTGTAGCCCGAATATTCCTCTGCTTTTTTCTGTACATCCTCATAAACCTCAAGAGCAAGCTCCGTCGGGAATGCTTCTACAGATAAAATGCCCGGGTCATAAGGATAATGCTCATCCGACATAACAGGGATATCGCCTTCCTCGCTTTTTAAATCATCGCCTTTAAAGCTGAAGGAAAAATATTTCCGTTCTCTCGTTTCAGAGCAGGTAAGCTCAATATGAAGCATTATTTCTCCGTACTGGCGTTTACTTACGCCTACATCGGGAAAATCAACAAATCGGTCTCTCGGTCTTGTCCAGTGATTTCCGTCTTTATCCACTACAACAGTATCGAATATCCATTCGGGATCAATATTACAGTTTTCGCAAAGCTCAAGAAATCCGAGACGTCCGTACATACCTGTAAAGCCCATAACATCTCCGTCAGAGGTCTTTGTGTATTCCAGCCACTCTCCGGATGTTTCATATCCGACAGCGGTATTTGCAACGGGATACATATACATTGTATCAGGATCGTTGTCGATTACAACGCATACAATACTTTCCCCAAGCATATACGAGGCATAATCGGTACGGTAAAAGCCGATAAGATCATTTTCGGTATAGCTGAAAAGATTATCGTTCCAGCCAAGATTTATTTCTTTTATAGGATCAGCGGTATAAATACTCGAAACCGCTCCGTCGGGACTTATATACCTGTCTTCGTTAAGGGTCCATATACCTCTGAAGCTATCGTAAAAGATCTGGAAATCGAGGGTATAAAGGCTTTTATCAGAGGGTATATCGACATACTGAAAGTTCGCTCCGCCTATTTCATCAGTATCAATTATAAGCGTTGCAAGAACATCAAGAAAATCAACAACTGATATATTTTTTGTTGAAACGCAATAATTCAGCCCGTCCTTCATCCATTCCGCAAGATAATAATACTCGCTTCCGCACCTTACTCCGCCAATCTTTACATCAAGCTCTTTTCCGTCATAATCGGTTATCTTGGAAAATACTGTTTCGTTATTTTCGGGAAAATAAAGCTTTGTATCCCAGGGAAGTCTTATCTTTCTTTTATCTGTTTCATCAACACAGGCAGTAATATAAAGAATTCCGTCATCCTCTGTTTTATATGAAAGGAAAGCGTATTTTGTGTCATTAGACATATCACAGTAGGTTGACGGCTCAAAGGACGCATCTTCGAGTATAGTTTCGCCTATTCTTTCTATACCATCATTTCCTGTAAACGAGGAATAGAATTCCTTTGCCTTTGCTTCATCCTCAAAGGGCATAGCTATACCGTTTATTCCGAGAGAATGTACCTCGTCGAGCTCCGTAAAGTTAATCTTCGCACTATGGAACTCGTGGGTATATTCAATCTGTGTAACCTTCTCTCTTTTAAACTCATAACCGTAGAATGAAATCTTATTCGTCGAACCGTTGTTATAGTAAAACACAGGCTTTATATAATCATCATCAGGAAGCCTGAGTTCATAGCGGTAACCCTCGTTTAGCTTCGACAAAGCTCCGCCCTCGGATATGAATATTTCATAAAACACGGTATCGGAATATTTTTTATAAATACCGTCTATTTCTTTTTTAAAGGTTTCGCTTGCTTCGGTCACACCCGCATTTGTCATTTCCTGCTCAAAAATAAAATCATAAGCCTCTGACCCCTTCAGAGTAATTGATTTCACCGATGAATCAAGAGTCAGATATACATTATCGTTAAGATAATAATTACCGCTCATATTTACGGGAACAAGAATGTTCGTAAACTTTCCGAACAGAGAATAAACAGCGTAATAATCCTCTTCGCTCACTTCATATATCACGTCGTTCTTCGTAAGGAAATAATAAGGCTCAACCCCATCCTTATAGCATTCCTCTACCCTTATTATATCCTCGCTTCCGTCCTGTTTTTCAAGTCTTATTGTAAAGTTTTCTTCTTCGTAGATTTTCGGAGCATATTCTGTTTTGTGAAGCTCGATGCTGTTTATAAGCTCAATAAGCTCAATAGTGGTTTCTGTAACCCAGTTATTGTCATAGAGAGAAATATCAATATAATATTTTTCATTTTTATATACAGTTGCATAGCCGTAGCCTGTTGTATTCTCAACCGAAACAGCAGGCTTTTCCAGCCCCGTAAACTTCCCTCTGAACGTAAGACCGCCCGCTATAAGTACGGCTGCGGCAGTTATTGCCATAGGCACACGCCATTTTATTTTTTTACCTTTGGGCCTGTCCACGATTATTTCGTGAAGTTCTCCCTCATCGGCAAGGTTTTTGTTGATTTCATCCGAGACTTCGTTTATATATCGTGTATCAAGCTTATCAAAAATCTTGTCCCAGAAGCCGTTATTTTTGCTCATACCTCAACACCCCTTTCCGAAAGATATGCCTTTAACTCCTTACGTACTCTCGAAAGTCTCGATTTTACGCTGTTTTCCGTCATACCGAGGCTCTCCGCAACAGCATTTACCGACATTCCGTAATAATACCTTGCAGTAAATACAAGGCGGTTCTTTTTGCTGGTTTTTCCGAGATATTCGTTTATGTATAAAGCTATCTGATTGCTGTCATACATCTTTTCAACGGTGTTACTGTCGGGAATAACCTCAGAAAGTCCCTCGTAAAAATCCTCGTTTCTTCTGTTTCCCTTACGGATAACGTTAAGAGCAATATTTCTTATTATCGTACAGAGATATCCGCATAAATGCTCGGGATTTTTCGGCGGAATAGTGCTCCAGAGCTTTTGGAAGGCTGAATTTATACATTCCTCCGTATCTTCCTCGTTCTTTAAAATGTTATATGATATTTTACGGCAAAGCTTACCGTATTTTTTTTCCGTTTCTGTAATAGCCTGTTCCGAACGGGAAAAGAATAATTCAATTATTGCCTTATCTTCCATTTATCTTCCCCCTTTGTACCATATAACACCAAAAAACAAAAAAGGTGTCATTTTTTACAATTCGGTTTCCACAAATTTATCTATCACCATATTCTCCGGGGTTACTATGGTATCAACAGCAAGTATCGTCACACCCGATTTGCTTGCTTTTCTTAAAGCTTCGGCAAATTCCTTATGGGTAGCCTCGTTAGGTTTAAAACGATTTATCTCTTTCATCTGGATAACGAAAAGTATATACGCCTTATAGCCTTTATTCACGCATTCAATAAGCTCGTTGATATGCTTTACTCCACGTTCTGTCGGTGCGTCGGGAAACATAGCTGTGCCGTCATATTCAAGTGTTACGCCTTTTACCTCGAGAAAAGCCTTTTCATCTCCATCAGTAATGCCAAAATCAAAACGTGAATTACCGTATTTTATTTCACGCTTTATTACCGCATTTTCAGAAAACAATGCTCCGCTTTTAAGCCACTTTTCTGCAACAGCATTGGGAGCCTGTGAGTCCATATTTATAAGCAGGGACGGTTTTCCCTCCCGCTTCTTTTCCACAGCTATAAGGTCATATTTTGTCTTTCTTTCGGGATTGTCGCTTTCAGAAAGATAAACTACTGCATCTTTAACCAGAAGCTCTCGGCAACGGCCTGTATTTTTAACGTGTACAGTTTCCATTGTACCGTTAATATCAACTCTTGCAATAAATCTGTTGGGACGTTCGATAAAAAATCCCTTTACTATTTTTTTATATAACATAATAAAACCTTTCTTTTGCTCCATAATAATAAAAAAGGAGTTAAAGCTATGTGTACAAGTATCTCTATGAACAACGGGAATTTTTACTTCGGAAGAAATATGGACATTGATTACAGCTTCGGTGAACGGGTTATTATAATGCCTCGAAGCTTTCCTATAAGCTTCAAGAAAGTCCAGGCTCCCGAAAAGCATTATGCAGTAATCGGTATGGGAACGACCGAGGAGGGTTTTCCTCTTTATGCCGAGGGCGGAAATGAAACGGGGTTATGTATTTCCGCTCTTAAATTCAACGATAACGCTGTTTATTCCGAAAACGAAGAAGCAGGAAAAAACAATATCGCCCCCTATGAACTTATACCGTGGATACTCGGGAAATGTCGCAGCGTTACCGAAGCGAAAAAGCTTCTCGAAGAAACAAATATCATCGGCGTTCCATTCAACGATAAGCTTCCTTTATCGCCTTTGCACTGGCATATTGCGGATAAAAAGGAAAGCATAACAGTAGAACGTACAGGAGAAGGAATGAAGATATACGACAATCCTTTCGGCGTACTTACAAACAATCCGCCTTTTCCCTTTCATTCTGAAAATGCATCGCAATATGAAAGACTTACCCCCAAATTCCCGACAAACGCTTATATAAAGCCTTTCGGCTTAGGGTTCGGCAGTATCGGTCTTCCCGGCGATTTTTCGCCCGCTTCGAGATTTATACGGGCATATTTCCTGCTGAAAAACTCAGCTTGTGACAGCAATAATATTGCTCAGTTTTTTCATTTACTCGACAATGTTGCTATTCCGAAAGGAGCAGTTTTGACCCCAGACGGAAAATATCATTATACAACGTATTCCTGTTGCATTGATACTACGAATATGACTTATTATTATAAAACCTACGACGGAATGTCGATAAAATCGGTAACCGCCGATGAAAAGAGTATAAATTCCCATATTCTTTCGGAAATTCCGATAAATTAATATATGAGTCCTTTTTATAGGACAATAATACTGATATAATACAGGTGCAGTGAAAAACTCCTACCTGCATTTTTCTGAAGCCGTCCATGTCGGAAACGGCATCGCTTACGGTCGGCTTCGGAAGTTTTTTAAAGCTTCTTACTCATAGGCGTAAAACGCAAAAAGGTCTTATATCCAAGCTTTCCGTACCAGTTTTCGAGATGAGTGTAATGGATAAAGCATTTATCACAGCCCTTTTCCTTAAGATACTCCGTACCTTTTTCTACCATAGTAAGACCGATACCCTGTTTTCTGTACTCCGGTACAGTTCCAACACAGCCGATACTTCCTACCTTCGATTTTTCATCAGACAACAAACAGGTTTTGTCCTCGCCTATTATACAGAACGAAGCAACCTCTCCGTTTTTCATACCGCATAGCACAGACTCATTTTCTGTAAAATACTGTATCCAATCGGGAATTACCTTTTCAACGGCAGAAATCAGCTTGCTGTGCTCACCGTTATAAAATTCATAGCTTACACCGCACTCCGTGTTGTTTTCCTTACTTCTGAAACCGGTTATATCCATACCCATTTCTACAAATTCTCCTCCGGCGGTATAACCGCGTTTCAGAAAAAATCCTTCCGAATTATCGGTTGCACCGGGAAATAAACCGTTAAGGACAACTTCATCGTAGCCGTTTTCTTTTATATATTCCTCGCATTTTTTAAGCAACGCCTTACCTTTGCCCTTGCCCTGTTCAGACGGAGCAACGGCTAAGAATAATACCTCTTTCTTTTTTACTATCGCTGCCGCCTCTCCGTCACGGATTATGCGGCAGCTCTTTTTTTCTGTAAGTATATCGAATTGCTCTTCCGTAAGCATAAGCTCCGGAAAGCAGGCTTTAAAAATCTCGTATTCGCTCATAAAAAGCACCTCCGTAAGTCTTATATAACCATTATAAAAAACATAATGCCCTTTGTCAACATTGAAAAACAGGTAAAACTATGATATTATAAAAATAATTAAAAAAATAATGCGATATTTTTTATTATCCATAGTTATATATAGTGAAAAGAAAAATTGAAGGGGGAATTTTTATGGACGATATAAAAATAATAGATTTGTTCTTTTCACGTTCAGAACAGGCTATTGCCGAAACAAAAGCAAAATACAACAGCCTATGTATAAAAATTGCAAACGGAATTCTCCATAGCAGCGAGGACACGGAAGAATGTCTTAACACCTCGTATCTTAAGCTATGGAATGCAATTCCGCCCAAGAGGCCCGAATCCCTTTGCGGTTATCTTTGTAAAATAGTAAGAAATACAGCCGTAACTGCTCTTAAATCCATAAGCAGAAAAGGATACGAGGAGCAGTACGATGAACTGTTCGAGATTATTCCTGCCGAAAAAACTCTTGAAGAAGAGTATGACAATAAAATCGTTTCCGAACACCTTAACAGCTTTCTCGGAACCATAAAACAGAAAAACCGTGATATTTTTATTTCGAGATATTATTTTAATATGTCCATACGGGATATAGGCGAGAATTTCAATATGAGCGAAACCGCCGTAAGGTCACGGCTTTTACGAACGCGAAACGAGCTTAAGGAATATCTTTCGGAAAGGGGTGTTGAAGTATGAGTGAAAAAGAAAAAAAGCTATGGAACGAAATTATAGACAATATTGACGAGAAATACATAGATAAGACTGCCGAGGCTCTCGCTAAAAACAATGCTTCCGAAGGCAGGCTCACAGAAATCATTGTTGAAAAGCCACAGGACAATAAAAACACAAAATTAAGGCACGCTGCCGCAATAGCTCTTACAGCCGCCGCATCTATCGGTCTTATTTTCGGTGCAGGTCATATACTGAAAAAGTATAACATACGGGAAGAAAATCCGTCACAGACAACAACAAAAATTACCGTTGCAACACCTGATACTATTCAGACTACAGCACCGCCTGTTACCGAAGGAGAGGATACCGAAATCTCGATTTCAAAATTCTCCGACTATTCCGTACAGCTGAGCATAAGCGATGACGGTTCACCTCTTGTACTTGAAATATTTGTTGACGGAGTAAATACCTGTCAGCTTATTACCGATATTCCTCCCGTAAAAATAGGTGCCTCAAAGCCCCAGTTAAAAACAGCACGTCTTAAGGACGGGGATATAGCAGAGATTATTGTCCCGAAATTAGGCGAAAACAATACGGGAATCGAATACACAATATATCTCTTCCATACCGACAGGGAATCCATAAGCCCGCTCCTAAACGAATCGGGAGAACGCTTCTCTTTTGTTTCGGCTTATGATTATTGTATCGAGGACATTGAAAAGAATTCTGTACAGCCCGAACCGGCTTACGGTAAGGAACGTCTGACTTATATGATAGATTTCGAGAGCTGTACTGTAACAGAAACCTTCCTATACCCTGTTGATAACAATCTTAACTACGTAAATATAGGAGAGCTTGAATTTACTGAATTATATGACATAGAAGATAATCCGTTTATGGGAAGATGGATAAGGGCGTACGGCGGAAACGATAATATTCATTACCCCTTAACTATAAGTGCTAACAAGCTTATCGCCGAAACAGAAGATGGTATATTCCTCCGTGACGTATGGAGCGATTTAACGTACTACTTCTTTATGTGTCCCGATTATCCCGACTATATGTTCAGATACTACAGGCTTGATGACAACACGATTACCTTCTCAAACTACGAAGTTGTATTCAAGCGTGCGGAGAACAACGAACCATATATAAATACCCTTACCGCTGATTATGATGATTTCGATGTACAGCTTACCTATGAAACTTATACCGATATAAAATGTGTAAGATTCGATACGGTTTATATGAACGATATCGTTTTTACAAAAGAGCTCGGTATGACCTTCGAAATCGTCAATGACCAGCCTCCGATTCTTGCTTACGAGGAATATGAAAGCGGAAATCTGCTTGCTCTTACGATACCCCTTCCAAGCGAAACAGTTGCAGGAAAATATAAAACATATCTTTACAGCTGTACAAAGGACAGCATAGAGGAAATTAAAATACTCGACGCTTCTGGAAATCCCGCTGAGCTTATTTCCACAGAACCTCTGCATTTCTATAACACAGCTGAACCCTTGATAGCAACGACCTCTGAAGGAGGCGTAAGGGCACGCTATACTATAGACCTCCATACGCTTACCGCAAAGGAATCAAAGCTTTTCTATATCGACGGAAACAGCGAAGAAATAAGGCTTAATGACCTTAATCTTAATGATTCAGCCGAAAACTACAGCCTTTTTGATAAGTATTTTTACGGCAAATGGAAGGTGGTATTCTCCGAAAGCATAAACTATCCCGAGGGAGATATTCTTAACCTTACCTATAACGGAGATTTTTCGGGATATTCCTGGAACAGCCTCGGTACTGCCCCCTACGAAACAGAGGATTCGTATATGATGGTAGGAGTTAAGGCAGGAGAACCGCATATTATTACTATATATAAGGACGATCCCGAACATATCTATTATTATGAATACCCTTACTATGAGTCTTTTAAAAGTGATTATACCTGTGTTTACGAACGGCTTGACACAGACCCGCTTAAAGAAATACGCACAGGCGAAATTACAGCCTTTGGTTCAAGATATATATACGAAAGCACAGGCTTCAGCATAAACGAAACTCCGAATATCGTTACGGACGATGAGGGTGTTGAATGGAAGAGATGGGCTCATAAGGGGTATCTCGGAACAGGTCAGATATATCTCAGAACATTAAGCGAGGATACTATACGCTATTCCCTTCTTTACGGTTCGACAGACCCCGAAGCTTATGATTATATAACTACCTTCCCCGATGTCCGCTATCTTAATTTTACAGCAGAAAAAACAGACGGAAAATGGAATATAACAAAACTCGAAGCTTATGACAGAGAGCTTGAGGAAAATACAGGCGAGCTCACCGAATTAAAGCAGAGAGTTATCGAAGCAAAGGACGCTTTCGGTATGGACAGCAGTTATGTTCTTAAAGGCGTTTGCCAGGAAATTATCTATTATCCCCGTTCAGACGGCACATATTACGCATACAGACGGGTTTCCGACGACGAAGGAAGAACCTGTCACAGCGAATTCTATTACTACTCGGGAGTAAGCTGGCTATACCTCGGAGGCTGTGAGGGAGAATCGTTCCCTATGGCAAGAGACGACTTATTCTATTACGCAATAGACTATGATTTCGCTCCCGATTATACGAAGCCCGATGAAAAGGAATGGAGAACAATACTTTACGTATGGGATAAAAACACGATTAAGAATGCCTGTTATCCCGAATATGTAAGAGGAATAAACTATGTCAGCGTAGAAAAAGCGGGCGATTACAACATTGTTTACATACGCAACCAGCTGGATAAGGACCAGATTTTTATCCATACGAATACCATTCTTTCTTCTTCCTTAGAGGAAGCGGACGCTATAGCCCTTGACCCCGACGGAGAAGGCTTTTCCGTCCAGATAGATTTTACTGAATATATCTATCGTCCGAACTGTGAAGGGCTTTATGAAAATCTGTGGCATCTCTTAAACAGTGCGGAAACCGTATGGGAAGCTACTATGAACGGCTCGCATCATATCACACAGGGCGTTGATTACACAAAGACGATAATTTCTTCTGATGGTACGGAGCTTGACTATTTCTGTGAAGCTTATGAGCTGTATGATTATCTTAGCAGTATCTACACCGACGAATGTATAAACGAAATCTTCGAAGAATCCCGTGTTGACCTTACGATAGCCGGCGGTTCGGTATATGCGAACGGCAAATTTTCACGGGAACCTTATATCGGAGATATCGAATGGAAAATTCTTTATGAAAACGAGTCGGAAGCGGAAATACTCTGTGTTCTTTATCCTTATGACCATAAAAATCAGAAGCAGAGCGAAACACCCTGCAACGCTTACCTTGTATCCGCTTTAAGAGACGATTCAACAGGATATAAATGGAAGCTCAATGACTTTAAGCTTAAGAATGTTGCTTATGACACAGAAGCAACTGTCACAGACAGGCAGGTTTTAAGAGCTATGATATTCCTTACGGATCTTGAACCGCCGGTTATGAAGGCGGTCGGAAGCATAGTGCTCGATCATATTGCCGATGAAGACTTCTGGAACAACGATAACACATATCTTCATCCAACAAAGGAAGCAGTAGAAAAGTTCTCGGAGGAGGCTCTTAAAAATCCAACACTGCTTGATGACAAGGATCTTGTGTATTACGAATGCCAGAACGGATACTGGAACAATTTTGATTTTGAATAAACAAAAGGCGGTACTGCTAAATTGCAGTACCGTCTCATAATGTCAATAAAATCTGCTTTTATTATGTGCGAAGCGTTCACAGGCTTTGGGGCTTCCTCCCCTTACCCCTGACAACCCTTTTATAAAAGGGTTGACCGAAATTTTTTATTCTCGCTTCGCTCGGTAATTTTTAAAAAAGAGACTTTTTCGACAAGCTGGGACGGTACTGCAAAGTACAGTACCGTCTTTATTTTACTCGTATAAATATTCCAAAGCCTTATTAAGCACGTAATCCTCGTCATTATCGAAGAGGGATTTTACTGTTTCTTCGGTAAAATCGATTTTTATTTCAATATCGTTTCCGCTTTCCATATCTTCTCCGGAATCGATAAAAATATCGCCGTGTTCATCAAGAACAACACAGGAAGAAAACTGTAAATAAGCACCGCTGTCTAAATTAACTCCGCCGACAGCCTGTGCTGAACCGTTGCTTTCGGTAAAGCCCATAACAGTGATATTATCAAATTCCGATGTGACCTTGACGAAATGATCCGCTGCACTTACGCTTAAGGCGTTTACAAGAACAACTACCTTTCCGTCCCAGAGATTTTCGCCTGTAAAATAATTATCTGTGCCCTTTACATATTTTCCTGTTTCGGGGTCAGTTGCGTATCCGCCGAGCTCATCATCCCAAAGACCGTCGGTACAGTAATAATGCTCACCCAAAGGTGCAAAAACGGACGCTATAGCCTTTACCATATCTCCCGAGCCACCGCCGTTGCTTCTTAAATCGAGAATAATATTTTCAACGCCTTTTGCCTTTAATTCAGCAAGCTTTTCTGTTATTGCATATTTCAGAGCGTCGTGGTTTTCATTCTTCAGAGATTTAAAATCGTACATCATCATTTTTATTCTGAATGCACTTGTTTTTTCGTCTATATCGACCCAGGTAAGATGACCTGTTTCAATACCCTGGTTTATTATATCGAGAGTAGCTTTTAATCTTCCGCTGTAATATGTTCCGAGCTTCGGAAGCTCTGCTGTTTTTTCTGCTCCGCTTTCATCAAGATATGTTATTGTAACAGTATCTCCGCCTGTTCCCGAACCGAGAAGAACCTTATAAAACGCTTCGTTATCCTTATCCGCAAAACACATACCAGCGTATTTTGTAAGACCCTCGCCTAAGGACTTTGCGTCCTTTCCGTCCCAGAGAATCACCTGTGTTCCGTTCTTTATACCTGCTTGCGCTAAACTGTCGCTTACATTAACCGCAACAACTTTTCCGTTCGAAAGCTCCATAAGAGAAAGACCATAGTCGTTGCCTAAAACACGGTCATAGGCTTTTTCGGATATTTCATCATAATCTCCTGCAGGAGAAAAACCAACGTGTCCGTCCTTGAATTCATCGGTAAATTCATTCCATACCAGAAAATTATCAACATCGTCTTCTACAGCCCTGAATTTAGGGATATACTTGTCATATAAAGCGTCCCAGTCTATATTCTTATGTGCGGAAAGAACATAGTGCTCCTTCATACCGTCGAAGCCTTTTTTGAATTCCGCTACATAATCTGTGGAACGGTAGCCTGTACTCAATAAGCATACAGGAATCGCTGAAAGAGTAAGGATTGCTGAAATAACGCTTAAAAGCTTACGTAATTTTTCGCTTTCCTTTATAAAGCCTATAAGCAAAACAACCGATGCAATATAAACGGTAACAAGACATTTTTCAAAATCCGTTGCCAGAGAGATAATCATACATACAACAACAGGAATACACCAAAGAATCTTCCACTTGCTGTTTATTGCCTTTACGGCATAGCCTGCCATAAAGAAAAGAGCGATACAGGCAAGCAGTATAATTATAATAAAGGATATATCAATAGCTATCATTTTTCTGCCCCCTTAGCTTAAATCGTCTTTCTTAAAGAATGTATATCCGAGGAAAAGTGAGGCTACGCCTATAACGACAGAAAACAAAATTGTAAAAATTATCATCTCCGAGTCAACCGAAGCCTCATAAATATAGTTTTCGCTTCCTCCAAGACCGTAGGTACCCCATTCTTCTATAATTGTAATAAGATTAATATTCGAAATACCGAGGATATAGCCTTCGGGTAAAATAGAAATATCAAGCATAAATACAAGATACCCTATAACCATTACAACGTAAGGATTCTTTATAAGAAAAGTAAGAAAAATAAATTCGCATATAATTCTGAAATAAGGGAACACAAGAAGTACTAATCTTAAAACAGCATCACCGATATTTATTTTTGTTCCCCAGCCGTTGACTACACACTCTGTTATAACGGGAGTAAGGAGCATAACGGCTGCAGCAATCAATGCATATACAATAGTTACTACCGCTCTTCCGAAGAAGGATTCAAAACGGGAATGACCCGACATAAGCTCGTAATTGTTCGTTTTATCGAGAAAATCTGCTCCGCAAAGATGCGGTACAAGAATCATAATAAAAAAAACAGCAAAAGAGGAATTGGGCTGTAATATATCAGCGAAAAAAACGCTCCCTGTTTTAATCCCGCTTACCGTAAAGCTTGTAATCCTTACAAGAAGTAAAATCGCAATAAACACAATGGTCAGAATTATTGTAAACCTGTCTCTTTTCAGCTGGAAAAGCTGTGATTTAATTATATTCTTCATTATAATCTCCTTAGTTTACATCACATTTCTTAAAGTAGAAATATCCGCCGAAAAGACAGGCAATACCTACTAAAAGAGAAACGGCTATTGTACCGACAATAAAGGAAGGCTCGAGAACTGATTCATAAACATAGATATCTTCGCCGTTTACATATCCCAGCGAGTAGTTAGAAAATGTTACAAGTTCGCTAAGATTAGAGAAGGTAATCCAGAAAGAAGTTTTTATTCCTTCAAGCTCATCCAAAAACATAGAAATACAGGAAATTACTTCCATTAATATAAAGCCTATTAAAAGAGAGAAGTATCCGTTTTTAAGAATAAACGTAAAAAGCGTTAATTCGCATACCATTCGGAATAAAGGGAATATAACGAGAACGTATCTTATAATGATATTTCTTAAATCCGCATTATCGCCCCAACCGTTAATTACAGTGAATACTACAGGCGGAATAACCATAGCTATGTAAGCAATAACAGTAACCCAGCCCATACTTACAAAAAATCTTGACCAGTAGATATCCTTTCGTTTATGACCCGAAAGAATCTCATAGTTCATAGTCTTGTCAGCATAGTCCCAACCGCATATTCTTGTTGTAATTCCGAGGGGAACTATCATTAGAACAAGCGATACATATTCGACGTAATTAACGGTTGCTGTACTGCCGTTAAGTTTGCCGATATCAGACGTAAAAAAGAATATTCCTATTACAACAACACAGGCTAAAATAACATATATCGTAAAATTGTCTCTTCTTGCCTGGTAATTAAGAGCCTTCATTATGTTGTTCAAGCTCAACAACTCCTTTCTTAAAAACAGCTTACTGCTTTTTAACATCTTCTACCATATTCATATAATACTCTTCGAGATTAGCTTCGTTGATATTAAGAATAACGGGAACAATGCCGTTTTCGAACAAGGTCTTTGAAATTTCACGGATGTTTCCGAGGTTTTCGTAAAGACGGATGCTTCCGTCACGCTCAACCTCAAACTGTGTAAGTCCGAGCTTTTCCTGCAACACTGCAACTGCAAGAGAATCGTTATCTGTGTGAATGTGATAATACTCACGGCAGATATTCTTAAGCTCGGATGCGGATACAGTCTGGATTATTTCGCCGTGATTTATAAAAACATAATCCATACATAATAAAGAAAGCTCGCTTAAGATATGAGAGGAAATAATAATAGTGATATGTTCCTCTCTGTTAAGCTTTAAGAGAAGCTCTCTTATCTCAACGATACCCTCGGGGTCAAGTCCGTTTATAGGCTCATCGAGAATCATTATCTCGGGCTTAGTAAGAAGAGCGTTTGCGATACCTAAACGCTGACGCATACCGAGAGAGAAATTTCTTACCATCTTTTTCCCTGTGTTTTCAAGTCCTACTATTTTAAGAACCTCGTCTATACGGCTTTTATCGGGAATACCTTTCTGTATCCTCTGTTTCTCGAGGTTTTCCCTTGCTGTCATTTTTTCCTTTGCATAAGGCGTTTCAATCATAAAGCTTGTACGCTGTCTCGCTCTTACAAGTTCTTCCTCATCGGTTTTGCCGTAAATAGATATGCTTCCCTCCGTAGGGATAACAAGTCCGCCGAGCATTTTCATAATTGTAGTTTTACCTGCTCCGTTAGGGCCGATAAGACCGCATATCATACCCTCCTCTATTTTAAAGGAAGCATTTTTTACAGCCTGCTGTTTCATATACTGTTTCGTAAGATTCTTTACTTCGATAATTGTTTCAGACATATTACACCATTCCTTTCAGAATTTCTTTACTGATTTTATTTTATAAAACAATATTAAAGAATTTCTTAAATTTTCTTAAAAAAATTTAAATTTATAAAAAAAGCCCGAAAAACTATCGGGCTGTTTTAAATATTAAGCTTATCACGAGGTTTTTTTCTTTTAATTCCGCTTTTACTTTTGCATTCTGTTTTTCGGCAAGAAGCTTTACAATATATAGTCCGAGGCCTGCTCCGCTTCCCCGTCTCGCCTTATCGCCCCGATATATCCTCTCGAAAAGGCGTCCGGGGTCAACAGAAGACTCATCGCCTACAGCATTCGAAAAGGAGATAACACATTCCTCGCCCGAATCGGAAAGCTTAAGCGTAAAGCTTTCGCTTGCATACTTTATAATATTATTGAGAAGATTGCTGAGCATACGCGTCAACAATACTTCATCGCACATTATGAAAATGCTCTTTTCGGGAAAAATAATTTCCGGCGTAAGATTATGACCGCTTATAACTGCCTCATTGTCAGCGAGAAACTGCATTATAAGATTTACCGCACTTATTCTTTCGGTACGGACGGGAGTATTGTCGCTTTCAAGTACAGAAAGCTCGAAGAAATTATCCGCCATCTCCTTCATTGAATCGGATTTTTCCATACATATATCAAGACAGGAAACTCCCTTTTCAGAAAGCTTTTCCTGTTTTCTGAGCATCTGGAGATTGCCCTTTATTACTGTTAAAGGGGTTCTTAAATCGTGGGCAATATCAGAAACGGACTGTTTCAGCGTTTTTTCGGCTTCCTCAGAACGAAGCTTAAGCTTTTTCTGGTAGTCGAGATTATTGTTCAGTTCAGCAGTCATATCCGATAAGTCCTTATCAAAAAGAGAAACTCTTATCTGTTTATTGTAGGATAAATCACGGGTCTCTCTAAGCTCCCTTTTTATCTCCTTTATCTGTGATTTAAGGCGGAAAATATAACAGCAGAGGCAGACAGACAGAAGGACAAGGAAAGCAATAACCGCTATAATAATTAGATCCATCATTCCTCCTTAAAACGGTATCCTATGCCCCATACGGTCTCTATAAAATCGTGTCCCGTTGCTTTTTTGAGCTTGCTTCTGAGATTGCTCATATGTACATTTATCGTATTGTCTTCATAGTAATATGTATCATTCCATACAGATTCGTACAGGTTAGCTTTTGTATAGACTTTTTCGGGATATTCGAGGAACAGGCGTAAAAGGTGCATTTCCTTAGCTGTAAGCTGGATAACCGCACCATCGTATTTTACTGTATTTTCATTGATATAATATGAAAGCTTTCCGCTTGAGAAAACTTCGGATTTCTTTGCTTCGGCTATTTTTACTCTTCTTAATACAACCTGTATTCTTACAAGCACTTCATTAAGGTCAAAGGGCTTTACGATATAATCATCAGCTCCGAGTCTCAAGGCCTCAAGCTTCGTTTCCATCATAGATTTTGCGGAAATAACTATAACGGGCGTATCGGATAATTCACGAACCTCTTTTATAAGCTGTTCACCGCTTTTAAAGGGGAGCATAAGATCCATAAGGATAATATCATACCCGCCGGCTTTAATCATTTCGGACGCTGTTTTTCCTTCGACAGCAGAAAAAACCGTATAGCCGTTTTCTGTAAGAAAATCCGTAAGAAGACGTACTATTTCCTTATCGTCCTCAACAACAAGCACTTTTACGTTCAAAATTATCACCCCGAAACTTATTTTCGCTATAATTATAGCACAACAACCGCTTTTAGTCAATGAAAAAGCCCCCCGCTATTGCAGAGAGCCTTTTGTTCATATTACTGCTGTGTAATGAAATCGAAGGTTACTTCGATAGTTTCAATATTCTGATTGCCTACGTCGAGAAGCTTGGCGGTTGCGTTTGTGAGGTCACCGCCTAAAATTCTTGCTTCTTCGGGAATCTTTGAAACCCACTGATTGTAGAGATTTACTCTTGTACACTTACCGTCATCGGAGGAGGTGTAGTCATCTCCTGCAGGTGTGTAAGCCTCGCCATTGATACGGATTTCCTTTATATCAACAATACTGTTGGGGAAGAACTTTTCGCCGTTGGAAATTCCGAGAGCAGAGAACGCAATACCCTTTACGGTACCTACGCCTGTTAAATCAAGTGATACTGTATATGTACCGTCGCCTGTAACCTTTACGTTTGTAGCCTTGATACCCTGCGTCATATTTGTCGGGTCATAAAGGTCTCCTGCACTGTAGCCTACGCCCCAGTCTCCGCTTGTGAACATACTCCACGCAATAGCCATATCGTCAGAGGGCGGAAGGCTTATATTTTCCATCATCTCTTCATTTGCCTTTTCATAAAGAGCGTCAATTTCTGCCTTTGCTTCAGCCTGGATGTCGGCATAATCTCTGCCTGCTTCGGCGTCAGCGTCTCTGTCCTTGAAAACAGCGGCTACGGTTTCATCGGAAACTATGCCGGAGCTTCTCTTATAAAGACTGCTGCAATCCCAGAGTAAAGGACAATAGTTATATAAGTCACAGTTATTGAGGAAGTTTGTGTAGAACTTATCTGTATCGGGCTTCTGTCCGCTGCCCTTTTCCTTCATAACCGCATACTCACCGATAATAATACCATAACCCTGGTCGGTAAACTTTGTGAGCATTTCGAGAAGACCGTTCTGTTCATCAAGGTCGGTAGGAGAACCCCAGGACTGAAGTGCGTCTGTTCCGCAATAATCCCAGGGAGTGTAATAATGAACAGAAAGGAAGAGCTTATCCTTTGCTGTGTCCTCGGGCATCTTATATCGTTCATCACAGGTTCTCTGGATGTCGGTGTTATAGCCTGCTATAAGTAAGAATCTGTCGGCGTTCTTTCCGCCTGTTGAACGGATAAGCTTAACGAACTCGCTGTTGATTTCGTTTGTCTTTTCGTAGCATTCGTTTACATTAAGAACACCCTTTGAGCCTGTAATATCGCTGTCATTGAGGCGTTCACAAAGCTCTTCATTTGCCGATTCAAAAATTACCTTATAGGAATAATCTCCGAAGCGTTCAGCAATCTGTGTCCACATTGCCTTATACATATCCATAGCCTGCTGGCGTACGGCTTCATCAGCACTGCCGAACATACCCCACCAGCCACCGTCCCAGTGGTCGTTAATAACAACGAACATATCCGCATTAAGAGCATAGTTCACGATTTCTTCAACACGGTCAAGAAGACGGGAGTCGATAGTATAATCTCCGCTTTCAAAATTCATACCGTTTGTCCACGCCACAGGGATTCTTAAGGTATCAAAGCCTAAGTCCTTCATACCGTCAATAATTTCCTGTGTTGTTATGGGCTGTCCCCAGGCTGTTTCAAAATTACGGGGGTCAACGCCCTTAAGATAATCGGGATGACCGTAGGCTTCCATTGTATTTCCGAGGTTTGTGCCGTTTCCCATAAGCTTGCTTACTTCGAGGGCAGACATAGCCTTAAGCTCATCCTCGCTTATACCAGAAGCGTTATCATCTCCGCCTGTTGCTTCAGTTACGGGGGCTTCTGTTGCCGATACGGTTGTATCAGAGGTATTATCGGGTGTTTCCTTTGCACCGCATCCGCTCAACAATGTTGAAGCTATAACGGATAAAGCGACAAGAAATGACGCTATTTTTCTTTTTTTCATACGTTTTCTCCTTAAAATTTTGCTGAATGAGGTTAAAATTATGCTATGTAAAGGATTACATATTCATCTGTCTGCTATTATAACACGAATTCTTTACAAAATCAATACCCATTGTGATATTTTTTTTGTATATTTTTTAGTATTAAATTGCCAACTTAAAAATATCGGCTGAAAAGATAAATTCTTTCAGCCGATAACTTTGTTTTATAAAATTCTGAATTTTGTGCCGTTAATGGAGAGATATTCGTATTCCGAAATATCTACGGCTATTATCTCGTTGTATTTCGCATATCTAAATGTCACGCTTATTTCTGTTTCGGTTTCGCCCAAAGAAGTAGAAATTGTTCCCATAGACATCTTTGTTTCCGTTCCATCCTTCTTTATAAGCGTAAATTCATTCTTCATCGTGCATAAATTGCTTTCAAACACGGCTTTAGGGTCATCGTCAAAAACCATAGAGAGTTCTGCTCTTATGCTGTCTGCTGTAAAGCTAACAACTCTGCCCTCATATTTTTTATAGGAGGATAATAAGTTCGCTATATATTCCGAGCCGTTGTTTACAGCAGGAGAAGCGTTCTTTCCGTCCCTTTTACCGAAAATAATGCTTACAGGCTCTTCGGGATTTTCAAGCGTAATCTTTTCTTCGCCTGCTTCAGAAGGCGAATATGTAAATTCCAGCGACCATTCAAGATTCAGTACCGATATTGAATCAAGATAAGCCTTTTCCTCTTCGGTAAATCCATATTTCTCTACGTATCCTTTACGGAAGAAGACAGTTTTTTCTCTCGGAACCTTACCGTCAATGAGTTCTGCAGTAGGATAAAAGCTAATTCCTTTTACAGTTATTTTTTTACCGGAAAGGATATTGTTAAAGTAATATCCGTTAAGGGTAAAGAAAGCTTCAATATTTCCATTATCATTTACAGAAAAATGATCACTCATACCGAAATGCTCGGGATATTCTCCGTCAATTGTAATGCTTTTTATTATACCCGAAAGACCGCTTATTTCAACAAGGTCTTTATTGTTAAGATACTTTTCAACAGGCTCTCCGTCGGCTCTCGCTATTTCAAAAGAGACTATCAGTTCTTCGTTCGAACCTGTGACGCCCTTAAAATCAACGACATAATCCTCGTCCGATGTTGTCCATTCCACATTTTCGGCATTGCCTATAAGCGAGCTTCCCAATGCCTCGTCCTCTGTTCTGATAATTCTGCCGAATATACTGTTGAAATTGATTATGCCTGTTGCCGCTGCAGCAGTTACTCCCAGCGACAATACTGCTATCACTGCACAAAACGCAACCAACGGCTTTTTCATAGTTTTTCTTTTCTTATTTTCCATTTGTACCGCCCTTTCAGTTACTTTTTTTCTGAAAACTTCATTGTCGGTAAAGGGGCGGATGTCCGAAAAGGAATTCCTTATGATTTTTTTATAATTCATCGTAACCCTCCTTTATAAGAAGCTCCTTAAGCTTTTTTCTCCCTCGGCTGAGCCTTGTTGTTACAACAGTCCTCGATTCACCGATGATCTCAGCTATTTCTTTTACCGTATATTCCTCAAAATAATACATATATAAGACAGTCCGAAGCTTAGGCTTAAGCTTCATTATAAGGGGAAGAATACTATCTCTTCTGTCCTGCTGTGGAATATTTTCGGTGTTTTCGTCTATAGCCTGTGAAAACCTGTACCAGTATGATTTTACGAGATTCTTGCATCGGTTCACCGTACACCGCAAAAGCCACGCCTTTATATGTTCATCAGACCCGAAGGTTCCTGTGTATGTATAAAGCTTAAGGAAAACATCCTGTGTTATATCCTCGGAATCGGAGCTGTTTTTCGTATAGCAGTATGCTGTGCGGAAAACGCTTTCACGGTAAAGTCCGATTATTTCACAGAATTTCTCCTCTGTCATTATTTATCACCCTCTTACCTGTTCTCCTTTGTACAAAAGAAAAGTGAAAAGCAAAACTGCCTTTCACTTATAATACAATTCAGATATTCAAATAGTCACATTTATTCATCAATTTTTTTCATAACCGAAGAAAGAACCTCTGATGATGGCTCTTCGAGGCTGTTTTTTACGAGTTCCTCTGTGTCTTTTTTTGTAAGTACGGTTTCTTCGTTTATATTGCCCGCTGTTGTACCACGTACACGTATATAACGTATTCCGATAGCGGATACGCCGATTAATAAAATGACAAAGACAGCAATTACACAGAAGATAATAACCTCATCATAGGATTTTGTTTCAACCGTTCCTGTGGTTATAACGGCTCCTGCCTCAGTAACCACGTCACCGCCTCCTATATCATAAGACGTCTCTTCCATCGTAATTGTATATCCTTCACTAACCTCGACCTTTACCATATCGCCGTAACCTGCTGTGAACTTTTTTATTATTGCTTCGCTGTTCGGATTTTCCGTATTTATGTCAATATGAACACAGTTTTCCATCTCATTTATTCCGAGACCAAATATACCTGTGTCGTCCCCCATAAGAGGAAGAATTTCATCCCTAACCGCTGAAAGTTCGGCAAAGCTGTATGAAGCATAGGTAAAGGTTACGCTCGAATCGTTCTCGATAAGCTCAAGTATCTCCTGCTTTCCTGCTTCTCCCTTTTCGTCCTTTGTTACCGCAACGGTAAGGATCTCCATTCCTCCGTCAGTACTCCATACACCGCATACGTATTCGGGATATTGGTTACCGTCGGGTTTTTTTTCATACCAATACTGATACAAATCCCACATAGTTCTAAAGCCTGTTGCTGATGAGTCGGCAACTATTGACGGGGCTTCCGAAGCAGACTCTATACTAATGGTTGTTGTAGAAGACGGAAGAATAGCTTCCTCATATTCTTCGTAAACAGGTTCTTCTATAGCAGGAGCACAGGTTGTCTCGTAAGCCTCGGAAGAAGCCGTTACGGAAAGCAACGATACACTTAAAAGCAGAACGAATGTTTTAATAAGCTTTTTCATTTTTCTCCTCCGTTCAAATAATTTCTGAGTTTTCCTATTGCTCTTCGGTATTTCCATAATACCGTACCTAAGGGCATCGATATAATACCGCTTATCTCTCTGAATTTAAAGCCTGCATTAAGATGAAGCGTAACGATTTTACGTTCATCGGAATCCAGCCTTTTCAATGCACAGGCAATATCCATTTTTTCATCAGACTGTTCCGTCTGTCCCGAAACAACAGCTTCGTTATCGGATATATCCGAATTCGGAACCTGTTTTTTAAGATAGTCCACAGTTATATTATGTACCATTCTCATAAGGTACGCTTTCGGATTTTCAAGCTCTTCGGCAGGCGGATTCTTATAAAGCTTTACAAAAAAATCCTGTAATATATCCTCGGAAAGATGACGGTCTCCTGTTATTCTGTATGCAACTGTATAGGCACAGGCGGAAATATCCCTGTAAATCTCTTCAAAAGCGGTTTTATCCCCGTTTTTCAGTTCTGAAAGACGATTGCTGAGCTCATTGTTCGTCATATTCTTTCCCCCTTTCAATATATAAGACAGGAATTACTACTCGTTTATTGGTATTATAATAAAAAAATGATGATAAATCAACATTTTCTTGACATAATAAGGCTTTTTTTATATAATTAGAAAAAAGAAAGGATGATTATATTATGAAAAAAATAATTTCGGTTTTACTTTCCGTTCTTATGCTTTTCTGTTTTTCGGGCTGTAACCTTGTTACAACAGAGCTTGACGAAGAAGCTATAAACGGTTTAATCTCTGACCTCGAAGAACTTGAGGATGACCTCGAGGACTGGAGCTATGAAGAATGGGATTATGAGGATGACTATGAGACAGCGGTTGATGAAGAGTCGGCTGATGACGAGGTTCCAGAAGAAGAGACAAGCGAAAGTACGGAAGCTACCGAAGAATCGGTAACAGAAGCCGTAACCGAAGAAACGACAACTGTCACAGAGGCAACCGCAACAACTCCGGAAGAAACAACAACTACTACTGTTACAGAGCCAGAAGAGGAGCTTATTGACGAAGACGGAGTCTATACAACAAAGGACGATGTCGCTCTTTATATCCATACCTATGGAAAGCTTCCGAAAAACTTCATCACTAAAAAGGAAGCACAGGCTTTAGGCTGGGAAGGCGGTTCTCTTGAACCCTATGCACCGGGAATGTGTATAGGCGGAAGCTATTTCGGAAACTATGAAGGTCTTCTTCCCGAAAAGGACGGAAGAAAATACACGGAATGCGACATTGACACTCTCGGAAAAAGCAAACGAGGTGCAAAACGAATAGTATTCTCAAACGACGGACTTATCTACTATACCGATGACCATTACGAAACCTTCGAGCTTCTTTACGGGGAGGAATAATATGAAAAAAGTTACTATTGACTGTATGGGAATTTCCGATAAGGAAGAGCTTCATAAGACTCTCGCCGAATGCCTCGCTTTTCCCGAATGGTACGGCGGAAATCTCGACGCACTTTACGACTGCCTTACAGGCGTTTTTGAAGAAATGGAAATTACTGTAGAAAACTTTGAAACTCTCGAAAATCTTCTCGGGAAATACGCTCTTTCCTTTAAAAAGGTTATGCTTAAAGCTGACGAGGACAATGAAAGAGTTAATGTAACGTTTCTAAAAAAAAAGGATTGAATTTACCCCGAAGAATTTTCGGAATAGCTTCAATCTCTGCTTTTAGTCTTACATTTCTTATTTTTGTACTGGATTATGTTTTTAATCTTACGGTTTTATACCATTTTACCTTCTTCGTTTTTTATCTGTTTGCCGTCGGGCTTGTATTCCTTACGCTGTGGCTGTTTTCGGTAAAAGCACATATACGCGGGGTACTGGTTGCGATATGCTGTATATTCGCCTTTACGTTTCCGAATATGCTTATCAGCCGTACCGATTACGCTGACTATAAGGTTACCGTTTCTGATAACGAAAAGGAATTCACCGCTACAATAAGAAGCTCTCCATTATCAACAGAAATAGATTCTCTTATTGTTTACGAGACATTAATCCCGAAGCTTCTCGGTCAGTGCGTTTATGTAAGCCCTGTGTCACGTACTCCCGAACCGTTAACGGACAATCTCGCTATTGAGACAGAGGATAACAGGATTACATTTATATATATCGGAAATAAGCTCGAAGAAGGCTTAAGATATAACAGCGAAACGGGAAGATATGAAGAATTTTTTATATGGGAAAATAAATCTGAAACAGTCACAGAATAAACTGTGGCTGTTTTTTATTATAATTTTTCTATACATTTTTTAAAATAATTCTCCGTAATTTATATTTCTGAGACAAAACAAACATACTGATTGTCTTATAAGTGAAGGTACCTTATTTCGAAAAAGGAGTGAGATAAATTGAATGAAGAAGAACTGAAAAAATATATTTCTCTTTTTCACGGAACGATATACCGCCTTGCATTCAGTTATCTTAGAAACTACGCCGACGCTGAGGATGTATGCCAGGAAGCTTTTATAAAGCTTTACAACTACAAAGGCAGATTTGAAAGTGATGAAAACTGTAAGGCCTGGCTTATAAGAGTTTCGGTAAACATTTCAAAAAATATTCTTAAATCAAGCTGGTTTTTAAAACGTACAGAGCTTGATGAGAATATTCCTGTTGAAACTGATGAAGAATACGAGCTTATAGAAAAGATAATGAAGCTTCCAAAAAAATACAGACTTATAATCCATCTTTATTATTTCGAAGGATATTCTGTGAAGGAGATTTCAAAGCTTACAGGAACTCCCGTTTCAACAGTAACCACACAGCTTTCACGTGCGAGAAAACAGCTTAAAGAAGCAATCCTTAAGGAGGGTTTGTAATGAAAGAACAGTACAACAAGATTTATAACAGAATAGCTCCCGAAAAAAGCGATGAAGAATTATTTAAGGCAATAGTCGCAAATTCAGAGAAAAAACCATCAAAGAAAAGCTTTTTATTAAAAAAAGCAGTTATTATCCCGCTTGTAGCTACATTAAGCTTATTTGCGATGACCTTAACAGCCGGGGCTGTCTATACCGGTATTCAGTTTCTGCAGAAAAGTGGGATTACAAAGAATGAAGCAGTGACAGAAAAAATTCAGAGCAATATTTACGAAGACAGCAGTGAAAATGTAAAAATGACGGTAGAGGAATATATATCAGACGGACTTATCACATTCGCTACCGTTCATTATGAAGCATTGAACGATAAGGGAAAAGAGTGGCTTAACAGCTACGAAAAAATAGAGCACTCTCTTCTTTCTATTGTTCCAAAAATTCCCGACTGGGAGCACATGGTAAGCCACGGCTACGGTAATTTCGAAATTGAGGAATTCCGTACCGAAACCGACAGATATTTCCGTATTGAGCTTGAAGCGTCTTCACGTGACTACGGCGGAGAAAAAGTTGAATTCAATTATATACTTGATAACGCTGTAAGAACTGTTGAACTTGATACTGAATGTAATGTTGACGTTAAATGGTATGAGCTTAGCAGTGATGAAAACGCAACTGACCTTTTTACTCCTGAATATCTTGCGATTTCCGATATTTCATATACTATTTACGGAATGAATCATAAGGTATATGCAGAAAGCAGAGATGAAAGAGGCTGGAGCCAATGGTCGCTTCTTCCCAAGAATTTTGACCATGACGAATTTCTTGATATTACATTCATAAGCTCAGATGGAAGCAGTTATAAACCCGAAGGTGGTTTCATGTTAGGAGCAGGCATACCTATGGAGGAAAACCGTTATACTGACCTTAAAATTGCATCGGGCGGATACCATTTCTTTGATAATGAAAAAAACAGGCACGGTTTTGAAAGCATCCGTTCCGAAGATATTTCAAGCATTTCAATATGTGGAGTAAATTACGTGCTTATACCGATAGAATAAGCCTATTGAAATCTCCGTTTAAATATGATATAATCGTAACATCACAAAAAAAGGAACGGTTATACTTATGATAAAGGAATTTAAAAGAAACTATGTTATTAACCAGGCTATGAATGCCTATATTCCCGAATTTCCCGAGGATATAAAGGTACGTTATCATCTTATCTTTTCGGGCAGAGTACAGAAGGTAGGCTTCCGCCTCGAAATCGAGAAGCTTGCGGAAAGACTTTCCCTTACGGGTATCATTAAAAATCTTGAAAACGGAAACGTTGACCTCGAGATACAGGGACAGAAAAACAAGATTCTTTTCCTCGTGAATTATATGAGAAAGCTTGTGCGTATAAAGATAACAAGTATCGAAAAAGAAGAAATGGACGTTATCGAGGATGAAACAGAGTTTATCGTTGCATAACAAAAAAGGTAAGCAGAAAAAAACTGCTTACCTTATTTTTATTTTAAATCGACAACGATTATCCCGTCTCTTTTTCCTGTGCCTATGATAAGCTTATGACCGATAAAGCCCATAGCCTGCCCCATATCGTATTCATCGGGAACATCAATAGTCTCGATAATTCCGCCCGTTTCAATATCAATTACGCAAAGCTTCCCTTTCCCCGCAATACCGTTTTCGTCATTGTTCAGTTCATAGAGATTCATAGGCTTTACAATCACAAGCTTTTTTCCGTCTTCAGAAATCTTGAACTCAACAAACTCATTATTAGTTATTTCAAGCGGATTTTCCATAAAAAATACAGGCTCGGGATTGTTCAAATCGAAAGTATAAAGCTCTGTTCCGAAGCCATCCCATACTGTTTTTACCGCATATATCTTTTCATTATGAAAACCCAAAGGCACATAATCCTGTGAACCCTCGAAGAAATTTGCCGTACCTGTACTGAAATCGTAATACCCGAAGCCGGGAATAGACTCATAGCCTCCCGTTCTGTAAACGAAACGGTTATCATCTATAGGAAATTCAAAGAACTGGTGCTTTGCAAAAAAACCGTAATCGTCATCGGGAGCGTGATAGGCTTCAACAAGAACTTCCTTTGTATCAGCATCAACAAGACTGCCGTCAAGAGTCACAATGTTTCTTCCACAGACAGTAGTTGCGTAATCAGAAGCGTCTGCTTCGCCTATAGTCTTAAAGCTATAATCATCGTATATATCTACCCTGTTATAGGAATAACCGTTTTCTCCCTTCTGCTCGATTACCGCACTGATAAGAGCACCGTCACTCCCTTCCTTTATTACAGAAACAACACAGTTTTCCGAAAAATCGACCTTACCCGAGGGCCTACCGCTTTCTATGTCATAAAAGCAAAGAGAAACGGTATCGTTTTCTGTATATTGACAGCAGATATATTCTCCTGCTATACTGCACATAAAATAATGCCCGGTATCGATACGGCTTATGTTTTCGGGCAATTCTGCTACTGTCCCCTCCGAAGCTTCCGATGTATTTATAACTATTGTTTTCTCTTCGTTATCCGTTTGTTCAGCTTCTCTCATAGCCTCTGTCAAAACCGCAATATCTTCTTCTGTTATATCCTTTACAACCTCTTTTTCACAGCCTGACAACAATATAACTGCAGTTAAAATAAACGCTGTTTTTTTCTTCATTATGCTCCCCCCGATGCTGTTATAATTTTATAATATCACCTTAATTTTTAAAGTCAATAGACTTCGAAATTTTGTAACCTCTTTGTAATAATTTGTAACCACTTTGTAAACTTTTAAGGTTCAATTATTACAATTTGATTACATTTTTTTCAAAGCTATTGACTTTGAGAAAATTAGTGATAAAATTAAATCAAATGAAACTCCGGAGGGGAAATTATGAATAAGAAATTATCTGTTTTACTTGCATGTGCAGTTATTATGCTTTCGGGATGCGGAACGGTTCCGCCCGAAGAAACGAAAACTACAGAGCAGACAACAGCGGAAACGACTGCTGAAACTACCGCAACTACCACACAGCCCGAAACAACAGAGGCTGTAACAACTACAGAAAATCCGAACAAAGAGCTTACCTTAAACGAAATCGGAATTGAAAATCTTCCCGGTAAGGACTTAAAATTCTTTTACGGTGATAACTCTTTTGTTACAGGATATATTGACGCTGAAAACGCAAATATTCTTTCGGACAAAAGCCTTGAGCTTACAAAGGGATATCATTTTAATGTCCGTCCGTCAACAAATATCTTTTTTACCGAAGAAGACGATATCGATAACATTCCGACAGCTCCTTTCAGCAACTACGGAGAATTTGAATCTGCCTACGAAATCGAGTGGCAACATCCTGTTGTAAATTATATGATGATTTCAAAGGAAAAGGATTATATAAAGTCCGTTGAGCTTTCGTACAAAATAAAGAACGAGTTCCAGATAAACGCTTTTATAAAGAAGGTAGGAAACAATGCGGAAATCGTCATTGACCCTGCATATATGTATAATATTCCGCTCTTCTCCGATAAACCCGATTTACAGAATTTCATTATAAACAACACAAAAATCACAGCAGATACGATAAGCGTAAATTGTACCTATGGAAAGGATGCCGAACAGGTGTCATCCGAAGAATATGCATACGCTACAATTTATCTTTCTGATTTCGTATGCCGTTACGATACGGAAATCGGCTACTCAAATACTGCAGTTATCAGTAATACTGAAATTCTGACAATGAATACGGATGATATTATAAATTCGCCTGTAATCTTTACGGGAGAAGATAAAGACCCCGAAATGATGGAGGTTTATAACGCAATCAATAAGGAGCTTGATACATTACTTACCGACGCTACATACGGTATTGAGCTTATTGATATGGACTTCGACGGAAAGCCCGAAGTGCTTGTTTCTAAAATAGAAGAGGAATATCGCAAGGAAATCGGCTTCGGAACGCCTGTTGATGTTGACATATACAGAGTTAAGAATGAAGAATTAAAATATATCGACACCCTTTACAACAAAAGTTATATATCCGATATGCCCGCAAACACCCTCGGACTTAAGGAAATCGACGGTAAAAAATACTGGTTCGGCGTTTCCCGTAAAAACAGGGACGGCAAGCCTACAGGCGAAAATGAAACAGACTATCTCTATTATCTCGAGGGAGATGAGCTTAAATACAGAGAAGCGTTCTGCTCGGTACTGGTTGGCGAAACAGTAAACGAAGAAGGCTGGACAGAACAGGAATTCGACTATTATCTTATGGGCGAAAAGATAGTTCCCGAGATTGAATACGATTATGAACCATACGATTTCGAGCAGGAATACGGAAAAACCTGGCCCTATTATTCCTGGAACGGTATAAATGCAACATTCGGTATGTGGGAGCTTGCAGGCTTTATACGTGCTGATTTCTGTGAGGATATTAAGGAAGTCCATAGTCTTTACAGTGACTGGCTTGTGAATAACACAATGGGATACAGCGTCGAACGTACAGATATTTCAAAACGTACTGCCTCTTATAAGCTTGCCTATGCAGTTGACGAATATTATCTCAGCGAATTTGACGAGGCGACGGGCGACTTCCACTACTGGTTCTTAGGAGCATACGCAAAGCCCGTTATTTACCTCTATCCCGAAGAAGAAACCGAGGTTTCGGTTGAAGTAGAATTTGCTGAGGGCGGAGAATTTACCTGTACATATCCCGAATACGGCGAGGGCTGGAAGGTTACAGCTATGCCCGACGGCACACTTTATGACGAGGACGGAAACGAATATTACTGTCTTTACTGGGAAGGCGACGGAAAGGCAGATTTCGATATGAGCAAGGGCTTCTGTGTAAGAGGAGAAGATACAGCAGAATTCTTACGTGAAAAGCTTATGCATATCGGTCTTACCGCAAGAGAAGCAAACGAGTTCATTATATACTGGCTCCCGATTATGGAGGATAACAAGTACAACGTTATAACCTTCCATATTGACGATTATATAAAGAGCGTGCCTATGACTATTACTCCTTCTCCCGATACAGTTATAAGAGTATTTATGACATTCACACCATCGGATGAATATGTCGCAATCAGTCAGCAGGAGCTCCCCTCCTATGAACGAAACGGATTTACCGTTGTTGAATGGGGCGGAGGAGAATGCGAAGCTGTTAATTAATAGATTTTTCGAAATACAGTACTGTTTATGGTACTGTATTTCTTTTTGCTGTTGATTTTGTATTGAAACAGTGATATAATAGTTAAAATAATCTTTGAAAGGATAAGGAACTATGAAGCTTTTACACCTCTCTGATATGCATATCGGCAAACGTCTTTACGAAGTATCGCTTATAGAAGACCAGAAGTATATTCTTGAACAGATACTTGAAATTACCGACAAGGAAAAACCCGACGGTATTATTATCGCCGGCGATATATATGATAAATCTATACCCTCAGCAGAAGCAGTAGAGGTTTTTGACGACTTTCTGTTCAGCCTTTCAGAGCGTAAGCTTAAGGTCTTTATTATAAGCGGAAACCATGATTCTCCCGAAAGAATCGCCTTCGGTTCACGTATTATGTGCAGAGGCGGTATCTATCTTTCGCCTGTATATAACGGAGAGATTACTAAGATTCCGCTTTCGGAGGATGTTGATATATATATGCTTCCCTTTGTGCGTCCTGCCGATGTAAGAAGATTCTATCCCGATGATGATGTCCAGTCATATACTGACGCCGTGCGGGTGGCTATAGACCATACAGAAACAGACCCCGACCATAAAAATATCATAATCACTCACCAGTTTGTAACAGGTGCATCCCGCTGTGATTCCGAAGATAAATCCGTAGGCGGTACGGATAATGTTGACGGCTCGGTTTTCGACAAATTCGATTATGTTGCTCTCGGGCATATTCACGGTCCACAGAATGTAGGAACAAAGAAAATACGATACTGTGGTTCGCCGTTAAAATACTCTTTCTCTGAATCCGACCACGAAAAATCCGTTACGATTATCGAAATTGACGATGATATAAAAATAAGAACCGAAAAGCTTGTTCCCAAGCACGATCTCAAAAATATAAAAGGAGAGTTCGAAGACGTTATGAAGACGGAAAGCGAGGACTATGTACGTATAATCCTTACCGATGACGTTGAAACTCCTGACGCTCTCGAAAGGCTCCGCTTCAGCTTCCCGAATATACTTACCCTCGAATATGACAACAAGAGAACAAGAGCAAGTATAAACTACAATGTTTCTGAAAACGGAACAGAGAAAAGTCCTTTTGAAATTTTCTCCGATTTCTATGAAAAAATGAACGGCGGTATAGGTCTTAACAGCGAACAGCAGGACTATATGAAAAAGCTTATTGAAGGACTTACGGAGGAACAGATATGAGACCATTATCACTTACTATTTCCGCTTTCTGTTCTTATTCGGGAACTACTGTTCTCGATATGGAAAAGCTCGGAACAAACGGACTTTATCTTATTACAGGTGAAACAGGTGCAGGCAAAACAACGATTTTTGACGCTGTGACCTATGCCCTTTTCGATTCGCCCAGCGGAGCAAACAGAAACGATAAAATGCTTCGTTCGAAATATGCGGATATAAATACGCCTACCGAGGTTACAATGGTTTTCGAATACAGAGGCGAAAAATATAACGTCTCACGAAATACCGAGCAGGTTATTGCAAAAAAAGCAGGTGCTACCAGATCGGAAGAGCACACGTCTGAACT
>JAGANY010000037.1 GCA_017624025.1 Ruminiclostridium sp. | reverse complement strand
TTTAAATAAAACTCTGCACAAACGCGCTTCATAAAAGGCTTTTTTAAAATTCACGCCCACAGGGCGCTCCTCAACTATTCACTATTCATTATTCACTTTTCACTTTATAAATCACATTATAGGGTTTATCGACAAGCTGAACGCTCATTACTTAAAGAAGTAATGAGCGTTTCTTAATATAAGACTTCAAGTTCTTCATCTGTTATCTCTCTGCATTCTCCGGGAGCAAGCTTCGGATCAAGCTCTATTCCGCCCATACGTATCCGCTTAAGATGAATGACCTTGTTCCCCGCTGTCTGCATCATACGTTTTACCTGGTGATATTTGCCCTCATGGAGAATAAGCCTTACTACGTTTTTATCCTCTGTAAAAATAAGCTTTGCCGGAAGACACTTTTCATCTCCGTCTATGGTCATACCCGATGCAAAAAGCTCTTCGTATTCCTTTTCGGTGGGCTTTTCGAGGGTTACCATATATTCTTTTTCGACGTGGCTTTTCGGTGCAAGCATTTTATGAGCCAATGCACCGTCATCGGTAATAAAAACAAAACCCTCGGTATCCTTATCGAGCCTTCCGGCAGGAAAAAGACCCTTTCGTCTTATTTCTTCGGGAATAAGCTCAAGCACGGTAGAGCTTAAGCCGTCCCTTGTGGCGCATACGACCCCATCGGGCTTGTTAAGCATAATATAAATAAACTTACGGTAGGAGATTTCCTTTCCGCATACTGCTATGCTGTCATTATCGGGGTCTATCTTCATATCGGATGACTTTACGGCTGTACCGTTTACCGTAACCTGTGACTTTTTAATCATAGCCTTTGCGTCGGAGCGTGATACTCCGTACTGTTCAGATACAAATTTATCTATTCTCATTATGTTCTGCCTTTCGGTTATTCTATAAAAATTATAAGCCAATATCCCCCTTTTGTCAAGCACGTTAAAACTCTGTCTTTAAGCTGTGCTACGGAATTTATCAGTTACCCCTTACAATTTTTCACCTGCTCCATAGCCTTGTCCATATCAGCGTATTCATCTACTGCAAACAGAAAATCAGATATATTATAATATTCTGTTCCCGCCTTATCAGTTACAGACTTGCCGTTATACAAAACGCATATATTTTCTCTGTCGCCGTAAAAATAATCTGTAGCCTTCTGTATTTCAGCCTTTATGTCAGCTTTATCCTTGCTGTTTTCTTCAAAAGGCTCAGAGGTGTACTTTATTTCTCAAAGCACCAATACTTATTTTCGGATTTATCATATAACCAGTATTCTTCCTATAAGGCGTCTGTCATCTTCAATAAGGGATTTAATTTCTTTAAAGGAATCCCGTCTGTTCATTCCTTCTGTATCTTCTTGAAATGCGGTTAGTTCTGTCATAGCTATACAATTTCCTTTCTTTATTTTTTAATACAATTATACCAAAGGTAACTGAAAGTTTCAACTATAAATTACAACTTGACTTTTATATTAAAAACTTGAAAAAAGTAAAAGGTTATGATATACTTTTATTTAAACACAGAACCGAAAGGAAATTATGAATATGGAAAATGAAGAAAACAAGACCCTTGTTGCCGAAGAACAGGCTGAAGCAAAAAAATCTCCCGAAAAACAGCCTCTAAGCAAGGGCGTAATAACCGCCTTCAGTCTTATGGGAACGGCTATTGTCGGACTTACAGGAGCACTTATTATAACGAACCTGCCCGATACTGTCCCTACAGAGAACCCCACAGCAAGCACCACTGCTGTTTCGGGTACTACCGTTTCTGTAACAGCTTCAGATACAACAAGCACTTCTCCGAACGGAACCGAAGCTTCGGCTGATACCACAACCGCACAGACAACTATACAAACAACAACGCCTTCATCCGAGACAAAGGAAACGACCGCTTCACAAACCAAAGCAGACACAACAACCGCAACACAGACAAACGCTGTTACAGCCGAAACCGAGGCAGTAAAGGACGGAATACTTATTGAATACTCTGTTGACAACTCCTGGGAAAGCGGAAACGAAACTATGCAGGGCGTCCAGTTCGGTATAACCAATAACAGCGGAAGCAGTGTAAGCGGATGGAAGCTTGTGCTTGAAATCGAAGGCCTAAGCTCCTGCCAGGGCTGGAACGGTACATACACGGTAAACGGAAGCAAGCTTGAAATAACCAATGCCGAATATAACGGCGACATAGGGAACGGCGGTACAGTCGTAGTCGGCTGTAATCTCGGAACAACCTCTTCCTTCAAGGTCAAAAGTGCCACTCTCAACGGCACTGCCTGTGACGTAAAAGCAGGAAAGGTTGACCAGAATGCACAAAACAACCAGAATAACAACAACCAGAACAACCAACAGAACAACAGCCAGCCTGCTGTTGATGTAAGCAAGCTTCTCGAACGCTCCGAAAATGCGGTACAGGGTGACGACTGGCTTTACACAGACGGAAACAGAATCGTTGATAAGGACGGTAAGGCTGTGTGGCTTACAGGTGTAAACTGGTTCGGCTATAATACGGGTACAAATACCTTTGACGGTCTCTGGAACAGCCAACTTAAGCCGTCAGTAGAGGCTATTGCCAACCACGGCTTTAATCTTATCCGTGTTCCGATTTCTGCCGAGCTTATAAACCAGTGGGCAAAGGGCGAATATCCCCGAGCAAATTACAACAACGCATACAACACCGAGCTCAACGATATGAACAGCCTTGAAATATTCGAGTATTTCTTAAAGCTTGCAGAAGAAAAGGGTATAAAGGTTATGCCCGATATCCATAGTGCCGAAACCGACGCTTCCGGTCATAACGTAAATCTATGGTACACATCAAAAATAAGTGCAGAGGACTTCTACTCTGCTCTCGAATGGATGGCTGACAGATATAAGGACAATGATACAATTATCGCTTATGACCTTAAGAACGAGCCTCACGGAAAGCCTCACGAGGGAGACGGTGCGGCGATATGGAACGACTCTACCGATGCGAATAACTGGAAATACGTTGCCGAAACAGCAGCAGCAAGAATACTCGCCAAAAATCCCAATGTTCTTATTCTCGTAGAGGGCACCGAAATCTATCCTATTGATCTTTCTTCAAACTCCGATTACCATTCTACCAATAAGGACGATTATTACTTCAACTGGTGGGGCGGTAATTTAAGAGGCGTAAAGGATTATCCCGTAAATCTCGGACAGTACCAGAACAAGCTCGTTTATTCTCCCCACGATTACGGCCCTACCGTATATAAACAGCCCTGGTTCGAGGGAAATTATACTTTCGACAGTCTTATGAAGGACTGCTGGAAGGACAACTGGTTCTATATCCACGAGGAGAATACTGCTCCCCTTCTTATCGGCGAATGGGGCGGATTTATGAGAGAACCAAACCTTACCTGGATGACATATATGCGTCAGCTCATCAAGGAGAACAAACTCAATCATACCTTCTGGTGCTTCAATGCAAACTCCGGCGACACAGGCGGACTTGTTCTTGACGACTTTACGACCTGGGACGAAGAAAAATATGCTTTTGTAAAAGAAGTTCTCTGGCAGGACAACGGAAAATTCGTAGGTCTTGACCACGCAATTCCTCTTGGAGATAACGGAATAACGCTTTCAGAAGCAAAAGGAATTGAATAATATACAATATATGGTCTGCATTTTTGTGCAGACCGTATATTTTTATATAAAACCCTTTATTTAAGCCTTTTTCGCTTGCAAAACGTGTGAAAATGTAGTATTATGTATATATATAACTTTAATTTATATTAACAATATACTGAATCCACGAAAGGCGGATCCGATATGAAAAATATGAAAATCTCGAAAAAGATTCTTACAGCTTTTGCAATAGTCCTTGTTACAACATTTATGCTTGGAATTGCCGCTCTCGTCTCTATCTCTTCCCTAAGCAAAACTACCGACGAGTACGCACATACATCCATTCCTGCAATTTATCTTCTCGAAGACGCCCGCCGTTCTACGATTACAGTAGAGTGTTACGCTCTCGAAGCTATTGTCGTTACTTCACAGAGAGAGCTTGACGCAATAAAGCCTAAGCTTGAACAGGAACACGCAGCTATCGATAACTATCTTAACTCATTCCTCGAGCTTTCGCCTCAGTATCAGGAGGAAATTGACTCCATAAAGAACTGTATGAAAGCAGTAGTTGCAGCCCGTGACAATGTCCTAAAAGAATGTTCTTCGGGCGAAGACAACAGCAGAAAAAACGCTTACAGCGTTTACAGTCATTCCTATGCACCCGCTTTCGATATGGTAACCCGTGAGATAACCGCCCTCAGCGAAAAGGTAACTGCCGAAGTCGAAGCTACATACGAAGAAGCTGAGTTTTTACGTACCGCTACTTCGGTATCCATAGTAGTTCTACTTGTTTTAGGTGCCGGAATAATCGCTTTAATGACCTTTATACTTACAAAACAGATTACCCGTCCCGTTAAGGAAATCGAAAAAGCTATGGAAGCTATTTCAAGAGGCAACCTTGCTTCCGCTGAAATAACATATATTTCAAAGGATGAGCTCGGTATGCTTTCCAACGCATCAAGAGAAACTGTAGATATTCTCCGCTCTATAATCCCCGATATAGCCAATATATGCCGCAATATCGGGAACGGAAAATTCAATGTTGAATCATCCTGTGAAAGCGTTTATATAGGCGAATACAACGATATTCTTTCAAGCATACTTTCCGCAAGAAACAAGCTTTCTGTTGCTCTCGCAAAGGTCGATACCGCATCTACCGAGCTTCTTAACGGCTCTGACCAGGTAGCGTGCGGTGCCCAGGCTCTTGCACACGGTGCAACCGAACAGGAGAACTCCATAGAAGAGCTTTCTTCCACAATCGATATCATCACAGCTATGATTAAGGCCAATGCCGACAGTGCTGTTGCAGCAAGCAGCAAAGCAAATGCGGCAGGCTCGGAAATGTCCGAAGCGTCCCACAAGATGAACGAGCTCGTAAAGGCAATGAACGAGATAAGCGAATTCTCCAACCAGATAAATCAGATTATCAAGACTATCGACGATATCGCGTTCCAGACAAATATCCTTGCTCTTAATGCTGCCGTTGAAGCGGCAAGAGCAGGAGACGCTGGCAAAGGCTTTGCTGTTGTAGCTGACGAAGTAAGAAACTTAGCGTCGAAATCTGCTGACGCTGCCCAGAACACTTCTGTTCTTATCGAAAATACAGTTGCCGCCGTTGAAAACGGCAGTAACCTCGTTGACGAAGTTGCTGAAAAAATGCAGCGTGTTGCTATGGTTGCCGAAGAGGTTGCAAAAATCAACGGAAAAATCACCGATTCTTCCAGAGAAGCCGCTAACGCTATCGGTCAGATTACAGCAGGCGTTGACCAGATTTCCGCTGTTATCCAGAACAACTCCGCTACCTCAGAGCAATCCGCCGCTTCCAGCGAAGAGCTTTCGAGCCAGGCTAATATGCTTAAACAGCTTGTTGACGGCTTCGAGCTTTATGACGGTTCAGCTTCATCGGAATTTTTCGCTGAAGACGAATATATATATTCCGAACCCGAAGAGCTTACAGAAGATGAAATATCCGAAATTACTGAATAAAATTACGCCGCATATCAGACGATATGCGGCGATTAATTTTACTTTATGATTTTTGAACCCTTTTTCGTTTTTACTTTAGAAGCATCAGCTACAGTTTTTGGCTTCTTTATTTCAACATTGTAATCACATTCCTCCGGTCTGTCCGGTTCGAGAGAAGAGTTATATTTTCTGAAAACAGTAAGAAACTGTACAGCGTATATCATCGTGAAAAGACCCGAGCCGATAATAAAGAAAATATATGCGGCAACAGGAAAAACATAGCACACATACGATATTCCGAAGGATACTACTATAAGCAGAAGAGATACAGGCCAGTTTTTAATCGACATTAAAAATGCGGTCTGTAATGTCTTTTTTACGGGGTTGTCAAAAATAGCCTGAACGGGAAATACAAAAAGAAGAGTTGCTAGATAGATTATCCCTATTCCTATTCCAAGTGCATTCATAACAAAAGAAACGCTGCTTTCGGTATTAGCCCAGTAATAAAGGTCAACAAGAATAAGAGCACCTATGGGCAGCAATATAAGAAATATTATCGTAGATTGCTTGAAATTGCTTTTGAAGGAATTGATAAAATCCTTTAATACGTTAGTATCTCTCGCTCTTATTATCTTAAAAGCACAGTCGTATGCCGCTGTTGTAGAAGCACCGATGGTAAAAATCGGAATACTCGCTAAAAGCCAGAAAAACGACAGCAGAAAAATGTCGCCTATTCTTGAAATAAACTTAAAAATGGGGTTATCAATGCTGAAAATCTTCAAAAACGGTTCTTCCTTTCATTAAACAGAATCCCATGCGGATTGTATGAGCTTTCTTGAAGCTTCGGCGTTTTCGGGGCTGGTGTTTTCGAGAGTAACGTGGATAAAAGGCTTTTCCTTTTTTACAAACTCCATTATTCTCCTGTAATCCATCTCGCCTCCGCCTGCTTCAACAGAAACAAGCTCGTTATCCTTAACGATAAAGTCCTTTATATGAACTACAGCGATATCCTTTCCGAGAAGCTTTATTGCTCTCTCAAAAATATCCTCACGTTCATTATAATTATCATAACACAAAAGATTCACCGGGTCAAATATAATTTGTAAATTAGGCGAATTTATTTCATCAAGAACTATTCTCGCTCTTTCGGGAGAATATACGATATGCTTCCATACAGGCTCAATTGCAAATACTACTCCCATCTGCTCAGCATATTTTACAACAGGACGAAGATTGTTTATAAAAATCTCAAGCGCCTCATCGCTATGACAGGCAGGCTCATATTTATATTCTCTGTTGGGCGCACCTGTTTCTGTACCGACCACGCCGCAGCCTAAATGTGAAGCAAATCTTATATGAGCCTTATACTTTTCGGTTATTGCCGAAAGTTCGTTTTCGTCGGGATTTGCGAGGTTAAGATAACAGCCGAGAACCGCAATATCAAGAGAATTGTCTGAAAAAAGGCGTCTTAAATACATAGCAAGCCCGGGAGTAAGCGCCGAAGGCGAAACGCTGTATTCCTTTATGGATTTTGAAAGTGCGATATGTCCGCATTTAAAGCCTCTTGATTTTAATATAGGGAGAAGCTCTTCCAAAGGAAGCTTTTCTCCGTCGTGAACACGAATACCTAACTGCATAATTATATCCTTTCAGTTTATTCTCCGATATTTATAAGCTCAAAAGTCTCGCCTGTCTGTCCGTTAATTTCAACGTTTTCAAGCGTAAGCTTTTCTACGTTTTCGGCTATAACGCCTCTACGGCTCATTTCTTCGATTCCGCAAAGCATAGCGGGAACTCCGCTTTCGGCATTTTCGGCATAGCTTACCTTTACATTCTTCATAGAAATCTCGCCGATTTTTCTTTCGGGAAGACCTATAAAATACGCCGCCGCAATATGACAATTCTTACAGCGTATTTCCTCGAACATAAGGCTCTTTATATGGGGTGTACGTTCATCAACAGGATGATAGTTTCTGTCCTGGACATAAGCTGTACGTCCGTCAGGGTCACAGAAATAGAAGCAGTTTGCAACAAAAGGAGTTTTTACTCCGTCCATATCGATATTTCTGAAAAGAATTCTATCGATAACAGCCTTATCGCCTCGTCCTCTTCTTGTCTTTATACGAAGACCTCTGTCGGTATTCTTGAAAAGACAATCCTCAACAGTAACGCCGTAAATCCCTGCCGACATTTCGCTTCCGAGAGTTACAGCACCGTGACCGTTTTCCATAATACAACGACGGATATGGATATTTTCCGAAGGAACATTATACTTTCTTCCCATATAGATCTTACCGGATTTCAAAGCGATACAATCGTCTCCGAGAGTAAAATGAACGCCTTCGATTTTTACATTGTGACAGGATTCAACATCGATACCGTCAGTGTTGGGAGAATTACAGGGATTGTTGATTCTAAGAGCGGATAAGCATATATCGTCGGAAAAATACGGGTGTATCGTCCAGGACGGGCTGTCCTTGAAGGTAAGACCGCAAACGGTTATATTACGGCAGCGGTTAAGGAAAAGAAGACGGGGGCGGAACGCTCCGACCATAACCTTTTCGTTATACCACCAATCCTCGTGGGTAGCATTACCGTTAATTGTACCTTCGCCGTAAATCGTAACTCCGCTTATATCAACGCCTGTTATGATTCCTGCAAACATTTTTAGGGGATTACCCTCCCAGGTTCCGAGATTATACTCGTCATTACCGTCATAGCTTTCAATCATACCGGGGAAAATCGGATGACTGTAGCGGTTGTTATTTGCAATAAGCTCCGCTCCTTCCGAAAGCTCAAGATTTATATTGCTCTTAAGGAAGATATTTGTAACGAGGTATCTGCCTTTCGGAATAAGTACACGGCTGTTTTCGGGGCAAGCTGAAACAGCTGCCTGTATATAAACTGTATCATCGTTTATGCCGTCGCCCTTAGCTCCGAATTTACGAACATCAAGAGTCACAAATTCATAATCGGTCTTGAATTCCGCTTCGGCTGTTTCGTTTCTGTAGCTTACCGAAAGAACATAATCGGTCTCCGGCTTTAAGTTTCCGATATAGCTTATAGCTCCTTTAAAGGAAACAGGTTTTCCGTTAATGGCTGCTTTTATATCAGAGGTATCAGCGTCTAATGGAAGCGAAAGCTCTGCTTCAGCAAATCTCGCACCCTTTCTTATAATTTTAATATCCATTATAAAAACCTTTCGTAAATAAATACTTTAAGGCAGGGCGTTTAAGTCCTGCCTTATTTTTAATGATTAACCCTTTACACTACCTGCAGAAATACCATCTACGAAGTTTCTCTGTGCACAGAAGAATACAACGAGAGAAGGAATAATAGAGATTAAGGATACTGCAAGTACTCTGTTCCAATCGAAGCCTGTATCAGCGTCCATTGAAAGCTTTACGAAAATTGTTGCAGGGTATCTTGTAGGAGTTTTTACGTAAAGGAGCGGGCCCATAAAGTCGTTTGAAGACCACATAAACTGGAATAAAGCACAGCTTACGATTGCGGGCTTAAGCATAGGACAGATTACGAGGACAAGAGTCTGGATAGGATTACAGCCGTCGATTGTTGCTGCTTCATCAAGCTCTCTCGGAATACCTCTTAAGAACTGTACCATCATAAATACAAAGTATGTGTCAAATGCGAATAATGACGGGATAATAAGGGGAAGGTAAATAGGAGAGTCAACCCAGCCGAAGTTGTTGTAAAGAATAAACTGGGGAACGTTCATAACAACCTGGGGAAGAAAGAGAGTCGCCATAAGTACGGAGAAGAGTAAGTTCTTGCCCTTAAAATTGAATCTTCCGAAGCCGTACGCTGTAAGAGTACAGGAGATTACGGTAAAGACAACCTTAGGAAGTACATAGCTGTATGTATTGAGCATAGCCTTCCAGATATTGATTTCTCCGCCGTAGTTGTTCATAGCGTTCTTATAACCGTCAAGAGTAGGGTTAGCAGTAAAAGGACTCATACTGCTGAAAATCTCGTTGTTGGTTTTAAAGGTCGCACCAACCATCCAGATAAGCGGATATACCATTACAAAACCGACTGCTATAAGAATAATATACTTAACAACAGTACCGATTTTCTTTCTTAAAGTATAGTTTTCCATCTTTTGCCTCCTTACTTTTCGTCACCGTAATATACCCAGTATTTCTGGCTTAAGAAAGCAATTACACTGAGAACCATTACGATAATGAATAATACCCAGGCCATAGCACTTGCCATACCCATCTCGTACTGACCGAACGCACGGTTATAGATAAGGAGTGAGAAGAGGGTTGTAGCACCTCTCGGACCGCCCTGTGTAATAATGTACGGACCGTTGAATTCCTGGAATGCCTGGCAGAGCTGTGTAACAAGGTTGTAGAATACAACAGGTGTAATAAGGGGAAGAGTAATACTGAAGAACTGTCTTGCCTTGCTTGCACCGTCAATTGTTGCAGCTTCGTAAAGCTCAACAGGAACATTCTTAAGAGCAGCAAGGAAGAGTACCATCGCTGAACCAAACTGCCAAACTCTTAAGAGGGAGATGATAAAGAGTGCATAATCGGGGTCAGAAAGCCAGTTTACGCCTTCAGCTCCGAAGAAACCGAGAATGGCATTGATAACACCTTCATCACGGAAGAGAGCCTTCCAGAGAACCGCAATAGCAACAGAACCGCCGAGGATAGAAGGAATATAGTAAGCTGTTCTGAAGAGGTTAACGCCCTTGATTTTATAGTTGAGGATATATGCGATAAAGAGAGCGAATATAAGCTTCATAGGTACAGTAATAAAGGAATATGCAAAGGTTGTACCGAGAGAGCTCATAATCTTCTTATCAGTAAATATATCTTCGTAGTTCATAAGGCCCCATTCCTGGATACCCTTAAAGAGATGGAAGTCTGAGAAGCTGTAGATAAACGAAGAAATGAAAGGATAAAGTCTGAAAATAAGGAAACCGACAAGCCATACAAGAATAAACATAAAACCGAAATTATTCTTCCAGAACTTTTCTAATTTAGAAGGCTCGTTAGAAACTTTTTTACGGTTTTCTTTTCTTGCTCTTGCTTCTGCTGTTACAGAATCGCTGACTATTTTTACTTCAGTAGTGTCTGCCATATTAACCTCCGTATTATATAGATTTCAGAAGGAGAAGCTTCTGTGCATAAGCCATCATAAATGGACCAACGCCTTTAGAATCGTCCGATACTATTTTTTCGGAGAGATAGTATTCAACGCTTCCGTCTCGTTTTTCGCCGGGGCCTAAGCCGGCAACCCAGCATATATCCTTAAGTTCGAAGCCGTTTTCTTTTTCAACGAGCTTTTCGCTTACAAGACAATCAAAAATACTTGTTCCGATTTCCGCATACTTTTCGGGATTGATAACACCGAGTCTCGACGCTTTCATTACCGCATAAGCTACCATAGCGGAGCCGGATGTTTCAGCATAGTTTCCTTCAACGTCGCCTCTGTCGATGACCTGGAAGAAAAGACCTGTTTTGCTGTCACGATACATAAGAATACCATCGATTGCTTCTCTGAACAAGTCACAGTATTCACGGTACTGTTCGTAAATTTCTTCTGACATATTACCGATTACGTCGATAAGAGCCATAAGATACCAACCCATAGAACGAAGCCAGAAATTCTTTGAAAGACCTGTTTCCTTATCTGCCCAGGGCTGGATCTTCGCTTCATCGTAGCCGTGGTAGTAAAGCTTCTTTTCGGGATTGTACATATATTTTCTGACATTTCTGAACTGGTTCAGCATGTCATTGTAATTTTCTTTCTTATTGAAGGTAGTCTCATACTCCATATAGAACGGCTGTGCCATATAGAGCCCGTCGAGCCAGACCTGATTGGGATAAATCGCCTTGTGGAAGAAGTTGCCGTCCTTTGTTCGGGGCTGTTCCGAAAGGCTTCCGATTAAAAAGTCAATTGCTTTTCTGTATTTTTCGTTTTTGGTTTCTCTGTATGCAAGGAAAAGAACCTTTCCTGCATTAAAACCATCGATATTGTGCTTTCCGAACTCATAGTTGGAAATAATACCATCCTCTTCAACAAGAGGATCAAGATAAGTAAGGATAAAATCCAGATACTTCTTTTCGCCTGTTGCCTCATAAAGCTGCTGGCAGCCCATAAGCACACAGCCGTCTTCATAGTTCCAGTATTCTTTATAATGCTGGTAGTTATTTAAAAAATTATTGATATAAGTTGTTACTGACATAAAAAACTCCTTCCCGACAGTTACCCTGCTCCGCAGGGGATACGAAGCAGGAATAAAGCCGGTTTGGGATTATGAAGAAAATATTGGTGTTTAAGTTTAATTAGCCTGCGAGTACTTCGCTGATACCGTCAACAAGGATCTGAGCTGCTTCAGCAGGTGTGTATTCCTTGTAGCTGAGACCGCCTAAAGCATCGTAGTAAACGCCGTCGGGGTTACCCTTGAGCTTGGAGTTTTCGAACTGTGTATCGAGGGGATAATCTACCCATGCAAGTACCTTTGTGTTAGCTTCTGCAACCATTTCGTTGAGGAGACCCTGTGTCTTGCAGTTTTCGAAAGCAGCCTTGCTGAGCGGAATACCACGTTCAGACTTCATGATAGCTGTACCTTCGGGATCGTTTAAGAGATAGTTTAAGAGAAGAGCACATTCTTCGGGGTGCTTTGTGTTTTCAGAGATTGCGAATGCAAGAGAAACCTTTGCGAAACCGCCCTGGTATTCGCCGAAATCCTTGAAGTAATCGCCAACGATAAGTTCCTGGCCTTCGTTAAGAGCGGAGTTGAACTTAGAAGCGGAGGAATCCCATTCAAAGATACCAGCATATTTGCCGTCCATCCACTTGGGGTTCTTATCGAGGGATTCAGCACCATCGCCTAAGATTGTAGCGATAGAGGGGATAACGTGCTTGTCTTCGAGAGACTGGATGAATTCGAGACCCTTTGTGATTTCTTCAGCTGTGTAGTTGAGCTTGTTGTCAACAACCCAAGCCTTACCGTAAACGGATTCGAGGTAGTAAACTAAGAGGATAGCTCTGTCATATTCGCCGAGTGCGAGAGGATAGTAGTCATCACCGAGAGTTGTCTTGAAAGCTTCGCCTGCTGCGTAGAGCTCTTCAAGAGATGTAGGTGTGGAGATACCAGCCTTTTCAAATGTTGTCTTGTTCCAGTAGAAGATACGGCCTGTCATAGAAACAGGGATAGCCTGGAGTTCGCCGGCTACTGTACACTGATCAAGAGCGGACTGATCGTACTGAGAAAGATCGAATGTACCGGAAACCTTGTTCATATCAAGGAAGATGCTGCCGTCGCCGCTGTAGTTGGAGATCCAGTTCCAGTTAACCTGGTTAACATCAGGAGCTGTACCAGCGTAGAATGCTGTGGACATGCTGTCTTCCCAACCGGACCATGCACCGAACTGGCATTCAACCTTAATGTTGGGGTACTTCTTCATGAAAGCGTCAACAGCTGCCTGTGTAGCTTCGTGTCTGGAGTCGCCGCCCCACCAAGAGAACTTGATTGTTACTTCTTCACCGGAAGCAGCTGCACCGCCTGTTGTTGCACCGCCGGAAGCTGTGCCGCCTTCTTCTGTCTTACCGCAAGCGGATACAGAAAGAAGTGTTGTTGCTGCAAGAATACCTGCAAGAACTTTCTTAAATGTTTTCATAATAATTTCTCCTTAAAATTTATTGTACAGGTTCAGCTGCGTTTTACAGCTTCAGCTGTATAATTACTGTTGTTTTACGGCTGCTTTCCGATGTAGGCGAGAATACCGCCGTCAACGTAAAGAATATGACCGTTTACGAAATTTGATGCGTCGGAAGCAAGGAACACTGCAGGTCCCGAAAGGTCTTCCGGATCTCCCCATCTTGCGGCGGGAGTTTTTGCGATAATGAACTTATCGAAAGGATGACGGGAACCGTCGGGCTGTGTTTCTCTTAAAGGTGCTGTCTGAGGTGTTGCGATATATCCGGGTCCGATACCGTTACACTGGATATTGAATTCGCCGTATTCAGAAGCGATGTTCTTTGTGAGCATCTTAAGACCGCCCTTGGCTGCCGCATAAGCGGAAACCGTTTCTCTTCCGAGCTCTGACATCATAGAACAGATATTGATGATCTTGCCGTGACCCTTCTTTATCATTGAAGGAATTACCGCCTTCGCAACTATGAAGGGTGCGTTAAGGTCAACATCGATAACTGCTCTGAAATCCGCTGCACTCATCTCGCACATAGGGATTCTTTTTATAATACCTGCATTATTTACGAGGATGTCGATTACACCGACTTCCTTTTCAATTTTTGCAACCATTTCATTAACCTGTTCTTCGCTTGTAACATCACAGACATAACCGTTAGCGTCAATGCCTGCTTCCTTATAAGCTTCAAGTCCCTTGTCAACAAGCTCCTGCTTTATATCATTGAAAACGATCTTAGCACCTGCCTCAGCAAGTCCCTTAGCAATAGCGAAGCCGATTCCATAAGAAGCGCCTGTTACAAGTGCGACCTTGCCCTTAAGCGAGAACTGTTCGGAAAAACTCATTTCTATAAGCCTCCTTTATCTTAAATCCTGCATTTTTACAGGATCCATATCATCAAACGCCTGGTTTTCACCAACCATACCCCAGATAAAGGTATATGCACGTGTGCCCGAAGCACTATGGATTGACCAGCTGGGTGAAATAACCGCTTCTTCGTTTCTCATAACGATATGACGGGTTTCTGTAGGTTCTCCCATATAATGGAATACCACTGCATCGTCCTGTACCTCAAAGTAAAGATAAACTTCCATTCTTCTGTCATGTGTGTGACAGGGCATTGTGTTCCATACACTGCCGGGCTTAAGAGCGGTCATACCCATAACGAGCTGACAGCTTTCAACCTGTCCGGGAAGAATATACTTGTTGATAACTCTGTGGTTGGATTCTTCGAGAGACCCAAGTTCAACCTTATTTTCGGGCTTGATAGTATCGAGTGTAATAAGAACTGTCGGATAAGTCTTGTGAGCGGGGGCACTGTTAAAATAGAACTTTGCGGGTTCAGCGGGATTATCGCTTTCAAAAACGATGTCCTTTGAGCCCATACCAATGTAGATACCATCCTTATAACCGAGCTCATATACTGTACCGTCAACAGTAATCTTACCCTTACCGCCGATATTGATAACGCCCATTTCTCTTCTCTGTAAGAAATATTCTGCTCTTATTTCTTCGCCTGCTGTAAGAGTGAGTGCTTTTTCTGCCGGAACAGCCGAACCAACAATGATTCTGTCGATGTGGCTGTAAACTGTCTTAATCTCGTCCTTCTTGAAAAGGTCGCTTATGAGAAATTCCTCACGAAGTCTCGATGTATCATAATTCTTGACATCTCTGGGAGATGATGCTGTTCTGAGTTCCATAATAAGATTTTCCTTTCAGTTTTGTTATCTCTGTACTCTGCCGGAAGCGTCGCCGCCTGCGAGCTTTAATACCTCGTCAACGGAAACCATATTGAAATCTCCTTCGATGCTGTGCTTGAGACAGCTTGCAGCAACTGCAAATTCGATGATGTTCTGAGGTTCCATATTTTCGAGACAGCCGTAGATAAGACCGCCGCCGAAGCTGTCGCCGCCGCCTACACGGTCAACGATATGCATAAGATAACTCTTGCTGAAATAGTAATCATTTCCGTCATAAAGCATTGCTGCCCACTTATTGTCGTTAGCGGAAATAGAAGTTCTTAAAGTAATTGCAACCTTCTTGAAGCCGAAGCGGTCAGCAAGCTGTTTTGCAACAGACTTGTAACCCTCGTGGTTTACTTCGCCTGCTGTTACGTCTGTTCCTTCGGACTTGATTCCGAATACATCGCCTGCGTCTTCTTCGTTTGCGATACAAACATCAACGTACTTACAAAGCTCGCCCATTACCTGACCTGCTTTTTCCTTGGACCAGAGCTTGTTGCGGTAGTTAAGGTCGCAGCTTATCATTACGCCCTTTGCCTTTGC
>JAGANY010000036.1 GCA_017624025.1 Ruminiclostridium sp. | reverse complement strand
TTGTTAGCTTAAGCGTAAAATAACCACCGCTTGAAGCGGTGGAATAAGAATCTTTAGATACAAGAAAGCCCTCCTTGTGATATAATGAAAGTGGGTTTGGCAACCACATCACTATGAAAAAGGAGGACTGTCAAATGAATGACAATCATAGTTTATCACATTCGAAGTGGAATTGCAAGTACCATATAGTATTTGCACCTAAGTATAGAAGAATGGTAGTATATGGACAAATAAAGGCGGATATAGGAAAAATATTAAGAAGCCTATGCGAGCAGAAGAAAGTTAGCATTATAGAGGCAGAAGCGTGTCCAGACCATATACATATGCTTGTGGAAATACCGCCACATTTGAGCGTAGCGCAATTTATGGGATATCTGAAAGGAAAAAGTTCACTGATGATATTCGACAGGCACGCGAATTTAAAGTACAAATATGGCAACAGACATTTCTGGTGTCGCGGATATTATGTAGATACGGTAGGTAAGAATGAAAAACGCATAGCAGAATATGTGCGAAATCAACTGCAAGAGGATATAGCGAACGACCAGTTGACATTCAAAGAGTATATTGACCCGTTTACAGGTAGCAAGAACCAGTAAGCAAAAATAAACAGCCGCTTGAGCGGCTGCTGTGAAATAGATGCGGTTGCCAAATCATTCAGTGAGCCTTTAGGCTCAGCCAGTATTATGCCCTTGAAGGGCCAGTGCATACCACGCGTTCAACGCGTGGTTTTGATTTTTCTTAAGATATTATTAAGAATTTTCACGGCTTAAAAATAAGAAACGGGTGTTATTATGTTGACAAGGAGGGGGGAAGGGATTAAAATGAAATACAGATAAAAAATTTTAGGAGAGAAATGTATGTATTCTTTTGAAAACTCAGTAATTCTTGTGGTTGACGATGACCGTGACATAGTAAACGCAATAGCTAAGCTTCTTACAGGCGAGGGCTATAGGGTGCTTAAGGCATATAACGGCTTAGAGGCTCTCGAGACCATTACGGAAAACGAGGTTCAGCTTATTATAATCGATGTAATGATGCCGAAGCTTGACGGTCTTTCGACTATGATGAAGATAAGAGAGACGAAGAATATCCCCATAATCGTCCTTTCCGCTAAATCCGAGGACAGCGATAAGATACTCGGTCTTTCTATGGGAGCGGACGATTATATTACGAAGCCTTATAACCCCCTTGAGCTTGTGGCGAGGGTATCGGCGAATTTACGCCGTTATCTTTCCCTCGGCTCAGCAGGAAACGCCGTTTCCGACGAAAACACCGTTGTAACGGGCGGGCTTAAGCTCAACACGAAGGATAAACAGCTTTATGTTGACGGAGAGACGGTAAAGCTTACGGCTACCGAATATAAAATAACGGAGCTTCTTATGAGGAATGCGGGGAGAGTTTTTTCGGCAGAGGAGATTTATGACAGAGTGTGGAACGATGACGAGTGCTACGCTGTCGAAAATACGGTTATGGTTCATATCCGCCACATTCGTGAGAAAATTGAGATAAACCCGTCTGAGCCACGTTATCTTAAGGTAGTATGGGGTATCGGCTATAAGATTGAGAAGATAAACGGAGGGAAATAAATGAGATTTCTTAAAAATAAATGGACGAGGCTCGCGGTACTGCTTGTGGCGTCGGTGCTTGTATGCGGTTGTACCCTTAAATGTCTCGATATCGTACGTGAGTATGACGATGGGGAAGCAGTGGAAAGCTTATATAACTCGGATATGTATTCGCTGGAGGGAGAGAGGCTTTATTCCGAGCTGTGGCTTTTCGCAAATCTCTATATAAAAAACCAGGATGAAAACGGAATGCTTGACGAAGGCTCCTTTAAAACGAAGCATATACTTAATGCTCTCGAAAGCCTCGGATATAAAAACGGAGACTTTCTCGGAAGCTTCAGATACAGCGATATCTTTAACTTCTACGTAGAGTACAAGGGCGTTGCGGGGTATTCCGATTCGGACGTTATGGATTTTCCTGTGGATGAATATACTATTTTGATAAGAGGAAACGAAATAACAAGCTACCCCTCTTATTTTAACGGCTTCGGCACAGGCTGTCACTACTACACAAACGGCAAGGGCTTTGAATACTACTACATCCCCCATTACAACAAGGGCTTTGCTGTATATGACTATGATACCGAGGGGCTTCAGAGCTATGTTGATGAGCTCGGAGCGACGATATATCTCAATGAGGACGGTTCAAGCCCCATACCCACAGCCTACAGGCAGGACGCTATGTTTACAACAGCAAGCGATTACGTACCCTGTTTCGAGGGGGACGACAGCCTTTGCGAAATAAGATTAAGGCTTAACGAGAAGAATATCTCGGCTGTAAAGGCGCACGAGGCTTTCAGGCACGAAAGGGAAAAGAAAATAGTAACCGAAGCGGTAGGCTTTATACCTGTGCTTCTTGTGATACTTGTGCTTTCGGTTTATGTTATGCTTACGGCAGGCTTCGACTCAAAGGAAAACAAGTACAAAATGACAGGCTTTGACAGAATATTTATTGAAGTGTGCGTTCTGGTGCTGGTGCTTTCGGGAATGTGCCTTGTGATGCTCACGGAGTATCTCCGCAATGTCTCTGAAATCGACAGCTGGCTCTCTTCCTACGCCTACGAAGGGCTTGCGACGGATATTCTTTACGGTGCGGGAGTTACGGGGGTATATATTGTTGCAGTTTCGATACTTTCCTCCTTTGTGCTGAGACTGAGATGCAAGTCCTTTTTCAAGACCTCCCTTATATTTATCATCCTGAGCAAAATCTTTTCCGCTATGGGCAGATTTATAAAGAAGGCTAAGGCACAGGCAAGGGAAAACGAAATAAACGCCCAGATACTCAAGGATAACAATTACTTAAGACGCTTTATCGCAAGAACGGCTGTTTTCTTTGCGGTCGGCTTAGGGGTACTCTTTATCGGCTTTGCTCTCGAGGGGCTCGCCTTCCTTGTAATCGGCTTTATTATCCTTGTATGCGGTTTCGTATATCTTTGCATAAAGGACTTAAGGGAGCTTACTACCCTTTCGGAGCATATAAGACGCATATCCGAGGGAGACTATACCGAGTATGCCCTTATCGAAAATTCCTCCGCCTACGGAATGCACTATAACCTTAACGAAATTTCGGGAGGCTTCCGTAAATCCGTAGAGGAACAGCTTAAATCGGAACGTATGAAGATAGACCTGGTTACCAACGTTTCCCACGATTTAAAAACCCCCCTTACCTCAATCATAAGCTACATCGACCTGCTTTCAAAGGAAGAATTATCCCCCGAGGCGAGAGATTATGTAGCTGTCCTCGAGAATAAGTCCGCTAAGCTTAAATCGATGGTTTCGGACGTCTTCGATTTAGCTAAGGCGACAAGCGGAACGGACATAAAAAAAGAAAAGCTCGATATGGTAATTCTTACGGGACAGGTGCTTGCTGACCTTAACGATAAGATAACGAACAGCGGAATGGAGATAAGGAAGAATATAAATGCAGATACCGCCCCTGTAAATGCTGACGGAAAGAAGCTCTACAGGGTTATGCAGAACCTTATCGACAACGCTCTTAAATATTCTCTTCCGGGAACGAGAATTTATATATCTCTCGAAAATACCGAAAGCGAAACATCGGTTAAGATTCAGAATATAGCTTCCTACGAGATGAATTTTAAAGAGGACGAAATAACCGAACGCTTTACAAGAGGCGATGAAGCGAGAACAACGGAAGGCAACGGCTTAGGGCTTTCTATTGCGAAAAGCTATACCGAAGCCTGTGGCGGTTGCTTCAGAGTAGAGATAAACGGCGATTCGTTTACGGCAGTAGTAACGTTACCGCTTTCAGAAGAAAAAGGAGAGACATTATGTACAGAAACAGAATAAAGGCATTATCGGCAATACTTCTTTCGCTGGGCATTTTTGCGGTTTCCGCCTGTCAGAATGAGACAGAGGAAGAACCTGCAATAACAACACTGACCTATGCCGAAACACAGCAGACAATAGTCAGCAAGACCCTCCCGAAAGCAGAGGATGAAACAACAGCCTTTACTTCCACAGCAGAAAACGGTGCTGTTATTGGCGGAGAAACAACGACAGCCTTTGAAGCAGTTGATATGGAGGATGCAACAGCAGAAACAGCAATTGCTTCGGATGTTCCTTACTTATACGAGGAGCCGACGGTTCAGTTTGACGAGCTTCACGATTACCTTGTGGGAGAGACACAGTGCGTCGGACGAAGAGGCTTATTGTTTACCCTCGATTCAATTTCTACCGATGAAACGGGCTATACAACCGTAAAATATACTCTTACCTCGGACGGCAAGGAGTATAAGGGCGAGGGCGGACGATATGCGGACGGTACTGTTGACCAGTTCCGCCAGGACGAATTCAGCCCTAACGTAACGCTTCTCAACTGGTGTGAAGATATTGATGGCCTGAGCTATGCCTCTATAAGTGTTTCCTCGGAGATTACCGTCCCCGAAGCCTTTTCCTTAAGCGGAAACGAGGGGGATATTGTCGAAATTACAAAGCCCGAATATATCGAGACCGAGGACTTTATTCTTTTTCTCTGTGAAGGTGCGGTAGTAGAGGGCGACCTTTTAGAGGATGTTTCAAGAATAGTCGAAATCGTTGAAACGGAAACAGGCTTTAAGCTTAATAACGATTCAAAATACGCAAGAACACGGGCTATGGAGCATCTCGGAAGCTTCGCCGAGGTATTCCGTAACGTTGACTACCGTATGCAGAAATTCCATATCTACGTTGTTCCCTACGAGGTATCCTCTCCCTGTGCCTTCGGCTCGGAGGTAGTTGTACACCCTATGGATGTTGAGCCTAACGGGGACTGCAGTACCCTCGTACACGAGCTTACCCATGCTGTACATCTTCGCAACGGCCTCGACCTCGGAAGAATTATGACCGAGGGGTACGCCACATATATAACAGACAGAATTATCGAAAAATATCCCGAGCTTAAATCCGATTTCAACGCTAAGATGAACTATTCGGGCTTAAATTACGAAATAAGTGCGGAAAATGCGGAGCAGTTACTCAGCAGAAGCGATTTCGAGGATGATTTCGACAACTATCTCTTAGGTTTCCGCTTCTTACATTTCCTTAACGCCGAATACGGCGGGGATATATTCAATACCATTCTTAAGACCGCAACCGATAACGCCGACTTATACGAAATGTTCCTTTCCAACGAAAAGGCTATGGGCTATGTTAAGGACTGTACAGGCGAGGATGTATTTGTGAGATTTGCGGAGTGGTATTCGGAGAACAGGGCGGAATTTGAAGTGTTCTGATTAGATGAATGATGAATGATGAAAAATGAATGATTGAGGAGTCAGCTTCGCTGACGGATTTTAAAAAATAAAAATCAAGGTCACAGTTTTCTGTGACCTTATTTTTTTATTATAATCCGTCCGCCCTCGGCGGACACCGTAATCATTCATTATTCATTCTTCATCGTTTGTAAAACATAACTGTAACCTTTTTTTAAAAATAAAGGTAAAATTGCATATAAAATAAAATCTGTTTTAGTATTTATGCTGATTTTTTGATTACGTTAAGAAAAATAGTGACAAATTTAAATAAATATGTTATAATGTCAGCAAAGAAATAAAGCAGGATATGAAATTGAAGATATTTTTATGCCAAAAAGCAGGGAGAAATAACTATGGCACTTAAGGAATTTATCGCTTCGCTTACCCTTAAAGCGAAAATAATAGCAGTATCAACGGCTGTCGTTGTGACAGGAGGCGTTGCGACAACAGTCGGAGTTCTCGCTTCACAGGAGGACGAATACAGAGTTATAAAGGTCTTCGAGATGACAGGCGAGGCTGTTGTCGAAAGAGAGGACACAGGCTCTATCTCCGCCTACACGGGTATGAACCTCGAAAACGGCGACGTTCTTACGGTAGGGGACGAGAGTACCCTTCGTATCGTTATGGACGAGGATAAATACGTTATGCTCGACAGCGGAACGGTTCTGAAGCTTAACGCAACGGGAAGCTCCGAGGACAGCAATACGAGAATAGAGCTTATGAAGGGCGAGATACTTAACGAAATAACCGCTTCGCTTTCTTCAGGTTCGGTTTACGAGGTTGCTACGCCGAAGGCCGTTATGGCGGTTCGAGGCACAAGCTTCGTTGTAAGAGTTGAGGAGGACGGAGAGGGCGGATATCTTACCCGGGAACAGACCTTACAGGGCAAGGTACAGGTTGAGCTTCTTTCTCCCGAGGGAAAGAAAACGGGCAAGAGCGTTATCGTTGACGAGGATAAGAACGTTTCAATCTCCACCATCCCCAACGAGAACAGCAACAATCCCGCTGAAATAGACGGTACGTCCCTTTTTATCATAGAAAATGCCGAGGGCGGTTATGATATTGTTTCCGACCCCGACGAAGCACTTTCGGATATCGATTATGATAAGATTTCCGACAATATAAAGGAAATTGCGATTTATTCGGACGATACGAAGCTTATGGTGCTGGATGATGAGGTTGCGAGAAAGATAAGAGCGGTACTTTCCGAGGAAGCCGACAGCGAACCCGAGGCGACCGTAACGGAAGCGGTAACTACGCCCCCCGAAACCACCACCACCACAGCTACCTCTGTAAGCATAAGCTTTGTACCCCCATTTACACAGGCTATGGGAACAGTATCCTCGTCAGAGACAGCGGTAGTGACCGTTCCTGTAACGGAAACGGAAGCCTTACCCGAAACCTCTGCTTCTACGGAGGCACAGACCTCCTCCGAGGAGACAACAACGGAGGCAGTTACAACTACCAGCGAGGAGACAACAGCCGAGGAGACTACAACAGAGGAGACTATGGCCGAGGAAACTACAGCTTCTACGACCGAGGCAACAACAGCACCCGTAACAACGGTACCCCCTGTTGTTACTCCCGTTACAACAACAACTCCCGAGACAACCGCTCCCGAGACTGTAACGGAAGAGACAACGGCTGTCCCCGAAACCACAACAACCCCCGAGGAAACCACAACCACCGAGGAAACCACCACAACCCCCGAGGAGACAACAACTGCCGAAGAGATAGTTTATAATATCGTACAGGCACAGTACAACAATGTTTCCTTCGATATTGAGGTTGAAGAAGGGGAGGAGCTTAACGAAAGCGACCTTCCGTCCTTAAGCGACCTCGGCTTAAGCGAGGATGACTATGCCTTTGTATATTGGCGTGACGGCGGAACGGCAATAACCTTCCCCTACACATTCAGCGGAGATATTACGCTGATTGCCGACCCTGTTTCCTATATCAACATAAAGTTCGTGGGTCTTGATTACGAGACCTTGCTCGAAACAAGAGGATGGTCTATGCACTCCGTAAACGACGCGGGAATAATCCCCCCCGAGGTTCCCGGTGTATCCGAGGGATGCTTCATAAAATGGATGTACTACGGAGAGGTTGTGGATTTTGACTCCGATTTAAGCGGAGACTATACCTTCAGTGCCGAGGAATTCGTAAGAGTTACCTTCGTGGATATGGACGGAAACGAGATAACGAATTTCGAGCTTATGAGAGACTCGAAGTCTATCTCCTCTTCGGGCGGAACGATGCCGACCATTCCCACAGTTGAAGGCTATAAGGCAACAAGATGGATAGACTCTGACGGAAATGAGGTAGATGAGGACACGAAATTCACGACCTCTGTTACCGTAACCCCCGATTACAGCCTTATAGAATACGTTACCGTTACCTTTAACGATATTAACGGCAACGCCATCGATACCCTTACTATTGAAAAGGGAACGAGCGTAGCCTATGCAGACGGAGTATTCCCGTCAATTCCCACAGTCGAGGGACATACGGCAACGAGATGGCTCGACACAGAGGGAAACGAGGTAACCGACGCTACTGTAATAACCACAGATTTAGTCCTTACCCCCGACTATACTCCCGATACGATAGATATAACCTTCAAGGATATTGACGGAAACACCCTCGCTTCCTACCAGCTCAACTGGGGCGAGAGCCTTTCGGACAGAGGCTATACAATACCCGACATTCCCGAGAGAACGGATTATAACATCGATAAATGGGTAGGGGAGAACGGAATGGATTACGGTACCATAACGGTAAACTCCGTATTTACCGATTCCTATGTATTTATTCCGAGATATACCCCGACAATAAGCGATTCTATCGTAGGCGGATATTATTATACCCTCGTCTATACCGTCGAGTCACAGGGCTACGCTCTTAACTCCGCAGGAGACACCACAGCGACGGAAACACAGCAGATACTTCTTCAGATTATAAACTACACACCCTATCCCGAGGACGGCTCATTCTTCCGTTATTACGTAAACGGCACAGAATTCTCGTCAAGTGCAACGGTTAATGATATTTTAACGGCAATAGGCTACGAAAATATCACCGATGACACGATTTATATAACCCTTGTTGCGGATACGTTGTGATGAAGGATGAATGATGAATGATGAAGGTGTCCGCCGAGGGCGGACGGATTAAAAAATTTTTTAAAAAAGGTCACAGTTTACTGTGACCTTTTTTTCTTATAATATATCGGCGAAGCCGATACCCTAATCATTCATTTTTCATCATTCATCATTCATTCATTCATATCCTACCATCTTACCCTCCACCGCTCACGGAGTGTTTCAAGGCTTTCAGCGTGAGCGGTAGTTATTTTTTTGAGCATTTTTCGTTTTTGCATCGTTCCTCGAGATGCTTCTCGAAAAGAGCCTCGGCAGTAGGAATTTCTGCCCAGTCGTTTGTCCAGGTCGAAAGATACGAGGCGTTGGAGATTGAAAGGGAGTTAAGCCCCTCCTCGCCCCTCGCTACCATAGGCGTGCCGTAAAGTATGGACTTCGCAAAGGCTTCGAGAACCTCGGGATGACCCTCGGGCTCGGGAGCGGTAAATTCCTCATAGGTATTCTTCGGGACAGCGAAGCCTTCCTTCGCGGTAAAGCAGAATTCACGCTCGGGAGTCTCGAGCTTCCACCAGCAGAGCTTACCGTGTTCGATTACGATTTTACCCTTGTCTCCTGTGATTTCGAGGCGGTTTGTGCCACAGGCGTCGCCTGTTGTCGAGATAAAGGTTGCGGTTGCTCCGTTTTCGTATTCGCCGAAAATCGTAACGTCATCCTCAACGTCAATGTTATGGTACTTTCCGAAGTCACAGAACGCTCTTACTCTCTTCGGCATACCGAAAATCCACTGCCAGAGGTCGAGGTTATGGGGAGCCTGGTTAAGAAGAACTCCTCCGCCCTCTCCGCTCCAGGTTGCTCTCCAGCTTCCCGAATTGTAGTATGCCTGTGTACGGTACCAGTTTGTTATTATCCAGACCATTCTCTTAAGCTCGCCCAGTTCACCGCTCTGTACGATTTCACGGGCCTTTGCGTACATAGGATTTGTACGCTGGTTAAACATAATTCCGAACTTAACCCCCGACTTTTCAGCACATTCGTTCATTTCCCGTACCTGTCTTGCGTAAACGCCTGCAGGCTTTTCCGTAAGGACGTTTATGCCTCTTTTAAAGCTTTCTATTGCGATTGTGGGGTGGTCATAGTGGGGGACTGCTATAAGGACAGCGTCAACAAGTCTGCTGTCGAGAAGCTCCTTATAGTCTGTAAAAAGGGCAACCCCGGGGTATTCCTTCGCCTTGTCCATTTTTTCGGGAACGATGTCGCATACTGCCGAAATTTCAACAGAGGGGCATTTTCCGCCCATAACATTGTAAAAATGTCCGCTTCCCATATTTCCGAGACCGATAATGCCGAGTTTTATCTTTTTCATAATAATCTCCTTATATAAGCTTTCTTAATGCTTCCGTTGCAGTTCTGAACGCCTCTGCTGATGAGGGGTAACAGAATTTCATCTTCGTCTTTTCGCTTTCCTCGAGCTTTTCGAAGCCCTCGAAAACGGAAAGGTGGGGTTCGAGGGTAAGAACGCTTCCCTTATAGTTGGAGAGAAGATAGGGGAGGTTTCCGATGCCTTCGCCGGCAGGAACGACAGAGCCGTCCGCTAAAGCGTCCTTTATATGCATATACTCAACGTAGGGAGCGAGCATTTCCCAGGCTTCGATAGTATCCTGTCCGCACTGGACAAAGTTTGCTGGGTCAAAGACCGCCTTAAGCTGTGGGAACTGCTTGTGTATTTCGAGACAGCGTTGGGCGATGTCTCCGTAGATGCCCTTTTCGTTTTCGTGGCAGAGTATGACGTCGCTGTTTTTTGAGGCCTCGATAAAGCTTCCGAGCCTTTCGAATACTGTTTCTTTATATCTCTCCGCATCGTCGGAGGGTACGTAGAAGCTGAACATTCTTATATGCCTTGCTCCGAGGATGTCTGCATTGTGAAGCCCTCTCTTGAAGGCTTCGAGATGCTCTTCGAAATTATCGCCCATTCCCGTTTTTCCGAAGGGCGAGCCTAATGACCATACCTTAAGCCCGTTGGCTTCGAGCCTTTCTCTTATTTCCTTTGCTTTTTCGGGAGTTATTTCGGAAATGTTCTGTCCGTCAACGCCCCTTATTTCGAGAAGCTCTATGCCGTTGTCGAGCATAGCCTTTATCTGACCGTCGAGTTTTCCGTCTGCTTCGTCGGCAAAAGCCGAAAGTTTATAGCTCATAAGAATAGCCTCCTTTTTTCCTGTTGAGTATATTTTATCATAATATAATTTGCATTACCATTGTTAATTTCTTCAATATATATTGCAAATTCACGCATCGTATGTTATAATGGAAAAAACGAGACAAGGGGGAAGCTTATGGACTACACCGTAGGAAGCGTTTATTTTAAGTATGATAAGAGCAGAAATCCCGACCCCGAGGCTTTTACCATGCATATCCACGATAAATGCGAGATATTCTATTTCGCAAAGGGGAGCGTCGAATATCTCGTCGAAGGCTCGAAATATCCGCTTAGCGAGAACAGCGTTATGATTATGCGTCCCACCGAAGCACATACCCCAAAAATACTCCGATGCTCCTGCTATGAAAGATATGCGGTAAATTTCCCCCTGTCCTTTGTTCAGACCATCGACCCCGAAGGCCGTCTTTTAAAGGCGTTTACCGACCGCCCTCTCGGAAGAAACAATTTCTACTCCGACGAGGAGCTTGATATGGTGCTTTTTAAGAGGCTTCTCGAGGAGATGAGAGGCTGTCCGTCGGAGGAATACGAGCGGAGGCTTACCGCTTCGACCCATATCGGTATAATGCTCGATATGATAAACAGGGCGTTTATCAGAAAGAAGAGCGGTGAATACGCCCCGAAGAGCCTTCCCGAAAAGATAATCGTCTATATCGAAAAGCATCTTTCGGAGGAGATTTCCGTACCCCTCCTCGCTTCACATTTCCATCTCAGCGTTTCACAGTTCTCACGCATCTTCCGACAGGCAACAGGCGCTTCCCCCTGGGACTATATAACGAAGAAAAGGCTTACGATCGCAAAGAAGCAGATACAGGAAGGTTCGGCAGTAAAGGACGTTTTCGAGAAATCAGGCTTTAAGGATTACTCCTCCTTCTACAGAGCCTATACAAAGCTCTTCAACTGCTCCCCACAGAGCAATAAACAAACAATATCCTCCCCTTAAGGCGGATGTCTGTACAGAACGTTTACGAGTATTATTGAGGGAAACCCTTTTGTAAAAGGGCTTTCCCTCAAACTCCCTTCCGAAAACTTTCAGTTTAAATTAAAGAACCATAGGATAATCCTATGGTTCTTTAATTTATATTAAAAGTCTTTGGAAGAGGGTTCGGGAGAAAGCCTTTCTACAGAAAGGTTTCTCCCGATAAAACCCATAAACATTCTATACAAGCATCCGCCTTAGTGGGGGAGGATGTTGTTTTTTATACGCCCGAATATGCGGAGAAACCGGCGTCAACGGGGAGGACTACGCCTGTGACTGCTGAAGCACTTTTGGAATCACAGAGGAAAAGAACTGCACCGATAAGCTCCTTCGGGTCAACGAATCTGCCTGTTGGGGTACCGCTTAAGATTTTTTCGGAGCGGGGGGTAAGGCTTCCGTCCTCGTTATAGAGAAGAGCCTTGTTCTGTGCGGAAACGAGGAAGCCGGGGGCGATTGCGTTGCATCTTATACCGCTTCCTGCAAAATGAACGGCGAGCCACTGGGTAAAGATTGAAATACCTGCCTTTGCGGAGGAGTAGGCGGGTATCTTCGTAAGAGGGGTATATGCGTTCATAGAAGAAATGTTAAGAATAACGCCGTTCTTCTTCTCGGTCATATCCCTTGCGAATACCTGTGTGGGGAGAAGGGTACCCTGGAAATTAAGGCGGAATACGAAATCCACTCCCTCGGTCTCAAGGTCGAAGAAGGTCTTTGAGCTTTCGTCTGCTTCGTGGTGGTATTCGTTGGAGGTTGTGGCACGGGGGTTGTTTCCGCCTGCACCGTTAATAAGAATATCGCATTTTCCGAAGTCTCTTATTATCTGCTTATGAACCTCCTCGAGAGAATTCCTGTCCAGTACGTCAGCCTTATATCCCTTGCACACGAAGCCCTCTGCCTTAATCTCTTCGGCAAGCTTTTTTACTGCCTCTTCGTTTATGTCGAGAGCCATGACCTTAGCACCGCTCTGTGCGAAGGCTTTCGCAAGGGTTGAGCAGATTAGTCCGCCTGCACCTGTTACAATAACGATTTTATCGGTATAATCAATATTTATCGGAAGCTTTGTCATAATATCCGCCTTTCTTATCTGTTTTCGGAAAGCCTGTCCAGCATATCCCATACTCCGAGCATATACATAATGCCCATAGCCCTGTCATATAAGCCGTAGCCGGGGCGGACTGTCCCGGGGCCCTCGCCCCAGAGATGTCTGCCGTGGTCGGGACGGATATAGCCCTCGTATCCGCATTCGTGGTACGCCTTAAGTATCTCGAGAATGCCTGTGTCCCCGTCACAGTCACGGTGGCTGGCTTCGGAGAAATCGCCGTTTTCGAAATGCTTTACGTTTCTTATGTGTGCGAAGGCTATCCTGTCGCAATGCTTTCTTATGATTTTTGCAACATTGTTTCTGCCGTCTGCATTAAGAGAACCCGAGCAGAGGGTCAGGCAGTTGCAGGGATGGTCAACCATAGAGAGAAATCTTCCGATATTTTCCTCGTTTACGAGAAGACGGGGAAGACCGAAAATGTCCCAGGGCGGGTCGTCCATGTGGATTGCCATTTTTACACCGCATTCCTCGCACACAGGCATAACTGCCTCAAGGAAATACTTAAGATTTGCCCATAGCTTTTCGTGGCTGATGTCCTTATATTCACCGAATAAGCGGTCAAGCTCCGCCATTCTTTCCGGCTCCCAGCCGGGAAAGGTCATATTGTATTTTTCGGTAAAGCTGAGGATATAATCCGCCATAGCCTTATAGTCGTCCTTTATCTTGTCCTTTTCGTAGTAAAGGGCGGTAGAGCCGTCGCCGACGGGATGGAAAAGGTCGGTTCTCGTCCAGTCGAAGACGGGCATAAAATTATAGCAGATTACCTTAACACCGTAGGAAGCAAGGTTTCTTATGGTCTCTTTATAATTTTCGATATAGCCGTCCCTTGTTGGCTTTCCCGTTTTAATGTCATCGTGGACGTTTACCGACTCGACAACGTGGTTGTTGAAGCCGTACCTGTCAAGCTGTTCCTTTACCTTAGCAATCTCTTCCTTTTCCCATATCTCTCCCGGCATCTTATGGTGAAGTGCCCAGACGATTTCTGTGACTCCGGGAATCTGCTTTATATCCCTTAAGGAGATATTGTCGTTTCCTTCGCCGTACCAGCGAAAACCCATCTGCATCGGCATAATTCTTTCCTTTCATAAAGCCCTCGCCTTAACCGCAAGGGCATTTTTGCTTAATTCCTGTTCTGATTGTACCACGATATGATATGCATTTCAATTGTTAATTTCTTCAATATATATTGCAAATTCACGCAACATAAAAATGCAAAAAAAGCCCAGTGTGAAACTGAGCTTTTATGCCTGTCGGGGCTTCCGACTGTAAGTGGTGGTCGAAATAGATTTTATCCCTTGACTTTTTGCCGATATTAGCGTATGATGATAGTTGAAATAAAGAGTAAAGCCTTAAAATTTTTACTCAACCACTGGTTGGAACAGCGGATTTAATCGGCTTTACGGCATATCAACCATTGGTGTGTGGTAAAAACAGCAATAATTTTGTATAATCGGTAATGAAAGGAGGGTTCCCGAATGAATCAGGAAAAAATCGGAAAATTCATAGCTGAATGCAGAAAAGAAAACGGATATACACAGGCTTCTCTTGCCGAGAAACTTGGTATAACAGACCGAGCGGTATCTAAATGGGAAACAGGCAAAAGTATGCCTGACGCCTCTATTATGCTGGAGCTTTGTGAATTATTAAAAATCAATGCAAATGAACTCCTGACGGGGGAACACATCATTATGGATAATTACAAAGAAATTGCTGAACAGAATCTCGTTGAAATGAGAACCCAGGAAGAAAAGGCAAACAAGAAACTGATGAAGGCGGAAAGTTTTTTAATAACCCTTACCGTTGTTGCGTCGCTGGCTCTTATTATTTCAGGAGCATTGATTGCGGAATTTAATCCGACGATAGGCATTATTCTATGCTCTCTCGGTTCTCTGATAGTGTTTCTTGGCATTGCTTACG
>JAGANY010000035.1 GCA_017624025.1 Ruminiclostridium sp. | reverse complement strand
TTTCCCTCAAACTCCCTTCCGAAAACTTTCAGTTTAAATAAAAGAACCACAGGGTTAACCTGTGGTTCTTTTATTTATATTAAAAGTCTTTGGAAGAGGGTTCGGGAGAAAGCCTTTCTTCAGAAAGGTTTCTCCCGATAATACCTATAAACGCTTCTATAAAAACATTCTTATGCTAAAGCTCTTATCCAGCCTGTAATACCATCGGGGAGTCTTTCATCTGCTGGCTTACCGTCATCAAACATTAGATTGTTCTGAATCCAGTTAATCATACAGTGCTGACCCATTTCAAAGCCGTAGAAAACAGAAGAAATACCTCCGTCACCGTTATAAACCCATTCGGGAAAGAAGCAGATGCAGTTTTTAAGGCTAAGAAGCTTTTTTTCACGTGGAACAATACAATCTTCAAATACAGCCATTTCATCGTGTCTTCCGTGTGCAATAAGAAGATTAATACCGCTTTCTGAGATTTTATCAAGAGCATCATCATCGGGAATATATCCGGAAGCAATCGGAATAGCACCATCAAAGTAATTATTGTAATCTTCAAGCATCTGCCAGGTAAAATATCCGCCGGAAGACGCTCCCATAATAAATTTCTTTCCTATATTAGCTTCATTTTCACTGCAGACAATATCATAAATCTCTTTAACCGGAGCAGAGTAAATCTTACTCCAGCCATCTAAAATATTGCCTTCGGGGGTACGCTTTTCATTAGCTAAGGGTACAATAATAAATGCACCGCCCATTTTTTCCTGGTAAGAGGGGGATGCGTACTGTTCAGCACCACAGCACATTATACAGCCGTCACCCATAAGGGAATTGCTGGCACCGTGAAACCACATAAGTACGGGATATTTCTTTTCGGGGTCAGCTCCGTGTTTAACAGGATTATAAACATAATATGTAATATCTCCTGTATCAGAACAGGGAAGTATTCTTTTTTCAAAAAGGTCAAAATATATCTTGCTCTTATAAGTAGTAGAGTAGCTTATAAATTCTCCGTCCTTCATATATTTTGCCCATTCGGGAATAACAGTTTTATCCTGTTCAAGCTTTTTAAAATCCGGTAATGCCATAATATCCTCCTATATCTTTTTCTCAAATCCAAATTCTGTTAATACTTCGTAGCCTATATCTTCTTTATAAATGCCGTTTTTTCTGTTAAAACCATTCTTAATATAAAGATTAACAGCCGGAAGGTTCCTGTCAACAACAAAAAGACGTAAATATTCAGCACCGTTTTCTTTTCCTGTATCAGAAGCAAGCTGAAGCATTTTTCCTGCTATGCCTTTGTGCTGATAATTGACGTTTACGCCAAATCGGTCAATATAAAGAACCTTTGCGTTCTTATCTTCCCATTCTATGTAATTTTCTGCTTCATTTGTTCCACACAGAACAAAAGCTGAAACTATAATATCATTATCAGTAAGGACATAAAGCTCACTTCTCTTTATATCATCTTCAAAAAGCTCACAGGGATAATAATCGTTCCATATTCTTCCGTTACAGCTACGGGTCATTTCCTCTACTATTTCAGTAAAAACGGATTTAAGCTGTACTAAATCGGACATTTCTGCCTTTCTTAATTCCATAAAGACCTCATTTCTAAAAATCAGGCGTCATATCAAGGGTTTCACAGCCTTTAAGCTGTGTAAATCCCTCAAGCCCAAGCTCAGCACATTTTTCAATTACCTTATCATATTCAAAGGTCGTAATACGTCTCGACAATTCCTTATAGTCAAAAGCCTTATAACAAGGCGTATATTGTCTCATAATACTTACAAGAGGGCGGTTTTCGAGAGTTCCTATCCATTCCATAAGCTTTATACTGTCCTTATATAAAGAGGGAAGTACAAGATGACGAATAATAACTCCTTTTTTCATAATTCCGTTTTCAATTACTGCTTTCGGTACCTGTCTTGTCATTTCGGTTATTGAATTACTTGTATAGTAAAAATAATTATCTGTTTTTGAATACTTTTTTCCGTATTCATCATCAAAATACTTAAGGTCGGGTAAATAAATATCTATAAGTCCGTCTAAACGCTTTATCTGTTCGGGAAGCTCGTATCCGCCCGTATTATAAACAATCGGTATATTAAGCTTCAGCTTTATTCTTTCAAGCATAGGTATAAGCTTATTAAGATAATGGGTAGGGGTTACAAGGTTAATATTATGTACTCCGCTTTCTTCAAGCTCAAATATTGCTTTTTCAAGGTCTTTTTCGCTGTAAATTTCACCTTTATGCTGGTGGCTTACAGGATAATTCTGGCAAAAAGGACATTTTAAGACGCATCCCGAAAAAAATACTGTTCCGCTTCCGTTTGTACCTGTAACAGGAGGCTCTTCGCCAAAATGCTTCATAATCTTAGCAACTTTTATATCTTCACCACATCCACAGAAGCCCATATTTATACTTCTGTCAACATTACATTTACGAGGACAGCCGTTACACACCATATATTTCTTCCTTAATTTCCTTTACAGCTCTTGACGTTGCTTCAAATTCAGCGCATATTTCTTCAAAATAAACCTTATCATCCCTATACTTATCGAGTTCAAGATTAGCTATAAGATAACAGAAAGCTACAACCGAACCGAACTTTTTGAACTGGATAATATTGCAATATACTGTCCAGTAACGGTCTATCATACGCTGACGCATATTTTTCTTAAGCATTTCGTGTTCGGTAAAAGCCTTATCAAATTTATATGCAATTGCAGCAATAGCATATATAACATTGAAATTATCTATAATATCCGTTAAGCTTCCGGGCTCAATATCGGGAATTTCTGTGGCAGAGAAGCCTTCAGCCATTTTTATAAGTACATCGGAGATTTCTATTCCGTTTCCGTTATAAATAGTAGTTATAAATTCGCTTGCTGCTTCAGAATAAAGCTTTTCCTTTCCTGTATCAGGAGAAAAAAACTCATCACTGTCATAAATATCATTAATATCCGCATTTTTAAAAACAATCGCATAAAGAGCGGATAAATTAAGTCTTGATGAATTATCCGTAAGGTCAACAAAAGTCATATTACGGCGTTTTCTTAACAGAGAGTTTATATCTTCTATAGATGCAGGACGGTTATTTAATCTTAATCCGTTACTGAAACGGCGGAAATTTACCTTATCAATAAATTCCTTCTTATTTATAGCACTCTTCATATAGTATTTAAGAATGCCCATTCTTATTGTATCAATATAATGAAGGCTTGTTTTACTTAATTCATAATCCTTCTGGCTATTTTTTTCATACTTTTCGAGAAGCCATTTATTTTTCCGCTTATAATCAGAAGACATATCTATGATACTAAGCTGGAGATAAAAAATATCATTCATAATAATATTATCTCCCGATTTCGAGAGGGGAAGAAGTCTTACGGGCTTTCCTCTGTAAAGACAGTTTATAAGCATACCCGTCATAATATCTTCTTTTTTATATTTTTCCATATTAATAAGCTTTTTATTTATATATTCACGAAAAGGAATATTCTTAACGAAAACAAGGTTAAATATATCAAGTCCCATTATTGCTGCAACCTTAAGGGTATTTTTTCCAAATATAAATTCTTTCATTTTTCTCGAATAATCAAGAACCTTTTCATCATTATCGAATTTTCTGCTTGTTAAAAAAGAAGAAGTAAGAATTTTCGGAACGGCAGAAATTGTAACTTTCATATTTATACCTCCTTTCGTTAAATTAAAGCTTTATTATTTTCTTAAAACAATACTATAAATTTCGCTTTTTGAAAAGCCTGTAAGCTTTGCTATCTCTTTGCAGGCATCAGAGAGCGTTTTTCCGTCATTAATAAGATTTTCAGCCATTTCACAGGCTTTTTCGAGAGTAATTTCTTCATCCTTTTCTGCTTCTGGAGCACCCTCAACTATAAGCACATATTCTCCCTTAGGAGTTTTTTCCTTATAATATTCTATCATATCGGAAATCCTGCCACGCAAAACCTCTTCGTGTATCTTTGTAAGCTCACGGCAAAGAGCAATTTTTCTGTCTCCTAGATTTGTAAGCAAATCATTAAGAGTATATGTAAGTTTATGCGGAGCTTCGTAGAAAATCAATGTACGTCTTAAATTCTTTATTTCATCAAGATGAGCCTGACGCTGTTTTTTTGTAACACTTAGAAAACCTTCAAAGCTAAAACGGGAGGTAGATAATCCCGAAACAGCCAAAGCCGACATAGCGGCGGTAGGGGAGGGAACAACGTGAATTTCTATTCCTCTTTCTGCACAGAGGCGAACCAGATCTTCACCCGGGTCGGAAATACAAGGCATTCCTGCATCAGTTACAATAGCACATTTTTCACCGTTCTCAATTCTGCTTAATATATACTCTCCTCGCTCACGGAGATTATGTTCGTGATAGCTTATAAGAGGCTTCTGGATACCAAAATGTGTAAGAAGCTTTAAGGATACTCTTGTATCCTCTGCAGCAATAAAATCAACACTTTTTAAAGTCTCGACAGCACGGGGACTAAAATCGGATAAATTACCGATAGGAGTTCCCACAACATATAATTCTGACATATAGAAACCTCACTTTTTCAAGGCATTTTTTTATATACAGACTGTAATTTATGTATTTTACAGGCTATTAATTATTTTAACATATAAAAAGAAAAACTTCAATAGTAAGTACTTAATTGTTTTAATATTAATACATAGAATGTTTATAATTCTTTCAACATTTTAAAAGGCTTAAATAAAGGCTTTTTTAACATTTTCCACGAAGTTTTCAACCGTTCATAGGATCCGAATACGTGAAAAACCTTAGTTTTCAACAGTTTCAACATAAAAAGCTGTTGAAAACCCTGTTTTACAAATTGTAAAATCATCTTTTTTAAGAAGTTATTACTAAATGTAATTTTAACAAATAATATTCCAATTTATCAAAACTCGCAAAGCCTATTGTTAATCACGAAAACCGACCTATAAAAAAAACACATTTATGACCTTTTGTTTTTGTATATTTTAACCAAGTATCAAAGTCAGCTTTTGTCCACAGCAAATGTTGAAAAATCCAACGTTTTTAACATCAAAAAAAGCCCAAAATAAAGGCTTTTTAACATTTTCCACGTAGTTTTCAACAAATCTTGATTTTTAAAAGTTTAAAAATGCTTATTTTTCAACATTTTAAACAGGAAAACCTGTTGAAAATAAAAACTGAGTGATTAGGTTACACTTTGGTGACAATAATACAATCAGTAAACATTTTACAAGAAAAAAGATGATTTTTTAAAAGAAAATTATTTTACAGAATGTTATATTTATAATAAAAAAAATGAAATTTTAAAATCAATAATATTTCAACAATTCCACTGAATGCTGTTAAAATGTTGATAAAAAGAAAGGAAAATAATATGAAAGGCGTAAATAAGCTTGTAATGGAAATAAAATCTGACGGAGAATACTTTGAAAAAGCCTTGCTTTTTCTTAAACCGGGAAGCAATGAGCTTACACAGAAAGAGATTTCTGACGGAGCAGAGAAGATTTTAAAGCATATTGAGGATAAAAATAAGCAAGAACGCAAAAAGATCAATATAGCGTATGCTTTTTTATGGTCGGGAGCAGGAGCATTTTTAATGTGGATAACGATGCTTATATTTGAATATATGAATTGAAAAAAGCCACAGATCACCTCTGTGGCTTTCTGGCTGTCGAAAAAGTCATTTTTAGCGAAAAAATAAGAGTGAAAAGTGATGAGTGATGGAATCGCCTACGGCGATGGATTTAAATAAAACACTGCACAAACGCACTTCATAAAAGGCTTTTTTAAAATTCACGCCCACAGGGCGCTCCTCAACTATTCACTATTCATTATTCACTTTTCACTTTAAAAATCATATTATAGGGTTTATCGACAAGCTGAAAGCCACAGATCAACTCTGTGGCTTTTGTGTTCGTTTTTTTAATGTATCACAGCTTACATTGCTTATATAAACTGTGTCTTCACATACAATAATACTTTTAGGCATATCAAGAGATACATAATATATTTTACCGTTCTTCTGGCAGTAAGAAAGATAATCTTTCATATATCGGTCAACAGTAACCTTTTCTACATCGAATATCCCCATAACTTCATTTTCGGGAACAACTACGTCGCTTCCTAAATATAAATACATTATTGTACCTCGAAAGTTCCTTTTTCTACCTTCCATACCTTTCCGTCGGATATATTATCTATATCAGAAATATTACAGGAAGTAATAAATGTTTGTAACTTGTCTATATGATTAATTATAAAGCCTCTTCTGTATGCGTCAAGCTCGCTCAGAATATCATCAAGTATCATTATCGGATAATCATCGCTTCGTTCATATATCATTTTAGCTTCTGCAAGCTTAAGCGAGATAGCTATGCTACGTATCTGACCCTGTGACGCAAAGTCTTTTGAGGGCATATCGTTGATGCTGAACAGGATATCATCCCTATGAACACCCGCTACGGTATATTTCATACGAAGCTCACGCTCAGCAGTTTCTCTAAGCCTTTTAAGATAAGTCTCATACATAAGATTTACATCTTCAATTGTATAAGGATTATCCTCCATTATACTGCTCTCATACTTTACATCAAGTATTTCATTATTCTGATTTAACAGACTGTAATATTCTTTTGCATATTCTTTAAGGAAAGCAAAGTATTTAAGCCTTCCGCACATTACATTTACACCAAGCTTAGAAAGAGTATCGTTCCAACTTTCAAGCATAGCAGAAGCTGCATCCGCATTATATCCCTCAAGCTTCATTAAAAGGTTATTCTTCTGCTTTAATGCCTTATTATATTCATAAATTTTAGAATTATGAACACGATTTATCATATTTGAGACATAATCGAGATAATCTCTGCGTTTCTCTGGATTTCCCTTTACAATATATAAATCTTCCGGTATAAATGATACATATCTTAACGCTCCGTATAATTTTTCAGCACTTTTCATTTCAATATCATTAAAAGTAAGCTTAAAATTACCGTTCTTCTGTGTATAAAGAATCCTGTTTTCCTTATCGAGATTATCGAAGCTGAATATCATCTCAATAACAGTTTCTGTATTATCATCAGCACCGAAAGGAGTAATTTCCGAAAGCTTCGGAGAACGGAAACTCTTACCCAGACAAATTGAAACAGCCTCGCACAGATTTGTTTTACCCTGGGCATTATTTCCTGTGAAAATATTTACCTTAGGATGAAAAATAAAATCCGCCGAGGCGATATTTCTGAAATTACGGAGAGAAAGACTTTTTATAATCATTCTTCAATTACACAGAGAAATTCCTCTGTTTCCTCTTCAAAATTTACGGCAACAACATCGTTATTATAAAGCTTTTTTCCACGCATCATACATACTTCGCCGTTTACCGTTACAATTCCGTCATTTATCATAAGCTTTGCCATACCGCCGGTTTCGGCGATATTGGCAAATTTTAAAAACTGTTCAAGTTTAATAAAGGGCGGAGCTACATTAATTTTTTCCATATTATATTCCTTTATTTATTTCTTACAGGAAGAACAATACCGATATAGCTTTCATCTCCAAGAGGCTTAATTCTTATAGGAGAAAGAGCACCGGTAAAATCAACCTTTACTTCGTCACATTCGCTGTTTCTTAAAGAATCAATCATATATTTTGCATTAAAAGCAATTTCGAGCTTCGGACCGTTATATTTTACAGGTAAAGTATCGCTCATCTGTCCGAGGGCAGTTTTAATATCAATGCTAAGTTCATCGTTTTCAAAAATGCAAACAACGGGACACTTATATCTGTCTGTATTAAGAAGAAGAGTTCCGTCAAGAGCAGAAGAAAATTCACGTGCATTAAGAGTAGCGGAAGAGGTTTCTTCAAAATTCATAATACGGTCATAATCTATAAAATTACCTTCGAGAATACGGGAGATAATCATATAGTCTTCCTTAGAGAAGCAAATCTGGCTTCTATCGATACAGATAGCAACCTTCTTTTCATTTTCTTCATCAGAAAGAATTCTCATAAGCTCGCCTAAGGTCTTACTCGGAACAACGAAATCAATATCATTGTATTCAACCTTTTCGACTCTCTTAGCCATTCTTACGCCGTCAACGGAAACAACGCTCAATACGTTATCCTTTATATGAAACTTGCTTCCCATATGTACAGCCTTTATATCTGTTGTAGCGATAGCGTGGAAGGTCTGGCGGATCATACTCTTAAGCATACTTTCATCAATATAGAAAGTAATATCGTTTCTTAGCTCCGGAATATTAGGATACTGGTTACCGGAAACGCCGACAACATTATAAACTACAGAGCCGGATTTTAAAGTTACATTTACATCATTTTCGGTAGATATTTCTACTAAGCCCGAAGGCATTTTTCTTATCATATCGCCGAAAATCTTTGCGTTTACGACAACTTCGCCTTCTTCGATAACTTCATCGGGCTTGATTCTGCACTTAATACCCATTTCAAGGTCATAACCGGTTACGGTTATCATTCCGTCTTTAAGATTAATAAGTACGCCTTCGAGAGCAGGGATAGAAGAACGTGACGAGCTTGCTTTTGATGCGTTTACAAGAGCGTCTGAAAGAATATTGCGTTCAATTTTAAATTTCATAAATACGTCCTTTCATTATTATTATTTATCGGAATGATTCCGCAATTTTATTTTCAACATTTACATTAAGAATGAAAACAAAAAATAAAAATTAAAAAGAAAAAAATAACAATAATATTATTATTTTTGGTATTTGTAGTAGGGACGGGTAAAGTGTTGAAAAGTCATTTAAACCTTTCGGACAAGCCATTTTCTGTTAATAAAAAACGGTTGAGAAAAAACATAAAAAGTTTAAAAGGTTTTTAACACTTTTAACATTCAACATAATAGTTGAATATTGTTAAAGGAAAGTTGAAAGATCGGGGAAATATTTTTTTTGCAATAAAAGAATCAATGAGCATTTTGGGACTGCCGTCCCTTTCCCCTGCCAAACCTTTTATAAAAGGTTTGATCGAAAATTTTTCTTAGCTTCGCTTATTTTTTAAGAGATATTATTGCATATTTCCTATGTTCTTTATAAGATCTTCAACTGTTGCACGATATGCAGCGTCCTTCTGCATTACCTTTTTAACCTTGTTTGTAGCATAAACTATAGTAGAATGGTCACGGCCGCCGAATTCCTTACCTATAGAAGTATAAGAAAGACCTGTTACCTTACTGATAACGTAAATAGCAACCTGGCGTGCTGTAGAAACCTGGGAATTACGGTTCTGGGAACGGATTTCCTCAGGAGATACGTTAAAGATATGTGATACTTCGGTAATAACCTTTTCAACTGTTACCGGAACAGGCTGCTGCTCAGTCATAACGTCACGGATAATATTCTGTGCCATCATAAGGGTAGGAACAGATTCCGTAAGCATAGACATAGCGTTCATCTTAACAATAGCACCCTCAATCTGACGGATATTATTCTTAAGCTTATCAGCCATATATTCCATAACATTGTTGGGCATTCTCATATTGAGAAGCTCAGCTTTTCTTTTTATAATAGCAAGTCTTGTTTCAAATTCCGGAGGAGCAATATCTGCTAAAAGTCCCCATTCGAATCTTGTTAAAAGACGCTCTTCAATATCGTTGATTTCTTTTGGAGGACGGTCTGATGTAAGAATTATCTGCTTTCCTGCCGAATGTAAGTCATTAAAGGTATGGAAGAGTTCATTCTGTGATTCTCTCTTACCGGAGAAGAACTGGACATCATCCACAAGGAACATATCAGCTGAACGGTATTTTTTCTTGAATTCTTCGGTAAGATTGTTTCTTACGCTGTTTACAAATTCATTTACAAAGGTTTCGGCAGATACAAATACTATATTATATTCGGGATGTGAAAGTAAAATTTCATTTTTTACCGCACATAAAAGGTGAGTTTTTCCGAGACCGGGTTCACTGTAAATATAAAGAGGATTATAGTTACGTGCCTGTCCCTGTGCAATAGCCTTGCAGGCAGCACAAGCAAGACGGTTGCTTTCACCGACAATAAATGTGTCAAATGTATGCTGGTAATTTCCGTTTATTTCAGCCTGCTGGAGCTTGTCCTTTATATAAGGGTCATCCTGGAGCTCGGGGATAGGTTCGCTTAAAAGAACCTTCTGACCAGTTGTAATGGAAGTACTTTCGCTTCCTGTTGTATCGTCGCTTATAAATTCGATTTCAACGTCAAAGCCTAAAATATCCTTGAATTTAGCTTTAAAAATATTACTGTAATTTTCTTCAACTATATGCTTTACATAGTCGTCGGATATGTAAAGAACTACCTTATTATTGTTGAGCTTTACGGGTTTTATAGGGTCAATCCAGAGTTTGCGTGCTGTGTCGGTTATTTCGAGGCTATTTTTCATAAGCTCGAAAATATCGCTGAACGAGTTCATTAAATACCATTCCTTCCGTAAATTTTATATATTTGCAATCATATTAATTCTATCATAAAAGGGCAGATTTTGCAAGTATAAACATTATGAATTTTAGCGGTGTTATTTGTATATTTTGATAATGAAAAAAATTCCGGCATAAGATAGATGTTTATATAAAGGTATTTATAAGTATTATCGAGGGAAACCCTTTTGAAAAAGGGCTTTCCCTCGAGCTCCCTTCTGAAAACTTTCAGTTTAAATTAAAGAACCATAGGGTATAACCCTATGGTTCTTTAATTTATATTAAAAGTCTTTGGAAGAGGGTTCGGGAGAAAGCCTTTCTTCAGAAAGGTTTCTTCCGATAAATGCCTATGAATACTTTTATAAAAGCATCTACTTTATTCGATATTCTGAATCTGTTCTCTGATTTTTTCTACTTCGCTCTTAGCGTCAACAACTATACCTGTGATTCTTAAATCCTGTGCTTTTGAGCCGATAGTATTGATTTCTCTGTTTATTTCCTGGATAAGGAAATCGAGCTTTCTGCCTACTGCTTCGTCGGTATCGAGCATAGAACGAAGCTGTGAAAAATGGCTCTTTAAGCGTACTGTTTCTTCATCAATAGCTACCTTTTCGGCAAAAATTCCTGCTTCAAGTAGAATACGCTGTTCGGAAATCTGTTTATCTTCGAGAATATCATTCATTTTTTCAAAGAGTCTTTCTCTGTATGCCTTTACGGTTTCGGGAGAATATTCGCATACCTTTTCTATCATTGCTTCAATATTTGAAAGCTTTTCGAGAACGTCTGCCTTCATTTTTTCGCCCTCTGTTTCTCTCATAGAAACAAAGTTCTTTATAGCCTCTTCGGTTACTGTCTTTACAGCATTCCAGAGTTCTTCTTCATCAACCTCGGGACGTACGATAGTAAATGCGTCAGTCATATTAAATACGCTGTCCAAAGATAATGTATCCTTTAATTCAAGCTTTTCGCCTACCTCACGGAGAGCCTTTACGTAATTTTCTACTACGAGAGAGTTTACGGCAACAGCAGTTTCTTTACCCTGGATATTATAAACAGTAAGAGAATATTCTACTTTACCACGGCTTACTTTTTCTTTTACAAGTCCCTTTATCTTATCCTCTAAAAACTGAAAAGAGCGGGGGAGCTTCGAATTAAATTCGAAATAACGGCTGTTTACGGAGCGGATTTCAACTAAGATTTCTCTTTCTCCGATAACACGGCGGTCTCTTCCGAAACCTGTCATACTTTTAATCATTATATTAACTTCCTTTCTGTAAAAACTAATTTTTGAAGTTATTACCTTTTAATTATATAGTAGAAAGGAAAGCTTGTCAAGTTTTAAAAAAATTATAAAAAATATATAGACAAAAGCTTTAAATCGTGCTATTATATTAATAGCATAAAAACGATTACATAGAAAGGAAGAAATGAAAAAATGACAGAAAAGGAAGAATATAAGGTACGTGAACAAATATGTGAGGTAGGTCATAATCTCTGGCAGCTCGGTTTCGTTGCAGCTAACGACGGAAATATATCTGTAAAGGTCGGAGAAGACAGATTTATTACTACTCCTACAGGTACAAGCAAGAGAATATTAACTCCCGAAATGCTTATCGTAATGAACAGCAAGAACGAAGTTATTGATTGTCCCGAAGGATACAGACCCTCTTCCGAATTTAAGATGCATTTAAGATGTTATAAGGAAAGACCTGATATAAATGCTGTTGTACATGCTCATCCTCCGACAGCAACAGGTTTTGCTATTGCACGTATTCCTCTTGATGAATATACTATGCCCGAGGCTATTATTTTCCTCGGCTCCGTTCCGATTGCTCCTTACGGAACTCCCGGAACAGAAGAAGTTCCCGAAAGTCTCGTTCCTTACTTACCTAACCACGATACTATTCTTTTAATGAATCACGGTGCGGTAACAGTAGGCGTTGATATTACACAGGCATATTACAGAATGGAAACTCTCGAGCATTTCGCAAAGGTAAGCCTTGTCGCACATCAGCTTGGCGGTGCGGTTGAGCTTGAAAGAAATAAGATAGACGAATGCTGTGAAATTGCTAAGGCATTTCCTATCAGACATCCCGGCTATAAGAAATACAGAGATTAAAAAACCGGCTGTCGATAAACTTTATAACAATGTAAAAAATGATGAATGATGAAGAATGAATGATGAATGATTGTGGTGTCCGTTTGCAACGGACAAATTAAAAAATAGTTTTAAAAAGGGTAAACAGAAAATATTTATTTTAATTTATCGTCGTAAGGCTATACCTTAATCCTTCATCTTTCATCATTAATCCTTTATTAATAAGTCTTTTTCGACAAGCTGAAATGCCGTACTAAAAATATAGTACGGCATTAATGCGTTATTCAATAAAGCTTTTTATCTCATTAATAATTGTGCTTGTAAAATCATATCCTTCTTTAAAATAAGGAAGAAGAATTGAGCTTTTTCTTTCGGTTCTTCCGATATTGTGTGTATTGGCAGGAGCAATTACAAGAGCTTTTCCTTCTTTTTCAAGCTTACGGAGCTTTTCAAGCTCATTATTATACATAATATGACGGTTTTCCATAGCTTCGATAAGCTTAGGATATTTTTTATAAGCAATTTTTATTAAAGGAATAATACTTTCTTTTTTCTTTACAAAATCACGTTCACGGGTCAGAACCACAATAACCTTGTCACAACCGTTATTTAAAGCATATTCAAAGGGAATAGAGTCGCTTATTCCTCCGTCAAGATATAAATTTCCGTTTATCTCTACGGGTTGGAATAAAATCGGAAGGGAAGAAGTTGCACGGAGAATTTTCCAGTTTTTATCCACTTTATCAATTCTGTAGTATTCGGGTAAACCTGTGTTGATATTTGTAATAACGGCATAAGAGGTCATTCCGTATTTCATATATGCGTCCCAGTTAAAAGGCAAATATTTATCGGGCATTTCACCATATATAAAATCAAGATTGTAATATGACCTTTTTTTACCTAAAAAATGTTTAATTCCCATATATCTCGGGTCTTCAACAAATTTTTCAAATATTGCATAATTACGTCCCTTTTGTCTCGAAGAATAGGAAACTCCGTATGCTATTCCTGCTGAAACCCCTAAAACGTAATCAATATAGATTTCATTATCAAGAAGACAATCCATAACACCGCATGAATATGCTGTTCGGCTTGCTCCTCCTTCAAAAATTATACCTGTTTTCATATAAATTTCCTCATTTTTATTTTTTATATATTTTATCATAATAAAATAATTAAGTCAATTTTATCTTAAAAATTCAACAAAAAAAATTTTTTTATTGAATTTAAAGTAAATTAAATATTAATTACCTAAAAAAGTAAACTATATATTGTGGTCGGAGCGAAAAATATATCAATATATTTGAAAAAATAGCATAATAAAGCCTTTATGCAACATTATATTGCCACTTTGTTAAAATCGTTATAAAGCTTTCGGATAGGTCAAAATGTTTTTATAAATATTGACAAAAACCCATAAATTTGTTATAATAATATCGTGCCACTATGTTTTAGTGTGCCTAAGAATTAAGTAAATTGTAAAACAAATTATTAGGATTATTATGGAAATTATCTTAAAGGCCGAACATATTTCAAGAGATTTTACTATTGGTGACGGAAGCGTTGTAAACGCATTAACCGATATAAACCTTGAAGTTGGAGAGGGTCAGCTCGTCTGTTTAAGAGGACGTTCAGGCTCAGGAAAAACAACACTTATCAATATCCTCGGAGCCCTCGACAGACAGACGGGAGGAGAAGTCTTCTTCTGTGGCCAGGATACAGGAAAGCTAAGTGATTCCGAAAGAGATAATCTAAGAAGAAAAAAGCTTGCTTTCGTTTTCCAGTCTGTTGCTCTTATTTCAACAATGACTGCTTATGAAAATGTTGAATTCGCTTTGAGACTTGCGGGATATTCCCTTAAAGACCGTTCAAAGAGAGCTAAAGAATGCCTCGCAAGAGTTGGTCTTGAAAAGCGAATGAAACATCGCCCCGGAGAACTTTCCGGCGGTGAACAGCAGAGAGTTGCTATAGCAAGAGCAGTGGCTCACAAACCGAAAATTATCTTTGCCGACGAACCTACAGCTGCACTTGATACACAAACTGGTATTGCGGTAGTAAGGCTCTTCCGTGAACTTGTAAAGGATGACGGTATAACCGTCGTTATGACAACTCATGATGAGACAATGATGGAGCTTGCTGACATCGTTTACACTCTTGATGACGGTAAGATTTCGGATGTAACAAAAAACGATATACCTTTATAAATATACCATTATAATATATAGGAGATTTAATATGGCACAGAAAGTATTGCTTGCACCTCCTGAAAATGTAATGGTACGGTGCGATAACTTAGTAAAAATCTATAAAACTACCGATGTCGAAGTAATGGCTCTCCAGGGTCTTGACCTTACGGTTGAGAGGGGAGAAATTATGGGTATTGTCGGAGCGTCGGGTTCTGGTAAGTCAACACTTCTCAATATGCTCGGCGGACTTGATAAACCCTCGGCAGGAAGCCTTTTCATTGATGGAAAGGATATGTTGAAGCTCGGAGATAAGGAGCTTATAGAGTATAAGCGTAAAACTGTCGGCTTTGTATGGCAGAAGAACGCAAGAAACCTTATACCTTATCTTACGGCAATAGAGAATGTTGAGATGCCGATGCTCTTAAGCGGTTATAACGACCGAAGAAAAAGAGCGGAAGAGCTTCTCGAAATGGTAGGTCTCGGACCAAGAAAAAATTCAATGCTCGGACAGATGTCGGGCGGTGAACAGCAAAGATGTGCAATTGCTATAGCACTTGCAAACAATCCGAAGCTTCTTCTGGCAGACGAACCTACAGGTGCGGTTGATACAAAGACCGCTAACAATGTTTTAGACGTTTTTAAACGTTTAAATAAGGAGACGGGAGTTACAATCATTATCGTTACCCACGATACTAATCTCTCGAAATCCATAGACAGAGTCGTTGCTATCCGCGACGGCAAAACTTCAAGTGAGCTTATCCGTAAAAAACCGTCTCTTTATGAGAATGTTTCTTTTGCGGAATTAAGCGAAAAACAAAAATCGGAAATCAAAGCACTTCAGGAAAACCAGGGTCACGAGGAACTTACAGTTCTCGACCGTGCCGGAAGACTTCAGATTCCGAGAGAGTACCTTGAAGCCCTCGGGATTAAGGGCGGAGATAAGGTCCGTGTTGAACTTGAAGATGATAAAATTTCTATTTATAAGCAATAATGCTTTTTTAATCAGCAAATCAGAAAGGTGGAGCTTATTTTGGGCAACAAAAAAAGAAGAATACTGGCTGTTATTCTTTCGGCTGCTATACTTATGACTTCGCAGCCTGTCGTTTATGCTGAGGAAGGAACGACAGAAACAACAACCGGTGCTGAAACTGCTGTTTCAGCGGCTGATAATGAAGGTGAAGAAGTTTCCACAATCACCAACATTATGAGCACGGGTGACAGAGAAAACACTTATAGTGCTTATTTTACAAGGCACAGTGAAAAGAATGCACCCAAGAAGGAAATAGTTATCAACGCTTCAGAAGGCGAAGTCAGCGAAGGTGCTGAATATGCTATTGAAGAATATGAAAAGGTAGAAGACTGTTTAGTATGGACAAGTAACGGAGATACTGTTACATACAATTTTACTGTTGAAGAAACAGGTATCTATAACCTTGAAATGTACTACTATACAATTGCAGGAAAGAGTACTACCATAGATATAGGTATTATGATTGACGGCGAATATCCTTTTACAGCTTGTAAGGATATTACTCTTGACCGTTACTGGGAAGACGCTTCCGAAATCCGTAAGGACAGTAAGGACAACGAGCTTAAGCCTACACAGAAAGAAAAGGATAAATGGGTAACTTATGCTTTAAAGGATAAAGAAGGTCTCTTTAATGATCCTTATATCTTCTATCTCGAAGAAGGTACACATACTCTTACCCTCGAAGGTATTCGTACAAACCTTGCTCTTAAGAACCTTACCTTTAAGAATTATGAAAAGCTTCCCGAGTATGTAAGACCCTCACAGGTTGAAATTGAAGGAACGCCTGCACTCACTAACGAAAACGCTATTGAGTCAAAGACAATCCTCATTCAGGCTGAGACACCTTTAGAGAAAACTTCCTCTACTCTCTATGCTACATACGACAGAACATCCTATAAGACAAATCCCTCTCACCCCACAAAGCAGAGATATAACACTCTCGGAAGCGGTACATGGGACCAGGCTACACAGGCTGTTACCTGGAACTTTACAATTCCTTCTGATGGTTACTATACCTTCGCTTTTAAGGCAAGACAGAATACAATGAGAGGTTTCTACTCTAACCGTAGAATCTATATCGACGGCGTAGTTCCCAACGAACAGATGGATATCGTATCCTTCCCTTACGATCCTAACTGGTATGTTCAGAATCTTACAACAAACGAAGGCGAAGATATGTATCTTTACCTCGAAGCCGGCGAACACACAATTACAATGGAAGTTGTTCCGGGTTCTATCGGTGAAATTATGAGACGTCTCGACGATCTCGTTTATACCCTTAACTATTACTACAGAAGAATACTCATGATCACAGGTCCTGACCCTGATGAATACAACGACTACCTCGTTGATATCCAGATTCCTGAGTTAATTCCTACTTTCGAAAGTGCTATAAAGACACTTTATGAAGAAAAGGCAAATATCGAAAAGCTTGGCCAGGGTTCTGAAGCTTCTTCCCTCGAATCACTTGCAGTTATTCTTGAACGCTGCTGTGAAGAAAAGGACGAAATTCCTCAGATGGTCAGCACATTAAAGGACTATATTTCGTCTGTATCCGCTTGGATGAGAGACTACCGTGACCAGCCTCTTGAACTCGACTATATCGAAGTTCTTACTGTTCACGAAGAAGAAAGCACAGCTAAGGGCAATTTCTTCGAAAGCTTTGCATTCGGCTTCCGTGCTTTCGTAGGCTCCTTCTTTGAAGACTATACAATGCTTTCCGACGCTACTGAAAAGTCCATTAACACATGGGTTTCTCTCGGTCGTGACCAGGCTACAGTAGTTAAGGATCTTGTTGATAACGACTTTAACCAGAATAACAGCGGTATCAATATTTCTATCAACCTCGTACAGGGCGGTATCCTCGAAGCAACTCTTGCAGGTAAGGGTCCTGACGTTGCCCTCTTCCTCGGCGGCGACTTCCCGATCCAGTGTGCAGCCCGTGACTTACTTGTTGACGTTTCTACCTTTAACGATTATGAAGATGTCGTTAAATCAAGATTTACTGAAAATATAACAACTCTTTATTCTTATAGAGACGGTGTATATGGTCTCCCCGTATCCCAGTCCTTCCCGATGATGTTCTATCGTACAGACATCCTCGAAGAACTCGGTGTTAAGGAAGTTCCTGAAACTTGGGAAGAATTAATCGATATTATCCCTGTATTACAGCGTTCTTACCTTACATTAGGTCTCTTATCTCCCGCATCCAACCTTTCAAGCTCTATTTTCGAATCCGGTGATACATTCTCAATGCTCGTTCTCCAGACAGGCAACAATATGTATAACGAAGAGCTTACAAAGACAACTTATGACCAGAAGGTTATCGTAGATGCATTCAAGCAGTGGACTGACTTCTATACAATCTACGACTTTGAACAGACTTACGACGCATTCTCCAGATTCAGAACAGGTGAAATGCCTATCGTAATCCAGAACTACACCTTCTTTAACCAGCTTACAGTTTCCGCTCCCGAAATCAAGGGTCTCTGGGACTTCACATTAGTACCCGGTACTCCCGTACTTGATGAAAACGGAAACAAAACAGGTGAGATCTCTCACGCTGCCAACTCCGGTAGTGCCGGTGCAGTTATTTTCAATAAGTGTGCTGACGTAAACGCTGCCTGGGAATTTATCAAATGGTTCACCTCCGATGATGTTCAGGTTCAGTACGGCCGTACAATCGAAGGTCAGATGGGTCAGATGGGACGTTTCGATACAGCAAACGTAAACGCTCTCGCACAGCTCCCCTGGTCCAACGCTGAATATGAAAAGATTTCAACACAAATGAATCAGACTATCGAAATTCCGATTATCCCTGCTTCCTACGCTACAACCCGTCACGTAAAGAACGCTTTCCGTGCAGTTGTAAACGACACATGGAACCCGAGATACGCTCTCTCTTCCTATAACAGAGATATTAATTCGGAAATCGAAAGAAAGAATCAGGATCTTGCAACATTCGATTAATACTAATCTGAAATTAAAAATTTAGGAGGAATCAGTTTTGGCTAACAATGAGCGTTCATTGTATATCGAAGATAATAAATTCAGATATACGATACTTCAGATGAAAAGAAACGCCGGAGTATATGGACTTATCGCTCCTTACTTTGTACTGTTTCTTATATTTACAATAATTCCCGTATTGATTTCGCTTCCTATGGGTTTTACGAACTTCAATATGGCACAGTTCCCTCAGTGGGTAGGCTTAAGCAACTTCTACTCACTCTTCCTCGAGGATGAAGTTTTCTTAACAGCTATCGAAAACACTCTCGTTTTCGCTGTTGTAACAGGACCTTTAAGCTACTTCCTTTGCTTTATCCTTGCTTGGCTCATCAACGAGCTTCCCGGTGCATTAAAAACAATCTTTACATTCGTTTTCTATGCTCCTACTCTTGCAGGTAACATTTATACAACCTGGCAGTTAATCTTCTCCGGTGATACATACGGTATCGCAAACGCTTATCTTATCGACCTCGGTATTACAAACGGTGCTATCCAGTGGCTCACAGACGCTAACTACATTATGGGCGTTCTTATCGTAGTTCAGCTTTGGATGGCTCTCGGTGCAGGCTTCCTTGCTATCCGTGCAGGTCTCCAGGGTATTCCCCGTGACCGTTACGAAGCCGGTGCTATCGAAGGTATCAAGAACAGAGCACAGGAACTTATCTACGTAACAATCCCCGCTATGGGACCCCAGCTCCTCTTCGCTGCCGTTATGCAGATTACAAGCTCCTTTACAGCCGGTGATATCGGTAGATACCTTACTGCTTTCCCGACAACAGACTATGCCGGTCATACAATTATGACTCACGCATTCGACTACGGCTCCATCAGATACGAAATGGGTTACTCTTCTGCAATATGCTTCGTTTTATTTGCAGTAATGCTTGTAGCAAACTGGGGAATTAAGAAGATCCTCGGTAAGTACCTTGATACTTAATTTTATCAAGACATTCAAAGTAATATATTAAATTTCTGAAAGGACGGTAGTCATGAGGATAAAATCCAGAAAAAAATATGGCGGAAGCCTTGGCGGCGATATTGCTATATTTGTACTTTTAACATTACTTGGACTGTTCATGTTGTTCCCGATTTATCTTTCGGTTGTACAGTCCATTAAACCCCCGGAAGAACTCTTCCTTTTCCCTCCGAAGCTTTATGCTATGTCTCCTACGAACCAGAACTTCGTAGATCTTATCAATACAGCTTCAAATATGTGGGTACCTTTCTCACGTTATATCTTTAACTCTGTATTCGTAGCAATCGTTGTAACAGCTGCTCAGTTGATATTTGCTTCTTCTGCAGCTTACGCACTTGCTAAGGTAAACTTCCCCGGTAAGGCTGCTCTTAACAAGATCATCGAAATTGCCCTCCTCTTTACAAGTACTGTTCTCTTTATTATGCAGTATATGGTTATGGCAACAATCGGTCTTATCGATACATATCTTGCTATTACACTTCCTTACATTGCAACTCCTATGGGTCTGTTCCTTATGCGTCAGTTTATGGGTCAGATTCCGGACGCTATGATTGAAGCCGCTCATCTTGACGGTGCAGGTCATACAAGAATCTGCTGGCAGATCGTAATGCCTAACGTAAAGCCCGCATGGCTCACGCTTATGATCTTTGCATTCAACGGTGCTTGGCAGATCACAGGTTATTCATTTATCTATAATGAAGCATTAAAACCAATTCCTACTGTTTTACAGCAGATTACAGCTTCGGGTATTGCCCGTGCCGGCGTTGCCGCGGCGGCAGTTGTAATCCTTATGATACCGCCTATGGTTCTCTTCGTACTCTGTCAGAGTTCAGTCGTAGAAACAATGGCATCCAGTGGTCTTAAAGATTAATCTTAATTTCAAGAAAGGAATGATTTTAATGCGGTTTATGAAAAAGCTTACAGCTTTTATCTGCACAGCGGCTGTCGCAGCATCAGCTCTCGTAGTTAATGCTTCCGCAGACGAACCGTATATCGGATATAACTACGACTGGTGGGGAGATCCGATTCCCTCACAGAACGGTTTCGTAGTTGAGGACGTTATTACCGGTGCAGATATGGGTGCTGGAACATTATCGGAGCCTAACGATTTGTTCTTACATAATGATTCGGGCAAGTTCTACATTGTAGATACAAAGAATAACAGAATCGTCGTAACAGATTCTGAATTCAAGAATGCAAAGGTTATAAGCGAACTTACTTATAGTGAAGCATTCTCTGAAAATGACAGTAAAATCAAGAAAACAACTTTCAACTCACCTATGGGTGTTTACGTAAGAACCGATAAGGATGATCATACTCTTATCTACGTTGCTGACTCAGCAAACGAAAGAGTTGTTGCATTCAACGAGGATCTCGAAATCGAGATGGAATACGTAAGACCTTCAAGTGACGTTTACGATTCACAGGTTACATTCAACCCCAATAAGGTTGTAGTTGATAGTGCGTTCAACGTATATGTTGTTGTTCCCTCTATTACACAGGGTGCGGTTCAGTTCTCCGCTGACGGTACATTCAACGGTTACTACGGTGCAAACCGAGTAAACGCTACTGCAGAAGTTATCGCTCAGCAGTTCTGGAAGCTCATTTATACCCGTGAACAGATTATCGCTATGAGACGTAACGTTTCTATCGAAATCTCCAACGTTGATATCGACGAAGAAGGCTTTATCTACACAGTAACAGAGAGCCGTACTTCCGATACTGACGTAATTAAGAAGCTTAACCCCGCAGGTACAAACATCTTCACAAACTTAGGTTATGATGAATATACCTACGGTGACTTTGCAAGCGGACGTTATTATAAGGGTAAGAGTTATAATAACGCAATCTGTGACGTAGATATTGACCAGGACGGCAATATTTACCTCCTCGACTTTGCAACAGGTCGTGTTTTCCAGTACACAAACGAATGTGACCTCCTCTTTATCTTCGGCGGTCTCGGTACACAGAAGGGTACATTTACTTCTGTATCCGCTGTTGAATCCTATAACGGCAAGGTTTATGTACTCGATTCCCGTAAGAACAGCGTAACAGTCTTCAAACAGACAGAATTCGGCGGTATCGTTCAGAACGCTATCTATCTCTTCAACGAAGGTCTTTACGATGAAGCTAAGGGTCCTTGGGAAGAAGTACTCCGCCGTGACGCGAACTACTGGCTCGCATATATCGGTCTCGGTAACGCTTATCTTAACCAGGGCGATTACAGCACAGCACTCGATTACTTCTACCGTAATTCAAGAGCAGGCTATAACAGAGCATTCAAGAGCTACAGAATTGAATTTATCCGTGCTAACTTTACATGGATGATGACAGTAATTATAGTACTTATTTTAGCACTTATAATCTGGAGCTATGTAAAGAAGAGCCTTGCAAAGAAAAAAGCTAAAAAAGGAGGTACGGACAAATGAGATTTGATTTAGATATGCCCGCTTGGAAGTGGCCTTTCTATGTTGCAAGACATCCATTCGAAGGTTTCGATGACTTAAGATGGAAAAAGGCATACAGCATGAAAGTTGCCTGGGTAATCGTAATTGCATTTTTCATCATAAGTGTTGCAAAAGCACAGCTTACCGGCTTCCTTTTCAACGAAACATACGTTAAGGTATTTAACGTTGTTCCTTATTTCTCCTCTTCCGTTATCCTCTTCCTTACATGGGTAGTAGGTAACTGGTCACTCTGTACGTTATTTGACGGTGAAGGTACAATGAAGAGAATCTTCTGTGTATCCGCTTACGCTCTCGTACCTTACCTTATCACACAGGTAATCTGTATTGCAGCAAGTAACGTTCTTTTAAGAACAGAATCAGGATTTATGTTCTTCTTCCAGTATTTAGGTCTTGCCTGGTCGGTTGTACTTATGATTTCTGCTATGAAGACCGTTCACCAGTATTCATTACCTAAAACTCTCGCAGCTATTGTATTTACAGTAGTTGCTATGGCAATTATCCTCTTCCTCGCAGTATTATTACTCACATTATTCCAGCAGGTATTCGTATTCGGTTACGCAATCTATACTGAGCTCCTTTACAGATTCAGTATTTAGCGGTGAAACGATAAGAAACAAAAAACCTTAAACTTTATAAATGGTGGTGTAAAAATGTTAAAATTAAGGAAAAAAGTGTTATCTGCTGCTCTTGCAGCATTTATCGCCGTTTCTGCCGCTCAGATACCTGTATGGTCCGAAGGAGAGGTTACAGCCGTATCCGATGAAGCTGCTGCTGAAGCAGTAACAAATGAAAACGGATACACAGTGTTTGTAACCGAAGAAGAGGCACTTGCTAAAATGTCTCTTATGGCAGAAAACGACAGCCTCCAGCTTTATTTTAACGAAGACGATTATGTTTTCGCAATCAAGAATAAGGCAAACGGCTACACCTGGTGGTCAGCACCTTATAATAATGACCCCGAACAGAACAATACATACTTCAGCAAGAGAACAACTCTCTTATCCTTAGAAGTAATAAACACTGATACAAAGTCTCCCGAAACATTAAGAGCACATGGTTCCAATGTTATAAAGACATTCGAAAAAATCGAAAACGGTATCAGATTCAATTTCGAGTTCTTAAGACCCGATATGATCGTTCCTCTTGAAATCGTGCTTAATGATGGTTACTTTACAGCTAAGGTTCCCGTTGCACAGATTAAGGAAAATCGTCCCGAAACTAACGCTGAAGGCGATATCGGTTACCAGCTCTTAGGTATAAGCGTTCTTGAAAACTTCGGTGCTACCGACCGTTCACACGATGGTATGATGATAGTTCCCGACGGTTCCGGTGCGGTTATCAACTATAACAACAATGCTCCTGCCGGTGATGTTAATACCTACACAGGTACAGTTTACGGCAGAGACCTTGCAGTAAGCCTTTTAGAGGCTGAAGATGTTTACGAAAGAGTTACAATGCCTGTTGTCGGCAGAATTACTGAAGGCGAAGGCGAAGATAACGGTCTCGTTATTATTGCAACTCAGGGCGACGAATACGCAAAGATTCGTGCAGCAGTTACAGGTCAGGATACAGTAACAGACCTTAACACCTGCTGGTTCAAGTTCGGTGTTCGTACACAGGATAAGTACTTCATGGGAAGTGCAAACGAACCTCTTACAGTATTCGAATCCAAGGGCATCAAGACAGGTGATATAGAAGTTGCTTACTATCTCATCAATGACAGCGATTTATCTTATGTTGATGTTGCTGAAACATACAGAGATTACCTCATCAACGATATTGGTGTAACAAAGAAGACTGAAGCAAACACAGCTCCGTTCTATCTTACACTCTTCGGCGGTACAGTAAAGGAACGTTCCGTTGCAGGTATTCCTGTATCTCTCCAGACAACAGCTACAACCTACTCCGAAGCTCTCGAAATCATTCAGAAGCTTGAAGAAAAGGGCGTAACAAACATCAAGTTCATTTACGAAGATTTCAATAAGGCAGGAATTGCAGGCAACGTTGCTGATAAGTTCCAGTATTCTTCAAAGCTCGGCGGCGAAAAGGAATTTAAAGTCCTTTATGACCACATCACTGCACAGGGATATGAATTATTCCCCAGCTGTGACTTTATGGAATTCAACGAATCCGGTAACGGTTACTCATTCATGCTTAACTCTTCCAAGCAGATTACAAACTCCTATGCAACTCAGACTCCTTTTGAGCTTGCATTCGGTCTTCCTCACCTTACAAAGGACAGCTGGACAATTCTTTCTCCTCATTATTTCACAGAGGTGTTCGATAATCTCGCTTCTACCTTTAAAGAAGAAGGTGCAACAGGAATTTCTCTTAACCAGGCAAGTTACACGCTCTACAGTGACTTCAGCCGTAAGAATTCCGAAGGAAGAGCATACTACACAAGATCTGACGCTATGAAGATTCTCCAGGACGGCTATCAGAAGCTCCAGGACAGCGGTCTTAAGATTATGTCCGAAAATGCTAACCAGTACTTACTTAAGTACTCCGACTACATCAAGGATGTTCCGCTCTATTCTTCTAACTACGATATCTTCGATTATGATGTTCCTTTCGTACAGATGGTTCTCCACGGACTTATTCCTTATTCTACAAAGGCTATCAATAAGAGTGCGAATGCTGAACAGTTAAGACTCCTTTCTCTTGTAACAGGTACACCTGTTCATTATGAAATGATGTACGAGAATCCCAACGAATTCACAGACTGTGATTACGACGGATTATACTACAGCAACTACGAAGGCTGGCTCGAATACGTAGGTAATGACTGCAAGCTCTTCAATGATATTGTAGCAAAGGTATCAGATTCTTATATCACTGATTACGAAAGAATCAGTGATACTGAGTACCAGTCAACATTCGACAACGGTACAAAAATTTATGTAAACCTCGGCACACAGGAAATCAAGGTCAACAACACTTCCTATAAGCTCGCGGATTACGGATTGGGGGTTAATGAGTAATGAACGATTTTGAAAATGAAAGAAACGATGAACTCGTTGAAGCAGTATCAGAATCCGAAGCAGAAGCTGTTGTTGAAGAAACAGCAGAAGCTGTAGAAGAAACTGCCCCCGAAACAGAGGCTGAAGAAGCTCCTCAGAGAAAATACGCCGGTCATATGACCGCTTCCGCTGCTGCTTTAAATGCAGCAGGGGAGGTTGACGTAAGAAGAAGAAGACCCCGTGAAGAAAAGGTTATAAAGGAAAGCAAGATTTCCTACGAACGTAAAAAAGGTCTTTACGGTTACGGATTTATCGCTCTTTGGTTCGTCGGCGTAATCTATATGTTTATTATTCCTCTTTGCCAGTCTCTCTGGTATTCCTTAAGCTACACTGAGCTCGTAAGCCAGCCCGCTATTATTGAGGAATACGGAATGGACGGCCCCGGTATCTATACCGAATGGAATAATTTCGGCAACTATAAGAAGGCATTTACTGAAAATGCTGACTACCCCCAGAACCTTGTAGATTCTCTCGTTGAGACAGCCTACACAGTTCCGCTCGTACTTGTATTCTCCCTTTTCGTTGCTCTCCTCTTAAACGATAACTTTAAGGGCAGAGGCTTCGCAAGAGCTATCTTCTTCTTACCTGTACTTATCGCAACAGGTCCTGTATTACAGGTTATCAACGGTGATATGCTCGCACAGGGCGTAGGCGAGGCTTCACAGTTCAGCTCTCTCTTCAAGGCTGACTTCGTTGACGAGTTCTTACGCTTTATGGGTCTTACAAACATAAGCCAGAGCTTCACAGAAGCTATTACAACTGTTACCGAAACAATCCTCAACTTAATCTGGGATTCCGGTATTCAGATCTTAATCTTTATCTCCGCATTACAGCAGATTCCTGTTTCCGCTAAGGAAGCAGCATCTATGGAAGGTGCAACAGGCTGGGAATTCTTCTGGAAGATAACCTTCCCGACAATTTCCCCTATGATTTTCGTAAACCTCATCTACACAGTTATCGACGCATTCGTTAAGTCTGATAACCCTGTAATGCAGCAGGTAATGAGCTACGCAAGAGGCTGGGAATACGGTTTCTCGTCCGCTATGGCGTGGGCATACTTCGCAATTGTCGCAATAATCCTTGGTATTATCTCGGCAATCGTATCAAAGTTTATTTTCTATCAGGTAGATTAATTAAGGAGGAACTTCAGTGGATAACAACGAATTTGAAAAAGAAACAGTTGTATCAGGCACAGACGTTACTCCTGATATGACAGAAAATGTAACAGAAGAGGTTCAGGCAGAAGAAACAATTGCTTCTGTTGATATTGAAGAACCTAAGGCAGAAGTAAAGGCTCCTGCCGCAGAAGTTACACCTGTAAAGAAAAAATCAAAGAGACAGCTTAAAAAGGAAGAAAAGAAGCGTCTCAGCCAGTACCACATCGGCAGCTGGGATATTATAAAGAATTATCGTAACTATAATGAAGCTGAAAAAGCTCATTACCGTTACATTTTAGGAAGAAGAGTATCTGAAAAGGTATGGCCTATCTTCAGATTCCTTATCCTCTTCGGACTCGGCTTCGTTATTCTTTATCCTATGCTTTATATGCTCTCCTGTTCAATAAGACCTCAGGCTGAAATGTCCGACCCGTCCATTCTCTGGATTCCTAAGACATTTATGCTCGACAACATTGTTGATACCTGGACAGCTATCGACTATCCGAAGCTCGTATGGGATACGGTAAGCGTAAACGTTGTTTGTTCGCTTATCCAGGTTTTAACCTGTTCTATCGCCGGCTACGGCTTCGCTCGATTCAAGTTCAAGGGCAAGGGTCTTCTCTTCGCTATCGTAATTATGCAGATTATCGTTCCGACACAGGTTATCTTAATTCCGCAGTTTATGCAGTTCAGATACTTCGACCCCTTCGGAATCGTATCTCTTATTAACGGCGAAGCACTTAACCTCGCAGACTCCCCCTGGGCACTTTACTTACAGGCATTCTTCTGTAACGGTATTCGTGCCGGACTCTTTATCTTCCTCTTCCGTCAGTTCTTCAGAGGTCTTCCTAAGGAACTCGAAGACGCAGCTTATCTCGACGGATGCGGACCTTTCGAGACATTCGTAAAGGTTATGGTACCTAACGCAAGTAACTCTTTCTTAACCGTATTTATCTTCTCAGTAGTATGGTACTGGAATGACTCTTACGTTTCCGGTATGTTCTTTACAAAGTCCAACACAATCGCTTTACAGGTAAGCAACCTTTATGAAACAATTTCGTCCTACTTCAACGGCGGTACACCTACAGGTATTGCTGCTGACTGGTTAGTATGGATTGAAAGCGGATGCTTACTCTCGATTCTCCCGATTTTAATTATGTACATCTTCCTTCAGAAAAACTTCATCGAAGGTGTTGAACGTTCGGGTATCGTAGGCTAATAAGCAAAAGCCGTGTATCACTAAGGTGAGTGCTTATAGAAGTATTATAGGTGTTTATCGGGAGAAACCTTTCTGAAGAAAGGCTTTCTCCCGAACCCTCTTCCAAAGACTTTTAATATAAATTAAAGAACCATAGGATTTATCCTATGGTTCTTTAATTTAAACTGAAAGTTTTCGGAAGGGAGCCCCCGGGAAACCCCTTTTTCAAAAGGGTTTCCCTCAATAATACTTATAATTCTTCTATATAAGCACTCACCTTGGTGATACAAGGTTTATTCTTACATAGACATAAAAGAGATTTTTACAATTTTTCAATAACTTTTTTATAGATTAAAAAAACCTTTTTGTTCTTTGAAACTTTTTTGTAAAAACCCCTTGACTTATTATTGTAACTATGTTATATTAAGCAGACGCACGAAGAAAAATAACATATTTTAGCGAAAGGAAAGTGGTAATATGTTTATTATAAGATGGCTCTGGAAAAATATGAAGGGCGACAGAGCTTTATACATTTTCGCACTGTTTCTTACAATTACCTGCCAGTCAATGTATATCATAACGCCTTATTTTACACAGCAGATAGTTGATACCTTTATAGTAGGAGAAAATGCGGCGGAAAATCTTCAGAACGGAACAGACAGACTTATAACGATGATAGCTCTTATGATAGGCTTTACCGTTATACGCTGTGCTATCCAGTATTCAGCCAACCTTTCCTATGAAAAATCATCACAGGGTCTTATTTACCGTATAAGAAAGGTGCTGTTCGATAAGATTGAGCAGCAGGACGCAACATTCTACGACCGTTTCCGTACCGGCGATATTATGACAAGAGTAACAGGCGACCTCGATATGATTCGTCATTCAGTTGCCTGGATTATAAAGACAACACTCGAATGTATAATACTTTTCTCTGTAACTACGATATATTTTATTTCTATAGACTGGATTATGGCAATATGTATGATTGCTCTTACTCCTGTAATCCTTATAATCACAAAGAAGTTCAAGGACGTAGTAGGTCCGTTTTATGTTGATTTACGTGAAAAGCTTTCTGACCTTAATACCTGTGCAGAAGAAAATATCTCGGGCAACAGAGTTGTAAAGGCATTCGCACGTGAAGAATTTGAAATCGATAAATTTGACAAGAGAAATAAAGGCTACAACGAAGCAAACAAAAAGGCTGCATTTACCTGGCTCAGATTTTTTCCCGGCCTCGAAATAACAGCACAGTCCCTTGCGGTTGTATGTCTTATATGCGGCGGTTTATTCGTAATTATGGGAAGAATTACTCCCGGTGAATATGCTGCTTTCTCGGGTCTTATCTGGACTATTTCCAACCCTATGAGAACCCTCGGAAATATAGTAAACGACTACCAGCGTTTTACTGCTTCCGCTAATAAGATTATCGAACTCTACTACGCACATCCCGCTATTATCGACAGAGCTGACGCTGTTGAGCTTGGCAGAAGAGTAGAGGGTAAGATTGAATTCAGGAATGTTACATTCGCTTACGGAAAGAATGAAATATTAAAGGATATAAGCTTTACAGTAAATCCCGGAGAAAAGGTAGCGATAATGGGTGCTACAGGTTCGGGTAAAACAACCCTTATAAACCTTATTCCCCGAATTTATGATGTAACAGATGGTGAAATTCTCGTTGACGGAATAAATATACGTATGATGAAGCTTAAGGAGCTTCGTGGTAGTATCGGTATCGCGACACAGGACGTTCTTCTTTACTCCGATACTATCGACGGAAATATCTGCTTCGGTAACGTAGATTTACCCGAGGAAGAGGTTAAAAAGTACGCACAGTGTGCAGACGCACATAACTTTATCCTTAAGACCTCTGACGGATATGATACAATCATCGGTGAACGAGGGGTAGGTCTTTCGGGCGGGCAGAAGCAGAGAATTTCTCTTGCACGTGCCCTTGCGGTAAAGCCCTCAATACTTATTCTTGATGATACGACCTCTGCCGTTGACCTTGAGACGGAAAAGCGTATCCAGGACGCTTTAGCAAATCTCGATTATCCCTGTACAAAGATTATCGTTGCCCAGCGTATTTCTTCCGCTAAGGATGCAGACAGAATCATTATCCTTAAGGACGGAAAGATTGCCGAAATGTGAACCCACGATGAGCTTATAAAAACAGGCGGATACTACAGCGAAGTTTATGAATTACAGAAGTAAGCGGAAGGAGGCTTTATAATAATGGCAAGAAATAAATTTGATATAGACGAAACCCTTGAAACCCCATTCGACATACGTCATTTAAAAAGAGCACTCGATTATGCCGCAAAATATAAGGGAAGAATCGTTGGAGCACTTATACTCAGTGCTTTTGCAGTAGTAATATCTCTTATTGCTCCGCTTATTACACAATATGCAGTGGATAACTGTATGGGCGGAAAGGAAGATATTCCGCCGCTTATAATCTGTGCGGTACTCTTCCTCGCAAGTATCGTTATAAGTACTATTCTTACAAGAAAACGTGCAGTAATGATGACAAAAGTAGGTCAGGACATCGTATATGATATAAGAAGAGACCTTTTCAAGCATATGCAGGATCTTCCTTTCGAATATTACGACAGCAGACCTCACGGAAAAATTCTTGTACGTATCGTAAACTACATAAACTCGATTTCCGACCTTATGACTAACGGTATTATTAACTTCGTGCTGGAAATTTTCAACCTTCTCTTTATTATAGTATTTATGTTCTTTGTTTGCTGGCAGTTAGCACTTGTTGTTCTCGCCGGACTTCCGATTTACGGAGCAGTTATCTTCTTCCTTAAGAATAAACAGCGTAAAGCCTGGCAGGCGGTATCCAACAAGAGCTCAAACCTTAACGCTTATCTCCACGAAAGCATTGTCGGCGTTCAGATTTCACAGGTATTTACCCGTGAAGAAGTAAATGCGGAAATTAATGACAAGCTCGCAAAGGCTTACAGAAAGAGCTGGATGAAGGCGGTAGCTTATTCCAACCTTATCTGGCCCACAACCGATACGGTTTCTGTTATTACGAGAGGTGCGATTTACGGCGTAGGACTTCTTGCTATGCCCGGAATATCCCTCGGTACAATTCTCGCTATGGGTAACTATTCGGCACGTTTCTGGCAGCCTTTAATGAACCTTTCAAACCTTATGAATACGTTTATTAATGCGGTAGCTTATCTCGAACGAATTTTCGAGATGATGGACGAGCCTGTTACTGTATGCAACAAGCTCGGTGCAGGGGATATGCCTGAAATAAAGGGCGACGTACACTTTAAAAACGTTACCTTCAGATATGAAGAGGGTATGAATATCCTCGAAAACGTAAGCTTTGACGTTAAGGCAGGCGAAAGCATCGCTCTTGTAGGCCCCACAGGTGCAGGAAAGACAACCATCGTAAGCTTACTTTCACGTTTCTATAATGTAAATGACGGTGCGGTATGTATAGATGATACGGATATTGCCGACGTAACCTTACATTCTCTCAGAAGCCAGATGGGAATTATGCTCCAGGACAGCTTTATTTTCAGCGGTACCATTCTCGAAAACTTAAAGTACGGCCGGCTTGACGCTACTTACGAGGAAGCTGTTGAAGCCTGTAAGATAGTAGGGGTTCACGATTATATAATGAGCCTTAAGGACGGCTACGATACAGTAGTAAGCGAGCGAGGAGCAGGACTTTCACAGGGTCAGAAACAGCTGATTGCATTAGCGAGAACCATCCTCTCCGACCCGAAGATACTTGTACTCGACGAGGCTACATCTTCTATTGACGCTAAGACAGAGCGTTACTTACAGAACGGTATCAACCATCTCTTAAAGGGAAGAACCTCGTTTATCATTGCCCACAGACTTTCTACCATAAGAAGCTGTGATAAGATTATGTATATAAGCAATAAGGGAATTACTGAAGCAGGCAGTCACGATGAGCTTATGGAAAAGAAGGGCGACTATTATAAGCTCTATACGGCACAGGCGGTTTAAAACAAACGGAAGCGAAATTTTCGCTTCCGTTTTTTAATGAATGATTAAAGATTATGGGTATGATTTTTTTGTTATTTATATATTATTTATCTTTAAAATTAAATATTCCTATTATTTTTATAATTATGGTATAAGCTGTTAATAAATAGAATATTGACTTTTTAAACTTAGAATGATATAATTTATTTTATAAAAATACTAATGTGATTGGAACTATAAAAATGGAAAACAAAGCTGAAGGAATAGTAAAAACTGAAGAAGATGAAAACATCTATTCGATATATATTCATATTAATCTTCATAATAATAAAGTTTACATAGGGATTACATATAAAGGCTCTAAAGAAAGATGGAATGATGGAGATGGATATAAGCATAATTTTGAGTTTTATTCAGACATTAGGCAATATGGATGGGAAACTGGTTTTCATCATCATGTTATTCGAGAAAATCTTTCGTATGAAAAAGCAAAAGAAGAAGAACGTCATTTTATTGATATATATGATGCTACAAATCCAGAAAAAGGTTATAATCATAAAAAAGGAGGAAGCGGTTATAGCAAAAAGAGAGAAAATACAAAAGTTGGGGATAAACTTAAGCAATTAAGAAAATCAAAAAAAATAACCCAACAAGAATTAGCAGATTTACTCGGTCTTACAAGAGCCACAATTTCAAATTACGAAGTAAATAGAAGAATACCAGATTTACCAGCGTTAAAACTATATACAGATTATTTTGGCGTAGGATTAGATTTTTTTGGTGCAATAAGTACAGATGTTAGTTTTGATATTAGTTCAAAAGTTACCGAATATTTTAAGTCTGATAATATAGAAGAATCGGACAAAATAGAATTATTGAATGATATTATTGCATCATACACAAGTTATGTTTTAAAAAAGCGTTGAGTAAAAAGAGCGAAATAATTCGCTCTTTTTAATTTATAGAAATGATATTTTTGAAAAAGACTATAAAAGTAGCATTACAATATAAGAGTAATGCTTTATATAATAATTAAAGAAAATCGCATAACAAAGGGATGTAAAAGAGCTTTTACACAGATTTTCGGGCTGTTTTCAGCCAATGTAAAAGCATTTTGATAGACGAAAGGAGTCCGATATGTTATCCTAAGGCTACGGCAAGAGATAACAAATTCGGAAAGGAGAAAAAATATGGAACTCGGAAGCCAGATTAAAAAATACAGAGGAGAGTTTAAGCTTTCACAGGAAGAGCTTGCGGAAAAAGTCTATGTAACGAGACAGACCGTATCCAACTGGGAAAATGAAAAAAGCTATCCCGATATTCACAGTCTTTTACTTTTAAGTTCATTATTTGAAATATCTCTTGACCAATTAATAAAAGGAGATATTGATATTATGAAAAAGGAAATCGATAAGGCGGAAATTGAAAGACACAACCATCTCGGCAGTATTTTTGCATTTTTATTTATTGCGTGTCTTATATCCTTTATCCCTCTCGTAAAGTTTCTCCAGATTATCGGAATAGCAATATGGGTCGTTTTATTCGGAATAACAATGGTATTTGCGGTAAAGATCCATAAGCTTCAGAAGGAAAACGATATAAGCACATACAAGGAAATTGTTGCTTTTACAGAGGGAAAAAAGCTGGACGAGATATCGAAACAGCGTGAAATAGGGAAAAGACCCTACCAGACTGTCCTTAAGCTATTATTCGGGGCAGGAACAGCATTAATAGTATTATTCATTATGGGTTTAATTTTTGGAGGCATATAAATATGTGGGAAGAATTAGGAATAAGTGCAGGTACAGGCATCATTGTACTTATTGCATTATATTTTATTATTAAATGGGCAGTAAGAAACGGTATAAAGGAAGCCTACGGAGCAATTACAGGAAGCAAGACCTATGAAGAAAGGGAAATTGAAGTAATGACAGGTCAATAAGCTCTGCTTTTATGATGTGCGAAGCATTCACGGGTTTTGGTGCTTCCGCCCCTTGCCCCCGTCAACCCTTTTATAAAAGGGTTGACCGAAAACTTTATTTTGCTCGCTTCGCTCGACGTTTTTCAGAGAAGCTGTAAGGAGACAGAAATGTCTCCTTTTTTATGTTCTTGACAAAAGAAAATGCGGATAGTATAATTAAAGGCGATAACCCTTAACAGAAAGGTAAAACTTATGATTATATATAACGCAAAGGACGTTGAGCTTTATTTCGGAGCCGAACTCCTTTTTAAGAATATTACTTTTGAAGTAGATAAGGTCGATAAGATAGGTCTTGTAGGCGTAAACGGCTGTGGAAAAACCACACTTTTTAAGCTTATGAAGGGCGAAATGCTTACCGACGGGGGCGAATTTGTAAAGTCACAGGATACTGTTCTCGGATATATGGAACAGCACGTTGTCCGTGACAGCTCCGTAAGTATGTATGACGAGGTACTTTCAGTTTTTGAACCGCTTATAAAGCTTGAAGCAGAAATCGAACAGCTTCATAACGAAATCGACAGCGGTAAGACCGACGATGAACGCCTTGAAAAACAGATGAGATTACAGGAAAGGTTCGAGGCAGAGGGCGGACTTACATTCCGTGCCCGTGCTATGTCCAGCTTGCTCGGTTTAGGCTTTACACAGGAGGAACAGGAAAAGCCCGTTTCTGTTTTAAGCGGAGGAGAGAAGGCAAAGGTTCAGCTTGCAAAGCTTCTTTTATCGGGAGCAAATCTTCTTTTACTTGACGAGCCTACAAACCATCTCGATTTAACAGCCCTAAGCTGGCTGGAAAAATTCCTGCTTGAATATAAAGGTGCATACATCATAATTTCCCACGACAGATATTTTCTCGATAAGGTAACAACAAGAACCTTTGAGCTTGAAAACAAACGTCTTACAGCATATAAGGGCGGTTACAGCGTTTACAGAAAGAAAAAGGAAGAAGACCTCGAAATCGCCTGGAAGCATTACGAGCATCAGCTCGAGGAAATCAACCGCATAAAAGGAATAATCGAACAGCAGAAGCGTTTTAACCAGGCTCATAACTATATAACAATAGCCAGCAAGGAAAAGCAGATAGAGCGTTTAGAGGAAGACCTTATAAAGCCACAGACCTTACCTAAAAAGCTTCGTTTTAAATTCCACTGCAACGAACCGATTACCGAGGAAATACTTTCCGCAAAAAATCTTTCAATCTCCTTTAACGGAGAAAGGCTTTTCGAGAATATAAATCTCGAGGTAAGAAAAAAGGAACGTGTATTTATTATGGGTGCAAACGGGTCGGGTAAGACTACGCTTTTAAAAATGCTCATAAAGGAATATGCAGGCGACAGCGGTTCCGTTACCTATGGTCCCGGGGTAAAGGTCGGATATTATGACCAGCTTATGTCGGGCCTCTCCGATAAAAAGACGGTTATGGACGAAATATGGGATGCGTACCCGAAAATGGACCAGACGGGAGTAAGAACCGCACTCGGAAGCTTTTTATTCAGCGGAGAGGATGTTTTTAAGAAGATAGGAAGCTTAAGCGGAGGCGAAAAGGCGAGAGTTGCAATACTTAAGCTTATGCTTAGCGGATGCAACCTTTTACTCCTGGACGAACCGACAAACCATCTTGACATAACCTCGAGAGAGGCTCTCGAATCGGCAATCGAAAGCTTCGACGGCACCGCACTTATAATCTCCCACGACCGTTATCTTATAAAACAGACAGCCACAAGAGTATATAAGCTCACTCCTCACGGCACAGAAGAGGTAACGGATGTTATTGAGGAGACGATAACATCAGCAGAGGAGCAGAAGCTTACGGCTGTAAAAAAAGAAGCAGTAACGGACAGCGCAAACAAGACGGATTATCTTAAGCGCAAGGAACTTCAGAGCGAAATAAGAAAGCTTAACACACGTATAAACCGTGCGGAGCAGAGAATTTCCGAGCTGGAAGATGAAATCGCTAAGATAAACGAAGAAATGGCAAGTCCCGAAGCGTCGGCAGATTATGAAAGAATCGCTGAATTATCCGAAAAATTAGGACAGCTGCAGGAAGAACTTGACGCTCAGACAGACGAATGGGCAGAAGCAAGCGAGAGACTTGAAGAAATAAGCGAATAAGGTAGTGCTCCTATAGAAACGCTATATGTATCTATCGGAAGAAACCTTTCTGAAGAAAGGCTTTCTCCCGAACCCTCTTCCAAAGACTTTTAATATAAATTCAAGACCCACAGGATAATCCTGTGGGTCTTGAATTTAAACTGAAAGTTTTCGGAAGGGAGCTCGAGGGGAAACCCTTTTTCAAAAGGGTTTCCTTCGATAATACCCATAAGCGTTTCTATCGGAGCACTACCTTAAACGTTGTTTAATCCTGTTTTCAATTATAAGGCATATACAGAATACTATTTCGACGAAAATCATCAGTAATGCTACAGCCGAGGAATTAAAAATAACTCCTGTAATTAAAACAGCTATAGGGATAAGTACCGAAAGCACATAATAGGTTTTCGAGCGGTAGAACCAGCCGTAGGGCATAAGATGTGCTCCGAAAATTATTCCATATATCATAACCATTTTTTCGGGCACTTCCGAAAAAGCCCACATAGCTATAAGAAGATAGGGCATCTGTCCTGCTGAAAAGATTATGCCGAGATTTGTGAGGGGATTTGTCTTATTCTGAAAATCTATACCAATAAGCTTCGAAATAAGAAATGCCAGAGGCATTAAAGGAGCAGAGCAACAGAATGTAAATAAATTCTTTGTCTCTAAAGGGAGCTTTGAGAGATGAATAATTAAAATTGCCGTCCAGATAAATACCGAGGCAATAATAAAATGAAGTCCCCGCTTCTGTTTCAGTATGCAGTCATTACGTAATTCATCAAGCTTCATTTACAGTTTTCCTTTCCTGCTGGTATTTTTGCAGAGCAAAGGTATAAAGCTCGCCCTTTTTCTTGCGGTATATGCTGTATATTGCAAGGCAGATAAGGTACATCGGAATAACTAAGAGAGCGAATAAAAGCCACTCGTAAACACAGCCGGATCCTTTAAAAATACCTCTGTAATAAAAATATCCTATTTCATAAACAGTAACTAAAACCATAAAAATTGTAAGCCTTGCGGTAAAGCCGAGTTTTTTTATAATAAGATTGGTAAAAATAAGGCAGAAAATAAGTACACCTCCCGAAGTCCAGAGAATCATATCCGTAAGACGATTTATCGATACTGTTTCAAGTCCTAAAGTAATGGATGCAATAATCCGAAGTATTAAAAACCAGGTCACAGAAAAGCAGATTCCGTTTCTTAGCCAGGTAAAAAAGGTTTTTAATTCTTTTTTTGTATTCATAAATATCCTCCTAAATTCTAAGCAGTGTTTTTAAAGCCTGTGCGTACCGTCTCGAGATACAAAGTATTTCGCCGTTTATCATAGTTGCGGTAATAGAGCGGTTAAGCTCCGGCTTTAAAGATTTTATTTTGTTTATATTGAGAATCTGTGATTTTGAAATCCTTATAAAATCCTTTCGGGAAAGAGTTTCTTCAAGCTCATAGAGCCTGTGTCTTACTTCGAGGACGTTATTTTCGGTATAGAGAAAGGTTCGGTTATCGACTGACTCAAAGTAAAGAGCTTCAAGGGGGTCAATAAGAAAAATCTTTTCTCCGTCGGATGCCCGAAGCTTATCATCAAACATTTCTATATGCTCTTTAAGCTTTAGAACCGTTTCGTTGGTTTTGGGGCATTTTATTATTACTTCTAAAAGTTCGTTTATACTTTCTATTATCCGGATATTCATTTACTGTACCTCCTGTGATTTTTATTATAGCGGGTAAAAAGCGGTTTTGCAAGAGTTTTACGGTAAGCGGTACATTTTTAACGGGCAAGAGGAAAAAAGGAGAGTGCAAATACACTCTCCTCAGCTTGTTGATAAACCTTTTAACAATGTTAAAAGCGATGAATAATGAAAAATGAATAATGAATGATTGTGGTGTCCGTCTGAGACGGACGGATTAAAAAGGCTAAAACAGAGAATGCTTATTTTAAATCATCGCCTTAAGGCGATACCTTAATCCTTCATCCTTCATCATTAATCATTCATTAATAAGGCTTTTTGATAAACTAAGGAGAGTGCAAACACACTCTCCTTAAAATTATATATTAGCCGTATTATACCCGATAATTGAAATAGTCCGTATATCTCCGTTCCAGAGCAGAGACAGGGGCTTATTCTTTATTTTATCGGTACAGACAAGATAATCTACGGGGTTTCCGTTCTTATCCTTTACTATTTCCGTTACCATACACTGCAGGGCGATTTCTGTTTTTTCGTCTTCCTTATTATAATAGGTAAACTGGACAATATCTCCGGGAAGAAGTCCGGCATTTTTTTCAGCAACAAGACCGAAGCCTGTATTTTCGGCAGCGTATGTCCAGAAACGCTCACGGTCATACCAGCTTAATGTACAGCCTGAATGCTCTCGGGCATTGTTTATATCGTAGCTGTACCATTTCCATTGTGTAAGCTTATCTCCCTGTGCGTCCATAGGGATTCCGGCGGCAAATATGGATTGCGAACAGAAATTAGTGTCGTTTTCATCATAAGAACCGAATTTTGCCGAATGACCTTCGGATTCTCTTGCATAGTCACAGGCTGTCTTTCGGTTATATTCATATTCGGCTGTAAATTTCGGCTCGTATTCTGCTGTAAGCATACCGTTAAGGCTGTCCGAAAAGGATATATTCGAATCCTTGAACCGTTTAAGCGTCCGCTCTGAATAAGGATAGAAATATGTATATGAAAGGTCGCTTAAAACATAACCGTCTTCGGCAATAACATCGTTTATAACTGTTTCGGCGTATTTTCTCGAAACACGGTCGCTTGTATGGGATTTAATAAGACATTCGTCCCCGGTGCTTACGATAAAGCTGTGGTTTTCGTCGGCAATAGTGGTTTTATAAACAGAAAAACCATACTGGACATCTGCAGATACCTTGAATGACAGCTCAACAGTACCCTCGTTGGTTGTACGGCGGGTAACGAGATAAACCGTAAGGTCACATTCCTTAAAGGAATAATCAGCTGCTGCATTCTTAGCGGCAATTATCTCGAAATCAAGAGCAAGGTCATCGATAAATTCATCAATGCACTGGAAATCATAGAATCTCGACATATTTTCGTGGTAAAAACCGCCGAGGCTTGCATAATAGCAGGTAAAATAGTTTTCGATAAGCTCACGTTCGGCAGTTGGAAGTGCGGAAGTGCGGGGGGAATCGAGATTTATTTTAACATCAGAAATATACAGAGGCTCTTCAGTCGCATAAAAGTTAGTATTAAAGAGCTTGTCGAGCTTGCCCTTAAAATCAAAAACATCCCATGCAAGAAGAAAGCCGACAATGAAGATTGCGGTAATAGTCAGAGCAATCAGCGTTGTCAGCAGAGTTTTCGTTCTTCTTTTCATATTAAGACCAACCGCACTCGTCGTAGTCTGCCCATTTTTCAGCAGCGTCTCGCTCGGCAAGCTTATATACTATATATAATGCACAGCCGATTATAAGAGCTAATGCACCAAGAATCGGAAAAAGATAAGACGAAGACTCTTTCTTTTCTTTAATAGGTAAATTATTGTTCATAAGTATATCCTGCTCCTTTATATAACTTTATGTTTATTCAGTGTTATTATTATACTATATAAAAAGGTAATTGTCAATCATTAATTAAAAATTAACAAAAACAGGAATTTTGTCGAAAAGAATAGAGACAGTTTATACAAAAGTAAAAAAATTGAAAAAAACGCTTGACAAATGGGGACAAGCATGATATAATAAACAAGCTGACCCGCGAGAGCGAGGAAAGCGGAAAAGAAATCACAAAAAACTTTTTTGAAAAAAATTCAAAAAAGGGGTTGACAAACCGAAAAGATTGTGATATAATAATTAAGCTGTCCGAGAGGGCAG
>JAGANY010000034.1 GCA_017624025.1 Ruminiclostridium sp. | reverse complement strand
TGTCAGCTTCGCTGACGATTTTAAAATTTTTTAAATAATCGCCGTAGGCGATACCATAACGTGCCGTAGGCACATTTCATATTTGCGAAGCAAATATTTCATTTGCAACGCAAATTTCACACGGCGAAGCCGTATCTCATTATAATATTCGCCCCCACATATAATGCAGGGGCGGAAAATTACTTTTTCTTCTTTGTATCTGCGCCGGGTCTTGTCTTCCATAATGCCCAGAGGGGACCGCTTATGAAGATTGAGGAGTAAGCACCCGCTAAAAGACCAACGAACATAGGGAATACAAAGCTTACGATAGACTCAACGCCACAGATAAGAGATACAACGCACATAGAAAGTATTGCTACGCCTGTTGTGATTGTTGTCTTAATGGAACGGCCTAAAGTCTGGTTGATACTTGTGTTTACAAGCTCGGGGATAGTAAGCTTCTTTCCGTAAAGCTTTCTGTTTTCACGAACTCTGTCGAACATAACGATTGTGCTGTTGATAGAGTAACCGAGGATTGTAAGAATAACAGCCATAAAGTTTGCGTCTATGGGAAGTCTTAAGAATACGAAGGACGCAAATACCATAAATACGTCGTGTGCTAAAGCTACGATAGCGAAAACGCCGGCAGACCAACCGCCGATATTCTTGAATCGGAATGCGATATAGATTACGAGAAGAATAAAGGAGAAGATAACCGCTACGAAGCACTTAAGGAAGAAGGAGAAACCAGCGGAGGGGTTAACGTCCTGGCTGTTTACGAGTACAAGAGTGTTGTCGGGGTAAGCGGATACAAGAGTATCTGTAACGCCTGCCTGTACTTCGGCTGTAAGTCCTTCATCAGAGGAGAAGGAAATCTGTACTGTTTCAACGTCAGTACCGAAAGCGGAACCTGTTGTAACGCCTACTGTACCGAGGTTAAGAGCTTCAACTGTCTTCTGTACAGCGGAAGTATCGATTGTGCCTGTATAGGAGTAAGTGAGCATTGTACCGCCCTTGAACTCGATATCAACAGGCACGCCTAAGATAAGAGCAACAATAATTGTAATAACTGCTATAACTATCGGGATTGTAAAGAAAATCTTACGCTTTCCGATAAAATCAAATTCTTTTTTATTGTTCATTTTCAGTTACCGCTCCTTTCCGACTTTTTACCGCCGTAAAGAGCGGGCTTGCGGAATACCTTGAATCTCGAGAGAGACATTGTCATAAGTCTTGTGGTAAAGATACCGAAGAGGAAGTTAAGAACAACGCCTACTGCGAGGGTATAGCCGAAAGAGTAGATAGAACCTGCGGTAGAAACACCGAACCAGGTAAAGATAGGTGTAAGAATAATGGAGCAGATACTGTCGGGAGTACCGAAAGCACCCATAAGGATTACGGCGATAATAAGCATTGTGATGTTGCCGTCGAAGATAGCGGCAAAAGCACGCTTAAAGCCTGTGTAAAGGGCACCGTCAATGGTCTTGCCGATACGGAGCTCTTCCTTGATACGCTCGTTGGTAATAACGTTAGCGTCAACGCCCATACCTACTGCGAGGATAATACCTGCGATACCGGGGATTGTAAGTGTGAAGCTGTCGTTGAAGGCGAAGAAGCCTGTAACAGCGGCTAAAGTACCTGCAACCTGTCCCATAAGGGAGATTACCGCAACAGCACCGGGGAGACGGTACATAACAATCATCATAATTGCGATAAGAGCAAATGCGATAACGCCGGAAATTGCCATAGCGTTACGGGCACCCATACCGAGTGTGGGGGAGATAGTGCTGAAGCTGTCTGTAACGAGCTTAAAGGGTAACGCACCGCCGTTGATCTTTGTTGCGAGGCCATAAGCAGCGTCATAGTCCTCGAAGGAACCGGAGATAGTAGCCTGTCCGTCTGTGATAACTGCACTTACGGTAGGAGCGGAAATTTCGGAATCGTCCATCCAGATGGAGATACGTCCGCCTGTGCCGTAGGCTTCGGAGGTAGCTTCCTTAAAAGCTTCCTTACCGCTGTCGTTAAGCTCGAGGCTTACCATATATTCCTTATCCTGTGTGTTATAGAAAGCAGTAGCCTTAGCTACGTCCTTACCAGAGAGTACAAGCTCTAAATCCTCGTAGGTTCCGCCTGTGGGGATTTCACCGCTGTAGCCCTTACGGAAGGTAAGCATAGCTGTTTCGCCGAGCTCCTTAACAGCCTGTTCGGGGTCGAAGCTTTCGTCGTCAGACTGCCAGGGGAAACGGCAGATTATACGGTCACTGTTATAATCCACATAGATTTCGTAGTCAGTAATGTTCTTGCCTACGAGACGGGTCTCAATGATAGCTCTTGCGGAGTCCATTTCTTCGTTTGTTGCGTCATAGTCCTCTGTGGGAGTGAATGTAACGTCAACACCGCCTCTTATGTCAATACCCCAGCGGATATCTTCGACACCGCGGATTTTGACTGTTTCAATATCGCCGTAATATGTGCTGAAGCCTGCGATAGTGAAGTAAGTAAATACCGCAATAAGCAGGAAAACAACAAAAAACACCGGCTTTTTAACGTGTTTCAATGTTTTTCACGACCTTTCAAAAAATTAGGCATTTAAGCCAAACATACTATAATATTATAAAGCAAAAACAGGAAATAGTCAAGGGTTTTACGCTTTACAAAAGAGATTTTCAGAAAAATTACACGGAAAGCTCTGCCTTTTCGCCGAGAACGTCCTTATTTTTCTCAAGCACAGGCTTTATGAAGCTGTTAAGGAACTCGTCAACCTGTTCGGGAGCTCTTCCTGTAAAGAGTTCGGGACGGAGCATTTCCATAATCTCGTCCTTTGTAATCATAAACATCGGGTCGGAAGCGATACGGTCGATAAGGTCGCTTTCTCCGCCCTCTTCCTTTATTATCTTGCCGGCAGCGATACTATGGAGACGGATCTGTTCGTGAAGCTCCTGTCTGTCTCCGCCCTTCTTTACTGCCTGCATCATAATATTTTCTGTAGCCATAAAGGGAAGCTCAGCCATTACACGCTTACGGATAACCTTTTCATATACAACAAGTCCGCTTGTTACGTTCATCATAACGTTAAGGATAGCGTCTGTTGCGAGGAAGCCTTCGGCAACGGAAATACGCTTGTTTGCACTGTCGTCGAGAGTTCTCTCGAACCACTGTGTGCCTGCTGTGAATGCAGCGTTAAGGGAGTCTATCATAACGTAACGGGAAAGAGCGGTAATTCTCTCTGCTCTCATAGGGTTACGCTTATAGGGCATAGCGGAAGAGCCTATCTGCTTCTTTTCGAAGGGTTCTTCGATTTCCTTGAAGCTTGCTAAGATACGTAAATCGTTGCTGAATTTTGAACAGCTTTCAGCGATACCGGCAAGAACAGCAAGAACCTGGTAATCGAGCTTTCTCGAATAGGTCTGACCGCTTACGGGGTAACAAGCCGAAAAACCCATTTCCTCTGCAATCATTTCTTCGAGCTTATTGATTTTTTCGCTGTCGCCGTTAAAAAGCTCAACGAAGCTTGCCTGTGTACCTGTTGTACCCTTCTGACCGAGGAGCTTAAGCTTGGACATACGGTGTTCGAGCTCCTCTAAATCCATAAGTAACTCGTGAATCCAGAGTGTTGCCCTCTTGCCTACTGTAGTAAGCTGTGCGGGCTGTAAATGGGTATAAGCGAGACAGGGCATAGCCTTATACTTTTCAGCGAAATCGGAAAGATTTGCGATAACGTTAAGAAGCTTTCTATGAACTATCTCCATAGCGTCACGCATAACGATAACGTCTGTGTTATCGCCTACGTAACAGGAGGTCGCACCGAGATGGATAATGCCCTTAGCCTTAGGACAGACCTCTCCGTAAGCATAAACGTGAGCCATAACATCGTGTCTTACTTCTCTTTCTCTTGCTTCCGCAACCGCAAAATCGATATTATCAACGTTAGCCTCAAGCTCTGCAACCTGTTCCTCGGTAATATTTAAACCGAGCTTCATTTCCGCACGAGCAAGAGCAACCCAAAGCTTTCTGAAGGTAGAAAACTTCTTCTGTGCAGAGAAAACGTACTGCATTTCCTTGCTTGCGTAACGGGTACAAAACGGGCTTTCGTAGGTTTCGTATTTATTCATACCAGAAAAAAATCCTTTCGTTATTATATTATCATTTTATTTTAACACATTTCAGCGATAAATACAAGAGGAAAAGGGAAAAATAATGAAAAAGTAAGAGTGAATAGTGAAGAGTTGTGGTGTCAGCTTCGCTGACGATTTAAATTGATGAATAATGAAGAATGAAGAATGAATAATTAGGGTATTGGCTTCGCCAATGGATTAAAAATGATTTTAATGTAGGGGCGACCTGTGGTCGCCCGAACACAGCAAGCTTCTCCTCGATGAGAGAGGTTTGGCAGTTTGCAAGCAATCTGCTGACGGATGAGGTGCACCTTCGGTGGTTGTGCTTCCCTTATCAGGCGACCACAGGTCGCCCCTACATTAACATTGAAATCAAATTCAAATCCATCGCCGTAAGGCGATACCTTAATCATTCATCATTCATTCTTCATTATTCATCTATTCAAATCCTTCCGCCAAAGGCGGACACCACAATTTTTCATCATTCATCCTTCATCATTCATCAAAAAAGAGCAGTCTTACGACTGCTCTTTTTTATCAGTTTCTTTTCTTATTGAAGATTGCTTCGAGGTCGCTGAAACCGGTGTCATCAGAGTGCATCATTGTGCTCTGTGTGAGGTAATCGGTAAAGCTTGTGCCCTGTGACGATGCAACAGAACCGCTTATGATTTCTTCAGCAACGCTGGGGCCTGCTTCTCCTTCGGGAGAATCCTTGAAGCAGGTTGCAATTACGGAAATTGCGATAGAATCCTTCATTTCAGCAGGACCGTAGTTAGCACCGAAGATAATTTCTGCTTCCGCACCGCAAGCCTTTGTGATAGCGTGCATAGCGTCGTCAACATCGGTCATAAGAGCGTCCTGTGAAAGAGTTATGTAAACTAAGAGACGGCCTGCATTCTTGATAGAGGTCTCGAGGAGAGGGCTGTTTACAACCTGCTGTACTGCCTCTTCAACCTTCTTGTCGCCTGTACCTGTACCGATAGCGATATGAGCGTCTCCTGCATTCTTGATGATTGTGCTTAAGTCGGAGAAGTCAACATTGATAACCGCTGTCTTATTGATCATATCGGATACGATCTTAACGGAACGGTGTAAAACGTCATCAACCATAACGAAAGCCTGCTGGAATGTAAGCTGTTTTTCGTTGAGCTGTAAAAGTCTCTGGTTAGGGATAATTACGAGAGCGTCAACGTGCTTACGCATTTCGTCGATACCCTTCATAGCCTGGTTCATCTTCTGTTCACGCTCGAAGTCGAAGGGCTTTGTAACAACGCCTATTGTGAGAATGCCCATTTCCTGTGCAATTTCAGCAATAACGGGAGCTGCGCCTGTACCTGTACCGCCGCCCATACCGGCAGAGATAAATACGAGGGACGCACCCTTTAAATACTTTTCAACTTCTTCACGGTCTTCTCTTGCTGCCTCAGCACCGACTTCGGCACGGCCGCCCGCACCTCTGCCCTTTGCACACTTGCGGCCGATCTGTACACGGCGCATAAGTGTCTTATCCTTGTTCTTAAGAGCAGCAACGTCAGTATTTACTGCAACGAATTCGATATCTACGTCGTCATCGCTTACGTCCTTAACGCCCTTGTCGCGAAGACCCTTCTTTGCCATATTTTCAACAGCGTTTCCGCCGCCGCCGCCGACACCGAATACTTTTATCTGAATATTATAAACCGCACCTTCATCGAGATGGTCGAACTCGGGTTCTTCACTTTCTACTGCGAAGCCTTCTTCATCGATTTCAATAGCCACTTCTTATACCTCCTGTATCTTTATGGTATCATCCGAAAATAAAAACAGAGATACCCTATCATTCACTTAGATTTATTGTAACAGATTTTCATCAAAAATTCAATACCTTTTTTAAAAAAAGTAAATATTTTGTTATATTTTTTTCCATTAACTACTAAATATTGTGGTTTAGTCCGAAAATCCGTCTTTTTACTCCTCGGGAGCGGCAGTCGTTTCTCCGTCCTCGGGAACCTCTTCGGGAGCCGTTGTTGTCGTAGTCGTAACCAAAGAGGTAACGAGAGGCGTTAAAGGTCTCTGTACAACCCGCTCGGGATTGGAAACGTTAAGGCTTACTCTTTCCGTAGGAGCGATATGGTTTGTTACAAGCTCCTTTACGATAGTAAGCTTTTCTTCAAGCTGTAAAATACTGCCGAGATAGATAACTACCCTGTCCTCGTAGGTAAGTATTATATTAAGACTGTCGCTTATATCGAGCTTCGTTATGCCCTCGATTTCCGCAAGCTCTATACAGCTGTTTATCTCTCTTACCATATCGTCCTGTTCGGGGTTTGCGGCTGTGATATAGTCGCCGATTACAACGTTATCGCCGGGCTGGTAGCCTATAACCTCCATACAGTCCGCCGCACTGCTTTCAATCTGCATAACACGGCCTACGTGGTAGATAACATAGTTTTTACCTGCATAGTAGAAGTTTACCATAGGCTCTGCAGGAGTAACTGTGATTTTAATATGGGGCGGGAAGAATTCCTTTGTAACAACGGCACTGTCGAGACTTACAAGCTCCTTAAGAATTCTTTTATCGATTCCGAAGGTCGTCATTCTTATAAGGTTCTCGTCGCCCTTAAGTCTGCTTGCGGCAATAATTTCCTCGTCCGAATATACCGTTTCGCCCTCTACAACTATCCCCTCTGCATTGAAAAGAACGGTTACCGAAAGGATTGCGAATATAATAAACGCAACTATTGCAAGCATTATATAATAGATAACGAAATTACCTCTTTTACGGCGTTTCTTTGCCTTTTTCTCCTCTTTTTCCCTCTTTTTATTCTCTTCCTCTCGTCTTTTTCTTTCGGGACTTCTCGGAGGCATCTGGTATTTCGTCTGTTCAGAAATCTTCTGCTGTTTTTTTGACTGGGTCTGTTTTTTCTGTGAGCCGGTTTTTGAAGACTGCTTAGCCGCTGATTTTCCGACTTCTTCTTTAAGACGGCGGTTAAGCTCTTCCCTGCTCATTTCGGTTGTTTTCGACTTGTTAAGTCGGTGAAAATCCGGCATTTTATCAGTCCTTCCGTAATATACTTTAATGAACCTGCACAGTTCTTATATCGGCTCCTACGCTTCTGAGCCGTTCCTCAATATCCTCGTAGCCTCGATAGATATACGAGGCATTTCCTACCCTCGTTACCCCGTCGGCAAAGAGTGCCGCCACTACCATAGCCGCTCCGCCCCGTAAATCCGTAGCCATAAGCTCCGCACCCGAAAGCTTCGGAACGCCCTCTACCACAGCAACTCTTCCCTCTACGTTTATCTTGCCGCCTAATCTTGTAAGCTCGCTTACGTGGCGGTAACGGTTCTCGAAAATAGTTTCCGAAAAAACCGTAGTTCCCTCCGCCGTCATACAAAGTGCCATAAGTACAGGCTGTGCGTCAGTGGGAAAACCGGGATGAACCGCCGTTCTTATCATAGGCGGCGCTTTAAGGGTCTTTTTTGCGTTTATATAGATATAATTTCCGCCGTAGCCGTAAATACTTACGCCCATTTGTTCAAGCACGGAAATTACAGGTCTTAAGGAATTATAATCTGCTTTAGCGAGCACAAGCTCGCCTCTCGTAACCGCTCCTGCACAGAGATAGGTTGCCGCCGCAATTCTGTCGGGCATAACCGTATAGTCACAGCCGTAAAGCTCCTTTACGCCCTCTATGACTATGAGCTCTGTACCTGCTCCCGAGATTTTTGCTCCGCATTTTATGAGAAATTCCGCAAGGTCAACTATTTCGGGCTCTCTTGCGGCATTATGTATCTCTGTAACGCCCTTCGCAAGCACAGCGGCAAGCATAATATTCTCCGTTGCCCCTACCGAAGGCATAGGAAGCACGATTACCGCACCCGAAAGTTTCTGTGCCGTTAAATTAAGGTAGCCGTGTTCATCCTGTACCGAAACGCCCATTTTCTTAAAGGCGGCGATATGATAATCGATAGGTCTTGCCCCTATCTCACAGCCTCCCGGAAAGCTTAAACGGCATCTTTTCTCCCGTCCAAGCAGGGCACCCGAAAAAATAACCGACGACCTCATCTCTCTCATAAGAGAGGAAGGAATTTCTGTTGCCGAAACGACCGAGGGATTTATCGAAACAACGTTTCCCTCTCGTTTACAGGAACAGCCTATGGTTGTAAGTATCCGCATAGCCGCGTCGCAATCCGTAAGTCTCGGACAATTATAAAGCGTTACCTCTGTTTTACAGAGCACCGATGCCGCCAGAATGGGCAAAGCACTGTTTTTTGCACCCTGTATAACGATTTCGCCCTCTAAAGTCCTTCCGCCACGGACAGAAATAGCCTGACGAGCTGACATATCATCACCCTTTTCTCGTTTTTTACAGGATATGCAGATTTGAGAAAAAGGTGATAAATTTGATGAATGATGAAGAATGAATGATGAATGATTAAGGTGTCCGCCTTTGGCGGACGGATTTGAATATAATTTAAAAGGATTACCTCTTATAAAATCTTTTCAAATCCATCTGTATCGGGCGACCACAGGTCGCCCCTACGATACATTGAAATCATTTTTAAAATCATCGCCGTAAGGCGATACCTTAATCATTCATTTTTCATCATTCATTATTCATTTTTAAAAGTTCAATTATCTCGCTTACAATAACATCGGCCGCTTTTGTTGTGCCGAGTTTTTTTGCGTTTTCTTCCATTGTGCGTATTTTTTCCTTGTTTTCGGACAGGCTTTCGATAAGCTCCTTTAATTTCGTCTTTTCTAAATCCTTGTCCTCGATAAGTACCGCCGCACCGGCGTCCGCTATGGAAAGAGCATTATAATACTGGTGATTTTCCGCCGCCTGTGGGAAGGGGATAAGCACAGACGCTCTTCCTATAGCCTTTATTTCCGTAAGGGTCATAGCTCCTGCACGTGAAACGATTATATCCGCCGCACACATACAGGTGTACATATTATCAATATATTCCTTTAATATCATACGCTCGGTACGCTTTACGCCCTCACGCTCCATAAGGCTGTCGAACATTTCACGGCCGTTTCCGCCGTATCCGTGGATATGGTTTATACCGCCGGCCTCGTTTTCCCATTTTAAAAGCTCAACTACCGCTTCGGTAATCTTATTCGCTCCGAGAGAACCGCCGAAAGAAAGTATCGTAAGCCCTTCGGGAAGCCCAAGCTTCTTTCTCGCTTCCTCTCGTTCCTCTATGGGGATATTATTACGTAAGGGATTTCCCGTAACAACAGCGTTTTCCTTTACGGGAAGCCTTGAAACTGCCGCTTCGTCAACAACGAATACCTTATCTACGTTCTTCGAAAGAAGCTTCGTCGTCATACCGGGGAGAGAGTTGCTTTCGTGGGTAACGGTCTTTATTCCAAGCTTCGCCGCACTTAAAAGCACAGGTGCGGAAACATATCCGCCCGTACCGATAACGATATCGGGCTTGAATTCACGGAGAAGCTTTTTTGCGTTGCTTCGGGCGGTAATATAGTAGTATGCCGCCTTTGCGTTTCGTATAAGGTTATTTACCGAAAGCTTACGCTGAAGCCCCGCCATTTTAAAGGATTGGAAGCTATAGCCTGCCTTTTTTACGAGAGTTGCCTCCATTCCGTCGGGAGCACCTACGAAAAGAATTTCGCTTTCGGGAAATACATATTTTATTTTATCTGCTATTGCGAGGGCAGGATTTATGTGACCTGCCGTTCCGCCTGCCGCAAGGATTACTCTCATTATTCCATAGCCGCCCTTCTCGAAATATTAAGCACGATTCCCATTTCCGCCATCTGTACGACGAGAGCGGTGCCTCCGTAGCTTATGAACGGAAGCGAGATACCCGTATTCGGTATAGCGTTACTTACTACGGCAATATTCAGCAGTGCCTGTGTCGTAATATGGATTACGATTCCGGCACAAAGGAGCATACCGAATTTATCGGGAGCAGTCGAAGCAATATAGAAGCCTCTTAAGAGGAATACGACGAAAAGGAGTATAAGTGCAACCGCACCTACAAAGCCCAGCTCTTCACAGATTACAGAGAAGATAAAGTCGTTATGTGTTACGGGTAAAAAGCCGTATTTCTGACGGGAATTTCCGAGACCTAAGCCGAACATTCCTCCCGAGCCTATTGTAACGAGGGACTGGAAGGTCTGGTAGGTGTCCTTCTGGATATCCGCTTCGGGATTAAGCCAGCTCTCGATTCTCGCACCGACATAAGCATAGCCCTGTGTCGGGAAGAGATTGTAAATGGCTAAAGCACCTGCTACGGCAAGCACCGCTACGAGAGCAAGGTGATGCCATTTTGCACCGCCGATAATAAACATAGCTATTGCTGTTATAAGAATAATAACGGTACAGGAAAGATGAGGCTGGAAGATAACGAGGAGACAGGCTAAGCCCACACGTAAAAGTATCGGGAAGAAGCCGTTCTTAAAACTGTCCATTTTATTATAGTTTCGTTGGAAATACTCCGCAATAACCATAATAAGGACGATTTTTAAAAGCTCCGAGGGCTGGAACTGGATACCGAAAAGCTCAATCCATCGTTCCGCACCGCCAAGCGTTACGCCGATAACCTTAACGAGAAGCATAAGGACAACCGCACCTGTTGTCGCTATAAAAAGCAAGGGTCTTACAGAATAAACACGGTAGTCGATAAACGAAAGGAATATCATTGCTCCGAAGCCTATAGCCGCAAATATGAGCTGTCTTTTTATGTAGTACATACTGTCGCCGTAGCTGGACTTTGCCGAGGCATAGCTTGCGGAAAAGAGCATAATAAGCCCGAAGGCAAGCAGAATAACGACTATCATAAAGAATGTAAAGTCGAATTTCTGAGGAATTGCGAAGTTTATAAACTGTTTTAAATCGAGACTGCCCGATTTTTTCTTTTTATCATTCTTCTGTACAGGACGGGGATTATTGCGTACTGCCGCTCCGCCGTTTGCCGGACGGCGTACAGCCCTTATATTTCTGTTTCCGTCTGTTTCCGGTCTTCTGTTCATCGGGTTCTCCTTTCAGTATCAGATAATGCCCTTAGTCAAGAGTACGGCCGCTGTGCCTGCCGCCGCCGCAATAAGCGAGAATACAATAACTATCTTGACCTCTTTCCAGCCTCTTATCTCGAAGCTGTGGTGAATGGGGGTCATCTTGAATAAACGTTTTCCGTGAGTAAGCTTAAAATATGTTGTCTGGATAAGAACGGTAAGAGCCTCCCAGATATAGACTGCCGAAGCAATTACCATAAGTACCTCGGCATTGGCTCCGAAGCCGAGAGCAACAACTATACCGCCGAAGAACATAGAGCCTGTATCCCCCATAAATACCTTTGCGGGATAAAAGTTCCATATAAGGAAGCCGAGGCATCCGCCTGCCGTTGCCGCCGCAAGAGCCGTAAGGCCGTATGCCTTGAGCATAACTGTAATTATAATAAATACGATAGAATAAACGAATGTTACCGAGGTACAGAGCCCGTCGATACCGTCCGTAAGATTAACGGCATTTACAAGATAAAGTATCGCAAGCCCCATAATGATATAATAGAAATACCAGAGGTCGAGGCTTCCGAGGAAGGGGAAGATTATTTCGGTAGAGGTGTCCCCTGCTATAACTCTTACGGTAAAATATGCCGCAATAACGAGAACCTGTAAAACTATCTTCTGGTTAGCGGTAAGACCCTCGTTCTGTTTTTTCTTTACCTTTATGAAATCGTCCATAAAGCCGATAAGACCGAAAAGAAGTGCCATTACAAGCCCCGAGACCGCATTCACCATATTCATAGCGTTGCTTTCCTCGAGGGTAAATATGCCCTTGGCGAGCATAACGCAAAGCCCTGCACCGAAAGCAACCGAAACGCCTACGATAAACATTATTCCGCCCATTGTCGGCGTACCCTGTTTATCCTTTTTGTGCCAGATAGGGCCGATATCGAGAATAGTCTGACCGAATTTAAGCTTTCGTAATGCAGGAATTACCCAAAATCCGAGTACGCCTGTTATTACGAGAGAAATCATGGCTGTTATAAGAATTGTTGGAAGCATATTTTAAACCGTTCCTTATATATTTTTTGTAAGCTCTTTTATAATATCGTGTTCGCTGAATGGGATATAATCGTCTCCGATAACCTGGTAGCTTTCGTGGCCCTTTCCGCAAAGGGCGATTATATCTCCCTCTTCCCCGAGGCCGACCGCATATTCTATTGCCGTAAGCCTGTCGATGAAGCTTTTTACCGTACAGTCCTTACCCTCGAAGCCCTCCAGAACCATATCTATGATTTTCTGTGGGTCTTCGAAACGGGGGTTATCCGAGGTTACAACAGCTATATCCGCATATTCCGCTACGCATTCGCCCATAGCCTTACGTTTTCCCGCGTCTCTTTCGCCTGCCGCTCCGAAAACGACTATAAGGCGGTTTTTAACGAACTCCTTTAATGTAGAAAGAATTTTCTGAAGTCCGTCCTCCGTATGTGCGTAATCGCATATTACCGCATACTTTCCGTCATAAAGAACCTCCGAACGTCCGCATACACCCTTTACTGTTCCGAGGGCATTACATACATCCCTTATATCTGCCCCTGCCTTACAGCAAGCCGAAACTGCACAAAGTGAGTTTTCGACATTGAACCTGCCGGGCATAGGGAATGAAACGGGGAAGGATTTTTCGTCGGAAGCGGAAGACAGCCAGTAGGAAACTCCGCCGGGACGAAGCTTTATATTAACGCTGAAGAAATCGGCTAAGCCTCCCGAATTAACGGTTACGAGGTTTATGCCCGATTTTGCGGAAGAAAGCTCTTCGTAAAGCCTTTTACCCCATTTATCTCCGATATTTATTATCCCGTTGTCACAGAATTTAAACAGCGACCTTTTCGCCTTGTAATAATTCTCCATTGTTCCGTGCCAGTCGAGATGGTCCTGTGTAAGATTTGTAAAAATACCGCATACGAAACGCTCGCCGGAAAAACGATACTGTGAAAGAGCCTGTGACGAAGCCTCCATAACACAGTATTCCGCTCCGTTATCCACCATTTCTCTGAAATATCCGTATAAATCCATCTGATAAGGAGTAGTAAGCCTTGCCTCATAGATTTTTTCTCCGCAAACGTCATATCCCGAGGTTCCGATATAACCGCATTTATGCCCTGTTTCGTTCATAATATGCTGGATTATATTTGCGGTAGTGGTTTTACCGTTCGTACCCGTAACAGCAATAAGCTTAAGGCTTTTCGTAGGGTTTCCGTAGTAACGGGAAGCAAGCACGCTGTAATACTCGCGGGAATTTTTAACAACAATCTGCTGCGGAAGACCTAAGTCCTTTTCAACAACGACCGCCGCCGCTCCCTTTTCAAGCATTTCACCGCATACGCTGTGCCCGTCGAAATTCCTGCCTGTGATTGCGATAAAGATATCGCCCTCCCTAAGCTTTCTCGTGTCATCAGTAACGGTATTTATTTCACGGTCAACGAGACCGCCTCTTTCGTCTTCATAAACAATATCAAATAACCTCACGGTCTCACCGACTTTCTTTTTTTGATGAATGATAAAAGGTGGATGAATGATGAATAATGAAGAATGAATGATTTAGGAATTGGCTTCGCCAATGGATTTAAATATGATTTTAATGTAGGGGCGTCCTGTGGTCGACCGATAGTTATAAAATCTTTATTTAATCCGTCTGTATAGGGCGACCACATGTAGCCCCAAAGATACGTTGAAATTATATTCAAATCCGTCCGCCAAAGGCGGACACCACAACTATTCACTATTCACTATTCTCTCTTCACTATTCATTATGTATCAGGCGACCACAGTCCGCCCCTTAAACCTGTTTAACCAATATCTCCCGTTACAAGGAACGTTACGCTTATAACCGTACCTCTTTCTACCTCCGTACCTGCTTCTATGGACTGGGAAGCGGCGGTAGCTGTTGCGTTATTTACCGCACCGCCCTCGAGAGATATATTTAAACCTGCATTTACAAGGCGGAGATTTGCCGCCTCTACCGTAAGTCCCGTAACGTCGGGAACAGTAACCATTTCTTCCTCTGCTCCCATCATATATACTACTACCGTACCGTTCTTCGGTATGCTCGTAGCCGCACGGGGAGTTGTATAATCGACAATACCTGCCGATTCGTCGCCTATGATTTCGTATTTTAAACCATATTCGTTAAGCTTCGCAATAGCGTCAAGCATCGCAAAGTCATATACATAAGGAACAGTTGTATCCTGCTGTGCAAGCTCTTCGGCTGTGTACTGGGGATAAACGCTTAAATATTCGAGACATTCGCTGAATACAGCGGAAACTACAGGTGCCGCAACGGCAGAGCCGTAGTAGGAAACACCCAGAGGCTCGTCAACACATACAAGCATTATGTACTCGGGAGCGTTTGCGGGAGCGAAGGCACAGAAGGAACCCACATACCGCATACTATGCTCGCTGTATTCATCAAGCTTCTGTGACGTACCCGACTTACCGCCGATACGGTATCCGGGGATATATGCGTTAGTACCGCCGTTTGTTGTAACGATGTTTTCTGTTATTTGACGCATAAGCTCAGAGGTCTCTTCGCTTATAACCTGTCTTTTTACTTCCTTTGTGACAGTCTTTATAACGTTTCCGTCGCTGTCGATGATTTTATCAACAACGTGGGGCGTTACGAGATAACCGCCGTTTATTGCCGCCGCATAGGCACAAATCATCTGGATAGGAGTAATTTTGTTGGTCTGACCGAAGGAGGAGGACGCAAGCTCTACTATACCCATTCTTTCGTATGGCATATATAAGGGCGAAGCCTCGCCGGGAAGGTCGATACCTGTCTTTTCGGTAAAACCGAAGGCCTGGAAATAATCGAAGAAAAGCTGTCTGCCGAGCTTTAATCCGATATCTACAAACGCAGGGTTACAGGATGCGGTAATAGCCTCCTGTAAGCTGATATGTCCGTGTCCTATAGGGCTCCAGCAGTGGAAATCTGTATCCGCTACCGTAACCTTGTAATAGCAGTCAAAGGTTGATTCGAGGCTTATGACCTCTTCCTCGAGAGCGGAAGCACAGGTTATTACCTTAAATACCGAACCGGGGAAATAAAGCTCGGATATAGCCTTATTTTTCCACTGTGTTTCTCTCATATTGGATTCGGTCTCTTCGAGTTCAAGCTGAATAAGCTCGTTGATTGCGTCCTGGTCGGTCATACTTCCCGCCGCATAGTCCATAATAAGCTCCTGCTCGAGATCCACAAGACGCTGTTTATCATAATCCGAAAGCTCAGAGGGGTTATTTAAATCATATCCCGAGGTCGTTGCCATAGCTACGATTGAACCGTCGTTTGCGTTCATAACTATACCTGTGGCACGGTTTGCAACCTTATGCTGTGTAAGGGTAGTTTCGAGATTTTTTTCGAGGTAATGCTGTACAACCTCGTCAACGGTAAGGATAAGGCTGTTTCCGTCGCTTGCCTCGTAACGCTTTTCATAGTCATAAGGCATAGCTTCGCCGCTTCGGTCATGGGCATATTCTACGAGACCGTCAACGCCCTTGAGGTAATCGTCATAATATGCCTCAAGTCCGTAAATACCGTCATTGTCATAGTTTGTAAAGCCGATAATGTTTGAAGCAAGGCTGTCGTTGGGGTAATAACGCTTGCTGTTTTCGAGAGGATATACCGAAAATTCGTTTATATCGTTTTCGAGTATGAAATTTTCAAGCTTCGTCTGTGTTTCACGGTCGATTTTTTTCTTTGCGACATAATACTGCATATCGCTTTCCATTATTTCGTTATAAAGCTCCGCCGCGTCAATCTTAAGTATAGAAGCTACTCCGTCAGCAATAAACTTTATTCTTTCTGTATCGATTTTATCGTCCGTCTTATCGTCCTCTGTGCCGTTATTGTCGAGGGCGTCAACGGTTTTTATCTGATACGGATTTACGATTACGTCCCAGACCGTAGTACTCTGTGCAAGTATCTTGCCGTTACGGTCATAAATGGTTCCTCGGTTGGCGTTAATGGTAAATCTTGTAACCTGCTGGTTATTTGCCTTTGAACGGTAATATTCGGATTTATTTATAGCTACGTTATATAAAACGCCTGTTATATAGCCTGCAAAAACAAGAGTAACAAGAAAAACCACAAAGAACATACGCTGACGCATAGTATCTGTAGGAGCGGTTATAGGGTTGCTCTTATTATCGGGCGTTTTCTTTTCGGCCATATCTTTTCCTTTCCGCCGCAACTACGGCTTATAAAGCTTTTACCGCCCGTAAACTTACTACGGGAAAATACAACGATACGGGCGTTGATCCGTATGCAGGACACGCCCGTAATATAATATATTAAATCAGAAGCCGAGATATTCCAGTACATCATAGAACCAATCCTTTATAGATACAAAGATATTGGTATCTGTTTCTGCTACTTCGGTCATTTTTTCGATATTGAGGGTTACGAAATTGATCTGTGAATTCTGTGTTTTCTGAAGTCCAAGCTGTGACATTGCTATATTTTCTACGTTATCTAAGGTTACCATGCTGTCAAGCTCTGCATTAAGGCGGGAGTTTTCTCTCTGTTCAACCTCAAGCTCCGTCTTTACCTCGCTTATCATAGCGGTATAATCGGAAAGCTGTACCTTACTGTAAAGGATAGCGAAAGCAACAGCAATACATACTACTGCCGCCGCAACCATAGCAAAGGCGTTACCGTTACGTGCAACAGCTTTTTTCTCGGTAATCTTAATATTCTGTTTTTCTTCACGCTTTTTCTCTTTCTTTCTCTCGAGCTCTTCGTCAACCTCGAATAAAGAAAGGTCATAAGCTAAATTTGTATTTCCATTATACATTTCAAGATTACTTCCTTAATATTTTTCAATCACCCTGAGCTTTGCACTTCTGCTTCTTGGGTTTTCCGAAAGCTCTTCCTCGTCCGCAACAATAGGCTTACGGTTTACGAGAAAAGCCTTAGGCTTATTACCGCATACGCATACAGGAAAATCCTTCGGGCAGGTACAGCCCTCGGTAAGCTCCTTAAAACGCTGCTTTACGATTCTGTCCTCGAGAGAATGGAAGGTAATTACAGAAATCCTTCCCCCGGGATTAAGAATATCAAAAATATCGTCAAGTGCTGTTTTCAGCACATCAAGTTCGTGGTTTACTTCGATACGTATAGCCTGAAAGGTCTTTCGACAGGGATTTTTCTCCCGCCTTACCTTTAAAGGCACGTTATTTCTTATAATTTCCGCAAGCTCGCCTGTGGTTTTAATGGGAGCGATATTTCTTGCTTTTTCAATACCCTTTACGATACCTCTTGCGAACTTTTCCTCGCCGTAAGCGAAGAGAATATGTTCAAGCTCATCTGTGCTGTACTCGTTTACGACATCGTAAGCACTCATTCCCTCTCCGCTCATTCTCATATCGAGAGGAGCGTCCTCGTGGAAGGAGAAGCCTCTTTCGGCATTGTCCAGCTGGTAGGATGAAACCCCGAGGTCGAGCATTGCTCCGTCGATTCTTTCTATACCTATTTCGGCGAGACTATCCTTTATGGTACAGAAATTACGGTTTATGAATACGGGAGAATAACCCTCGAGACGCTTTGTTGCCGCCGCGATAGCCTCTTTATCCTGGTCGAAGCAGATAAGCTTATTACTGCTGTCCATTCTTTTTGCGGCTTCTAAGCTGTGTCCGCCGCCGCCGGCTGTACAGTCCACATATATACCGCCTTGCTTTATACCGAGGCCGTCAACGGTTTCGGTAAGAAGCACCGATTTATGCACAAATTCCATATCAGATACCAAGCTCCATAGCAATTTCCGCAAGGTTCATAGTGTCCTGCTCTGCATTGAGCTTATCCCACTTAGCCTTATCCCAGATTTCCGCACGTCCCTCGAGACCTACGATTACTATATCCGCCGAAAGTCCCGCATATTCACGAAGGGGTGCCGGAATAAGCACACGACCCTGTTTATCGGGCTCAATCTCGAAAGCGCTGCCGAAGAGGAAACGCTGGATAGCGGCGGTCTGTGTCTGGGGCATATCCTTAATCTTAGCGACGAGATTTTCCCAGTCTTCAACAGAATAAACCTTTATACATTCCGCACCGATAGTTTTAGAGATGATAAAGCTTGTGCCGAACTCTTCACGGAGCTTTATCGGAAAATTCATTCTTCCCTTAGCGTCAAGGGTACTTTTAAACTCGCCTCGCAAAGCCTTATCCCTCCTTTTCGAGATTTTCGGAAGCTAAGTTTTCAACACTTTCAACATTGTTAAAATATTTTCAACCTGTTTTTAACTGTTGATTGTTGAAAACTTCGTGGAAAATGTTAAAAAGTGAACTTTTTGCCAAAAAAGTGGCCAAATCACCACTTTATGATTATTATACTACACCCTTGCCCAAAAATCAAGAGTGTTTTAATTTTTCACACAAGAAATTTAAGAAAAAATTGAACCGAAAATTTGTATAGTATAAACAAAAACAGAACCCCCTTATTGAGGGTTCTGTCAAAAAATGGGAGAAAAGAACTGATGAATGATGAAGGATGAAAAATGAATGATGTAGGTGTCAGCTTCGCTGACACCACAATCATTCATCATTCATTATTCATCATTCATCTATTTAAATCCATCGGCGGAGCCGATACCTTAATCTTTCATTCTTCACCCTTCATCATTCATCTATTCAAATCCGTCCGCCCAAGGCGGACACCACAACTATTCACTATTCACTCTTCACTATTCACTAAATAATAAAACTCCGCCCACCGAAGTGAGCGGAGCGTTTTTATTCAGTTAGTAATCACAAAGGATTTAACCGTTAGCGTTTAAGCCGTTCTTTTAAGCTGCTTTGACCAATTTTTTATTAGCCGAGTAACTGGAGAACGCCCTGGGGCTGCTGGTTAGCCTGTGCGAGCATAGACTGAGAAGCCTGCTGAAGGATATTGGACTTAGTGTACTTGATCATTTCAGAAGCCATATCTGTATCTCTGATCTGAGATTCAGCGGACTGGAGGTTTTCTTCAGCTGTGCTTAAGCTGTTAACTGTGTGTTCAAGTCTGTTCTGAACAGCACCGAGCTTAGCTCTCTGAGAAGAAACTGTCTTGATAGCGTCGTCAATCTTGTTGATTGCGTCGTTAGCGCCGTCCTGTGTGGAGATGTCGAGACCGCCTACACCAAGAGCTGTGGAGCTCATGTCGGAGATGTTAACTGTAAGTCTCTGGTCTTCAACGCCGTTAGCACCGATCTGGAATGTTAAGCCTTCGCCTGCGCCGAGAGCCTTGTCTGCACCGAGACCCTTACCATTTCCAATTGAAATTGCATTTGCACTTGTAGCGGACTTCTGAGCGTAGAAAGATACGTCACCGTCAGGAGTCTTGGCGTCTGTTAATGCTATGTCATAGTCAAGACCGGACTTAGCCATTAACTTTTCAAGATCTTCTTCGGAGTATTCAACACCTGTAGAAAGGTGAATTGTGAACTCGCCATCCTTGATGCCTGTACCTTCGTTATCAGTTGTAGAAGTCTTTTCTACCCATTCCTTGCCTGCAGCAACGTCAGTAGCAATCTTAATCTTACGTGTATCTTCACCGTAGTTGTTAGCTGTAAACTTGATTGTATCAGCGTAACCATCGTTTTCATCAGTACCGTTGATTAAGAATTCCTTAACAGGAGTATCAGCGGAAGTAGCTCTTACACCAGCAGCTGTCTTAAATGTTTCAGCTTCTTCGAAAGAGAATACGCCGTTCTTAAGTGTGAAAGATACTTCAGGACGAGCAGCTGCCTGCTTATTTGTCGCATCAGCCTTAGCCTGTGTAGCATTAGCGATTAAATCATCAATCTGAGCCTGTGTATAAGTCTGACCAGCCTTAAGGTTAAGGGTTAATGTTGTACCTGTCTTATCCCAAGAAGCGTTTTCACCGCCAACACCGGAAGCAGCGTCTGCTAAAGCGATTGTAACACCGTTGATGCTGGATGTGATTGTAGAACCTTCAAGAGAAGCGTTCTTTGTTAACTTACCTTCTGCAGCAGAGTTTTCAGAAATAAGAGCGCCGTAACGAGGACCGTATTCGCCTGTGTTGCCTACGCCACCGTCAAGGGAGCCGTCGAGTAACTTCATCTCGTTGAATTCTGTGGATTCAGCGATTCTGTCGATTTCTTCCTTAAGAGCGTCAACTTCGTGCTGGATCTGTTCTCTGTCTTCGTCTGTGTATGTGCCGTTAGCGGACTGTACGGAAAGTTCACGCATTCTCTGGAGAATGTCTTCTGTTTCCTGAAGACCGCCTTCAGCTGTCTGGATTAAGCTGATAGCATCGTTAGCGTTGTTTGTAGCCTGAGCGAGACCACGGATCTGGGATCTCATCTTTTCAGAAATTGCAAGACCTGCTGCGTTATCAGCTGCACGGTTGATCTGGTAACCTGTGGATAACTTTTCTGTGGACTTGCCTAAACCGCTTACGTTTCTTGTCATTGCGTTATTAGCGTTCATAGCGCTAATGTTGTGCTGTACTACCATTCCCATAGTGTTCCTCCTTGATTCTTAAGTTACCGAAATCCGTTCGGTAACTCCTGTGGTTTAAGTCGCCTGCCTCTTGCTGACGACTGCTTAATTTTTTGTGCTTTGTTTTGGTTTGATTTGTTTTCGAAAACTTTGTTTTAACCTTTACAACTATATTATCGGAGAGTTTCCGAAAAACTTTAGCATTTTTTTCAAAAAATTTTTGATTTGTGAAAAATTAGGTATAAAGGTTCGTCTATATTGTGAGTGTTGCACAAAAAAGCCTTCCCCTTGAGGGGAAGGTGGCATCGTGGCTGCTTGCAGCTACGATGACGGATGAGGTGTACCTGCACCAACATTTTAGCTTAATCACCTCATCAGTCATCAACCCGCAAGCGGCTTGCTGACAGCTTCTCCTCAAGGAGAAGCCTTATCTCTGTCATTTTCACTTATTCTTGCATAAATACATTGTTCAATTTCAAAGCATACATTGTCGAAATCATTGTTAATACGACTATTCGGATATCTTATGACCTCTATTCCGTTTTCATTTAAAAATCTATCCCGCTCGAGGTCTTTTGCGGGTTGTTCCTGTTCGTGATGATAAAAACCATCCAATTCTATTGCTAACCTTGCTTTAGAACAGTAAAAATCAACAATATAATTGCCGATAATCTTTTGCCTTTTAATCGTAACCGGCATATCTTTAAGAAAATCATACCAAAGATGCAGTTCTTCTTTAGTCATGTTTTTTCTCAGCTGTCTCGAGCGTGATTTTAAACGGGGATTGTATAAGCAATTCATTTTATTTTATAAGCAAAGCAACGTGTGCGGCGGAAGTAAAACCGTGTTCCTTTAAATACTCAATTACATTCTTTGTTCTTGTTTTATTGTGTGCAAATGCCCTGCCCATCATCGAAATAGCATTTTTGTATTTTTTCTCTACATCAACGCCTTTTTCAGCCACAGAAACGCCTATAACCTTTAAAGAAGCTACTGCAAGAGCATAATATGTATAGTTCTCAAGGATTGAACATTCCTGAATGCGGAAAGGCATATTAAAATCAAAAAGCATATTTGCCGCAACATTCTTAAAGAAATATTCCCTTCCTTTAAAGGTATCATTAAGGTTAGCAATACCTCTTGCATAATTTTCGGGAATAAGCTTTTCTCCGTCATGAAGATTTGAAATATTGATTTGTATATCTGCATTTTCTAAAAATGTAACCAGGAGATTATTGACAAACTTGAATTGTACAAGATAATTCGGTTTAATTTCCTCGATAGCTTTTATTGTGGCTTTATCCTTAAGCTTTTCCTCATACTCCTTTATAAGAGCAGGGATTTCATCAATCTTATTATTTTCTACGGCGTCAGTAAATCTCTTCGAAGCAAGTGCTCCGAGAACTATTGCTGTTTCTAAAGACACATTACGGTCTGTAATAAGCTTATTATAAAATTCCATAAGCTCCATTCGGTAATTTAAAACAGGATAATTTTCCAAACGTTTCAATTTATCTCCATCACTTGATAATCTGTAATGAAAATCGCTTTCTGTGTACTGACTTTCAAGTCTTACAGCATTTATATCCTCTGAGAGCAAATCGAGCACAGCAGGACAGGAATTATAACAGGAACGTATTATATTTTCTTTATGTATGAAATGTTTTCGGGGGTATATTGTGCAGGTTTCAGAAAGATACTCTTCTCCGAGCTCCTTCTGTATCATACAAAGACCCTCTTCGTTATGAAAAGGACAGTTTCCGTTTTCTTTAAGAATTATAGAATATCTTTTTTCTTCATCAGTTCTTAAATCGGAAAAGTTAAAAGTGTCAAGCTTTTCTTTAAATGATTTTTCAAGAAGCTCCTTTAATTCATCAGAAGGATTAGCGTCCTTAACCTTTTTTATTTCGTGTCCGTACCAATCGATGCTCCATCTTTCGCAACAGCTTACAGTGCATTTACCGCCGATACATTTAAACTTATCATAATACTTAGGCTGTTTATAATGAAGTGCCATAATCTTATCCTCCAAAATGTATTTTTTTAATTATAACAGAGTTTTTGTCCGAAATCAACATATTTCTTCCAAAAACCCCTTATTTTTATATACCCCGGCAACAATATCCCTTGTCTTTCCGTTAAGGGATAGTGAAAGAGCAGTCTTTCTGTGGCGGTGTCTTATAAAAATATCCGCTTTGGTTCCGTGAACCGTGATAACGGTCATCTTTTCGGGCGGTAGTTCGTATTCCTCGCCGTTTACATTTATAAGGAGCAGTTCTTCGGAATGTTCCTCCGAAATAAGCCTGTGAAACCTTACAGCCGTTTTCGTCTCGAGGGGCGTTTTATCTCTTGCCTCCGCCTTTTTCATAAAAGCGAAAACGTCCTCCCTGTCCCAGAGTATTACCCCGCTCTCCTCCGCAAGCTCCACAGCCTGCCTCGTAAAGGTCGAGTTGGTTATAACTGCCGAACGGGTACATTTATAATATTCCTTCGAGGAAACTGCCTCCTGTACCGCCTTTACGCCGATAGGACGGGAGTATCTTTTACACTGCACTGACATTCTCTCGCCCTCATAAAGCACGATTATATCTGCCCCGAAGTCTCCCGAGGCCTTTGTAAGCTCAAGCACCTCGATTCCGCTTCTATGGAGTATTTCGGCGATAAAATCCTCGAAATCCGTTCCGCTCATACTGTCAATATCCTCGTCCTCACCGTTTTTTCTGAAGGAAAATACGCATAGGACTACGAGAAGCAGTACGAAAACGCCTGCACCTATATAAATAAGCTTATCCATTCCTTTTCTCCAAAGCCGTGTAATAAAGCTTATAAAGCTCCTGTACGCTGTTTTCGAGGAAATAGTAGTGCATTACATACGGGATAGTAAGCCCTAAAAAGAGGAGCGACAATAAAACCGTACCGATTCCCCCGAAGCTCATCGTCATAAAAAACGAGATTACGGTCATTAACGCAAAAGTCATCGTAACAATAAGATGAATAAGGCGTTCGTGCTGGTAGAATTTTATACGTGTGAGGAGCATACTGAGAAATTCCTCGTCTATGGTGTTTTCTGTTAATTTTTTACGTACGTAATCGAGATAAATGCTTATTTCTTTCTTCATAAAATCTGTCCTCTCAAAAAGCCGATGCTTTTTAATGAATGATGAATGATGAAAAATGAATAATTGAGGTATTGGCTTCGCCAATGGATTTAAAAATGATTTCAATGTTAATGTAGGGGCGACCTGTGGTCGCCCGATATTTATAAAATCTTTTTTAATCCTTAACACAAGGCTTCTCCTTGAGGAGAAGCTGTCAGCTTGCTGACTGATGAGGTGCACCTTCGGCGGTTGTGCTTACTTTATCGGGCGACCACAGGTCGCCCCTACAGCACATTGAAATTATTTTCAAATCCGTCTGCCGAAGGCAGACACCACAATCTTTCATCATTCATCCTTCATCATTCATCTATTCAATATTCGGCTTAACAAAAACGGGCGGTAAAAACCGCCCGTGATTTTCTGATATGAGGCTTAGCGTGCCTTAGACGCATTTTCCATAACGATCTTTGCAATAACATCGTCAAGAGGAGATGCACCAAGATCGCCGTCCTTTCTCGAACGGAGAGCAACTGTGTTGTCTTCAACTTCCTTGTCGCCTACGATAAAGAAGTAAGGAACCTTTTCAAGCTGTGCCTGTCTGATCTTCCAGCCTATCTTTTCGCTTCTGTTGTCAACAGAAGTACGGATACCCATACCTTCAAGCTTAGCGGAAATTGCTTCGCCGTATTCCTTCGCTCTGTCAGTAATGGGAAGAATACGAACCTGTTCGGGAGACATCCAGAGAGGTAACGCACCTGCATACTTTTCGAGGAGGTAAGCGAGTGTTCTTTCGTAACAGCCAAGGCTTGTACGGTGGATAATATAGGGGTTCTTCTTTGTACCGTCAACGTCAACGTATTCCATACCGAACTTTTCAGCGAGAAGCATATCTATCTGGATTGTAACGATAGTATCTTCCTTGCCGAATACGTTCTTGTACTGAATGTCGAGCTTAGGACCGTAGAATGCAGCTTCGTCGATACCAACTGTGTAATCAACGCCCAGGTTGTCGAGAATCTTCTTCATTGTAGCCTGTGCTGTTTCCCACTGTTCCTTTGTACCCTCGTACTTGTTCTTGGGGTTTTCGGGGTCCCACTGGGAGAAGCGGAAGGTACAGTCTTCAAGCATACCTACAGTATCGAGACAGTACTTTGCAAGCTCTAAACAGCCCTTGAATTCTTCTTCGAGCTGTTCGGGACGGAGAATAAGGTGTCCCTCGGAGATTGTGAACTGTCTTACACGGATAAGACCATGCATTTCACCGCTGTCTTCATTTCTGAAGAGAGTAGATGTTTCGCCGAGACGCATAGGAAGGTCACGGTAGGAACGCTGTCTGTTTAAGAATACCTGATACTGGAAAGGACAAGTCATCGGACGGAGTGCGAAGCATTCCTTTGTTTCATCGTCAGGGTCGCCTAAGATGAACATACCGTCACGGTAGTGGTCCCAGTGTCCGGAGATTTTATATAAGTCTCTCTTTGCCATAAAGGGAGTCTTTGTAAGGATATAGCCTCTCTTATATTCTTCGTCTTCTACCCATCTCTGTAAGGTCTGGATAGTCTTTGCACCCTTAGGAAGAAGAATCGGGAGACCCTGTCCGATATAATCAACAGTTGTGAAGTATTCGAGCTCACGGCCGATTTTGTTATGGTCACGGCTCTTTGCTTCTTCAACAGCCTTTAAATATTCTTCGAGTTCGGAAGCCTTGGGGAATGCTGTACCATATACACGGCAAAGCTGTTTGCCCTTAGCGTCCCCGCGCCAGTAAGCACCTGTGCAGTTTGTAAGCTTGAATGCCTTTACGGAGCCTGTGTTCATAAGGTGGGGGCCTGCACAAAGGTCAGTAAAATCGCCCTGCTTATAGAAGGAGATAGGCTCGTTCTTGCCTGCATGCTCTTCACAGAGTTCAACCTTATAGGTTTCGCCGATGCCCTTTAAATATTCGATTGCTTCAGCGGGCGGAAGCTCATAATGCTCTAAAGCGATACCTTCCTTAACGATAGCCTTCATTTCCTTTTCGATTGCCGCTATGTCTTCGGGAGAAAAAGGCTTTTCAACGTCAAAGTCATAGTAGAAGCCGTTATCGATAGCAGGACCGATAGCAAGCTTTGTGTTGGGGAAAAGTCTCTTTACTGCCTGTGCCAATATATGGGAAGCGGTGTGGCGGAATGCCTTCTTACCGTCTTCATCGTCAAAGGTTAAAATATCAAGGGAGCAGTCTTCGGTGATGGTAGTTCGTAAATCACACACCTTACCGTTTATTCTTGCCGCACAGGCTGCTCTTGCCAAGCCGCCGCTGATTTCCTTAGCGATGTCGTATGCGGTCATTCCATTATCGAATTCTTTGATTACATCGCCCTTTAATGTGATTTTCATAAATCATACCATCCTTTCTTTATTCCGGTTGACTATCTTAAAAATCCGAGTACAAAACGGATTTCCAACCGTAAAGTACATTGTATCACTTTTTGTACCGTTTGTCAACTAAAACACAAGGGATAAAATACCGAGTACGAGACAATGCACGGGATAAAAGAGATAATAGCTCCATTTTATGAATTTATTATAGTATCCCTGTTTTCCGTTATAGAGCCAGATTATCGGCAAAGCAAATATCGCAAAGCTCTGGATACTGAAATATGCCCCGCAAATATCTACGGAATATTTGGGGGTTCCCGTAACAATAACATTAAGACTGCATAAAACGAGAAGCTGTACTATACAACAGAATACTCTTTTACGGGAAGCGGTTTTTTCGTCTGTTCTTGTAAAATGGAATAAGGCTACGGTTATAACGCCTGTTGCGTTATAGTCCGTCATAGCCAAAACCGCAATAACGAGTATTGCTAAAGTTATAATCGGGTAAGCGAAAACTTTGAATACAGTATTTTTATTCTGCTTTATCTTTTCGTAAATACAGAGAAGTATTACAGATAAAAGAAACGTCCATAGTACGTTCTGATGCTGAATGTAGAAAAGGCTTCCGCCTGCCACAAGGTTAAAGGGGAGTTCCGTTATAACCGCAAAAATAAGAAGACGGAGCATATATTTTTTGCGGTTTTTCGTATGGTGAAAGCCCTCCGCAATCATAAATGCAAATATTGGAAAGGCAAGTCTTCCGACACAGGTAAACCAGGTAAGGTCAACGAGACCCGACCAGTATATATGGTCGAGAAGCATAAACCCCATAGCTAAGATATGTAAAACGAATGATGATAAACCGAATTTCTTCTCCATTATTTCTTTGCCTCTTTTATTTTCTCTATATCTGTGACCGTAAGCCTGTTACAGCACACGGTAAAGCTTATATCGTACCCTCCGAACGCCATTTTATATACTCTCTCCGCCTCGTCCTGATACTGTGGACGGGGGTCTTGCGAAAGAACGCTTATAAGGGCTTCTGTCTTTTCGGCAGGAATAAGGTTTTTAAGCTCGTCGGGAAAAACTACTGTTAAATTACCCTCTTTTCTCGTAAGGGCAAAGCCGTCTGTGGCTTCGGGATGTGCGTCGGTATAGGAAAGATAAGGCTTTATGTCATAAACGGGCGTACCGTTCATAAGGTCAGCACCCTCTACATAAAGTACAGGCCCGTCGGGGCTGTCGAGGTCAACCTTAAGAAGCTTTACCGAGGAAAGCCCTACGGGGTTGGGACGAAAGGGCGAGCGTGTTGCGAATACGCCCATTCTTATGTTTCCTCCGAGGCGGGGCGGTCTTACTGTGGGCGACCATTCTTCCCTTTCCGCCTTTGAAAACTTCCATATTATCCATAAATGAGAAAAACCCGCAAGACCGCGGAAAGCCTCCTTTACCCGATACTGTTTTTTAAAAACGATACGGGAAACTACGGGGCAAAGTCCGCTCTGGCGGGGTATTCCGAATTTTTCGGTAAAATCATTTTCTATATTTGCTATTGTCTTCATTGTTCTCTCCCTCTTTAAAAAAGCTTATGCGGCATTTTCTGCCGCATAACCCTGTCAAAAAATCTCTTCTCAAAAGCCGAGCAAAGCGAGCAAAAAAATTTCGCTGCAACTTGTTGCCTGCCTTCTTTTTAAAGGCTTGTCGGGGGCAAGGGGTCGGGGACAACGGCTCGTTGCGGAAGCCCCAACCCAGAGAACGCTTCACACATCATAAAAGCAGAGTTAATCAACAGTCTGATGCGATATTTTCTGCCGCATACCGCAATTATATATCAAGCTCCAGTAATTCAACTGCATTTTTCCAGTATATCTTGTCCTTTTCGCTGTCCGTAACGGAAAGTCTCGAAACAAGTGCCTTTTCGTTATCGGGATTGCTCCAGGGTAAGTCGCTTCCGAAAAGAATACGGTCAGCACCGTGTTTCTTTACTATCTCGCCGAAAAGCTTTTCATCGATATAGCTTGCTACGAAAGCCGTATCCAGCCAGATATTCGGAACGCCCGCAATATAATGGTAAACCGATTCCCAGGCATATACGCCGCCCATGTGTGCACCGATTATCTTAAGCTTCGGGAAGTTTTCGTGAAGCTCTAAAAGGTCATAAGGCATAGCACGGTGGACTTCGGGGGAAATCGGGTCTCTTCCCATATGGAAAACCACAGGAAGCCCGAGCTCCTCACAGCGTTTATATATGGGCTTGCATACCTCGTCAAAGATAAAAACGCCCTGGTAATCGTTATGAAGCTTAACGCCCTTTAAACCGAGGCTTTTTATGCGGTCAAGCTCCTCGACCTTGTCCTCTGCTAAGGGGTGAACTGTGCCGAAGGAGATAAAGCGTCCCTTATATTCGTCCTTTGCCCAGTTATTTATAGTAGTCTGCTGAGAAGGCTTTGTTGCTACGGGAAGAAGTACCCCGTAATCAATACCGCACTTTTCAAGCACCCTTTCCGCACCCTTTATCGTACCGTCGGTACAAGGCTCGATTTTTGCAACTTCCTTTAATCTGTTTACCGCTCTTTCGGCAATACTGTCCGCAAATGCGTGAATGTGTGAATCAATATACATTATTCTTCGGGGAAATCAGAGCTTTGTGTTGAACGAATTTCCCTTTTTAACTCCTATCTTGTTGTGTGAATAAAAATCTATCTTCTTCTTATCCTCTTTTAAATCCTCGAGGCTTGCACGAAGCTCCTTAAGTCTTGCGTCAACACGCTTTGACGCCAAGTTATCCTTTTCGATAGCCTGTGCATAGAGGGAGTGCATACGCACTGCCGCACGGCGTATCTCCTTTATCTCGTTGGAAAGACCTAAGGGAAGATGTTTATTCTGTAACGAATTTTCGATATACTTTCTCTCTGTTTCATCACAGAATTTTACGGAAATCTCGTCGATTTCGCTTGTAATAAGGTCAAGCTTTTCGAGTATTTCGGCTCTCTCGCTTAAAATCTCATCAAGCGTTTCGTCAATATCCGTTGTCAGTATTTCATTAGTTTTCGACATATACTCGCCGATTATACCTTCGGCTTCGGAAATTTTAGCGATAATATCGTCTTTAACCTGTACAGTCATAGTTTTTCCTTTCAAAAGTCGAAATATTCCGCCGCACAGGGTTTCTGAACGGCGGAATATGTAGGTTTAAAGCTTAACCAACCTGTGTTTTAGGCATATTGGCTACCTGTGAGAATGCGTCACGGAGTTCAGCCAGCATAGGTAAAAGCTCCTTTAAAATCTGTATATCCTTTTTAACGTTTGCAGCAATAAGCTGTCTGTTGAAGAAATCATAGAGTGCGTCGAGCTGTGTTGAAATCGGAATACTCATATCGAGTACCGAACGTAAAGCGTTTACGATATCCTGTGATTTCTGTAAGCACTTATTTGCTGTTTCATAATTTTTTCCTTCAATGGATACGATTGCAATATTTATCTGTTTTTCCGCTTCATCGTAGAGCTTTACAACGATTTCCATAGGTGTAAGCGTAGAAATCGACTGTTTCTTGTAAGCAGAATATGCGTTATTCATATCTCTATCCCCTCCGAGTTAATTAGTATGTGCCGCCAAAGTAGGACATAAACGAAGACTGCTGGTTATTAAGGTTAGCGAGCATGCTTTCCATAGCGGAGTACTTTTTCCAGAGTCTGCTCTGTTCGCTTTCATATCTTGTTTCGAGGCTCGAAATCTTAGAAGTGATACGCTTCATCTGGTCGTAGATGTAGTTATCGGTAGAGCTTGAGCCTGTAGCAAGACCAGCCTTGTTGATAAGAGTACCCTTATCGCCTGTTGTTCCGACTGCACTTTCGAGAGCTTCGTCGAACTTAACCATAATGCCGTTTTCCTTATCGCTGAATAATCTCGAAATATCGTCGCCGTATTCTTCGATAGCGGAAGCGAGCTTTTCTTCGTCAAGAACAAGCTTTCCGTGTTCCTTATAGTCTGTTGCGGTAGTAATACCGAGGGTAGCAAGGCTTAAGGTAGAGCCGTCAGCCGCTTCGATAGAGCCCATAAGTGAAACACGAAGCTTCGACATAACGGAGCTTATTGTTGAATCGTGGTATAAAAGACCAAGCTTAGCCTTTTCTTCCCACTTTTCTTCCTGCTTTTCGGAGAGCTGTAAATCTTCCTTATCCTGGTCAGCGAGGAAGTAGTAATCATCATCGGGTTCTTCGTCGAGATACTTATAAACCTCTTCGATAAGCTTGTTGTAATCCTCAACGAATTCCTTAAGTGTTTCAGCAACAGCCGAATTATCCTTTGAAACCTCAACGTCAAATTCACTTCCTGCCTCTACGCCTGTAAAGGTAAAGGTTGTGCCGTCTGCTTCAATCTTATTGCCGTCGCTTTCGAGTATAGTGCCGTTTATTTCAACCTCAAGGTTCGTACCCTTTGTATAGGTTGCACCTGCACTTAAGCCTAAAGCGGAAAGTAAGCCTTCGCCGCCGTCCTCAACGGTAATTTCGCTGTTTACGCCGTATTCGCTGGAGGTTACTGTAAATGCGTTGTCGAGAGATGAGTAGCTCATCTTAACGCCCGCGTCGGAAGCGTTTACGGTTCTCATCATATCCTTTACGTTCGTGTCGGCTGTAAAGGAGAAGTCAACGCCGTTTATCTTGAAATTGTACTTGCCGTTTGCGTCTGCTGTAAGACCGAGGTCGGAAAGTACGGTAGAGTTGGAAATCTGTGAAATAGAATTCTTCGCTTCGACAGCTCCGAAGTTGTTTGCACTGCCCATAGAAGCGGTAACAGATACGTTTACTTCGTTTCCGTCCTTATCTGCCGCTGTAATAGTTGCGTTATCGCCCTCTACTGCTACGGAAAGCTTTATACCGCCCTTTGTTTCAGCGGCACCGATGCTGTTGTTAAGGGATGTTTCGTTGTAATGGTCAACGATATCGTCATTTGTGAAGGTTACGTTTTCATCGGTAACTGTACCGAGCTGGTCCTTGTATGCTTCATACTCGTTGTATTTTGCACCTTCCCAGAGAGCCTTATCAAGCTCGTAACCCTGTTCGGGCTGATACTTGTCGGAAATAGCCTGTGCGCCTTTGTAAAGGTCTGTGCCTTCGACGTTGTTGGCAGCCTTCCAATCTTCAAGACTTAAAGCTTCATCGCCTGCTTCGCCTGCATAAGCTTCATACTTTTCGTTGAAATATGTTTCAAGCTCAGCGTCACGCTTTGCAATCTGCTCATCAGAAAGCTCGGTCTTATCGTAGTAATAATCGTGGAAGCCTGCATAAAGCTCGTTATCCATATCTCCGTCAACGAATTCAGCGGATTTCCAGTCTTCAAAATTAAGCTGTGTTTCGCCTTCAGCGAGATTTTCGGTGTAGGAGATATATTCCTTTGAAAGATACTTGTCGAGATATTCCTTACGGTGTTCTTCGGAAGCCTTAGCGAAAGCATTCTCCTTTAAAAGAGCCTTATCTTCGTCTGTAGCCGTATCCTTCCATGCGAGATATTCGTCATACTTCTGCTTTTCGATATAGTCAGCCTTAACCTGTTCGTAAAGGTCAGCCTTAGCCTTCTGTGCTTCGGTAAGGTCGGTCTTTACTTCGCCGTTATCGTCAAATATCTCATCGAAATAGCCTTCCTCGATAGTCTGGAAGGAAAGGTTAATAACCTCGTCGCCAACACGTACGGAAATGCTGTTGTTACCGGACTTGATATTTGAAAGGTCGAGAGAAGCTGTGCTTTCCATTGTGCCTACGCCGGAAACGGTAATACCCTTGCCTGCACGGGAAACGAACTTGCCGCTGTTATCAACATATACGAGACCCTGTGCCGCACCTGCCGCACTTGCGTTGCTTTCGCCGAATGCTTCGGAGAGAGCTTCGTTGATGTTGCTTAAGGTATCTGCTTCGCTTGCGCCGCCCTTAAAGGAGATGTTCTTTGTTTCATCGCCTACGGTTACGGTCATACCGTAATCGCCGCCGTCAGCAAACTGGTCCATATCGAGAGTTGCACCTGCACTTAAGGAAGTGCCTCTGAGCTTGGACTGTGTAGCGGTGTTGTTTACCTTAACCTTATAGCTTCCTGCAACAGAGTTTATGGATGTGGAAACGTTAAGACCGGCGATATTCTTTTCTACGCCGTCAACGATAGTCTTTGAAGAGAACTGGCTCCACATTGTTGAACCCTTGAGGTTAGTCTTTTTATTGAGGATGTCGAAATACTTCTTCTGTACATTCTGGAGCTTCGAGATAACATCACGGTAAGCTTCCTGTGTCGCCTTGTACTTTAAAAGCTGACGCTCCTGCTTTGTTATCTTAAGCTTGCTGTTAGCTGTAAGTGCGTTGATGATGGATTCGGTATCGAGACCGGAGTTTAAACCACCCATTCTAAGAGGCTGTGCCATAAAATCATTCCTTCCTTGGATTTTTTAGTTGCTCTGCTTCTTAAAATTAAGCATAGCGTCGATTGCCGCTTTGGATACTGCCTGGGAAGAATCGAGGTTGGTATCCTGTGCGTTTCTTAATTCGTTTCTTATGATTTTTACATTCTTCGGAGCAGTAATTCCGAGCTTTACGCGGTCCTTCGCTACTTCGAGAACTACTATCTCAATATTATCGGCGATAATAATGCTCTCCTCGGATTTTCGTGTTACTACAAGCATTATTCCACCTCCCCGCTTTCATAGATAGGATGACGGAAAGGATAATCGAGGGGAAGAATAACCTGGAGTGCGGTGTTATTAACGGGGTTAATAACGATAGGCGACTTCATATTTACGGTAGTCTTCTTGAAATCCTCGGGAACCTTTGCTATTACGAGACAGCGTATTGTATCGCCCTCGCTTACTTTAAGGATTTTCTTTTCGCTTTCGTTAAGAATAACGTTATAGCTTTCATCTATAAGGGACGGATCGAATACGATAAAGCAAAGCTCCTTATTATCCATAGACTGAAGCCACATAGGATATGTGTCCTCGCCGAGAGGAGAAAGAAGAGCGAACTTTCTGTCGTCTTCGAAAGCAAATACGCCGTTCGGGAAATCGAAAACAGCGTTTTCGGCAACTTCTGTTACGCCGAAGTCACGGGAATCAATCTTTATCATAGTATTCGTCCTTTCGTTTTAGCCTTTTGTATCGAGAACAGGCTCGTAGTTCGGATCGGAGCTTGCGGGGACGTATATGGGTCCGCCTGTGTACTCGATCTCTACGCTTGGCATCTGTGCTATGGAGAACTCAACTCTTCCGGGAGTAAACTCGAAAGGCATCGCCATAGCGTTTTCCCAGTCGATTTCAACATCGGAAGCCTCAACGTTTATGTTGAGAACGCCCTTGTCGAAGGTGATATCAGCTCCTGTTTTCGGGATAAAGTCCATAATTGTCTGAATAGTCTGACCTGCACGGCTGTTCTGTGCGGCAATTTCAGCGGGAGATGCTCCTCTTGCGAGCTGGTTGCCCTGGCTTGCGATACGGGCTGTGCCTTCGTATGCAAGCTTTATGCCCTTCTGTGCCTCGGTTTTTATAAGGTCAGCGTTGTTATACTGACCGTAACCCATACTTGAACGGGCCGCATAGGTATCAATGTTTATTTTCTGAGGCTCTGAATGGATTTCAAGCTTTCCGTTGTTGGTCTTTATATCCATCTTAAAAGCCTTATCGGGATTATTTACTCTTGGGTTGGTAAAACTACCCTTTGTGATATTAATTTCGACCTTAATCGGTACGGTCGTAATATCGAGAAGATTATGCTGTACCATAAGTAAGGAGCTCCTTTCCTTAAATTAACTGTTCCGTCAGTTTGTATGGATTAGCTTATTTAATATAGTTGAAGATCGACATAGGTATCATCGAAGCACCCATCTGAAGAGTTGTGTTATAGACTGTTTCGAGAACCTTATAGTTTGTTATCTCCGAGGGGAGATCGGTTATTTCGAGGTCATTCTGTTTATCTGAGAGGTTAAGAAGAACCTCGTCGATTCTTGTTTCGTTGAATTCGATGAACTTATCGTTTGTACCGAGTTCAGCGATAGTTACGGAGAGGGGAGCCTGTGCCGCATAGATTAAATCGGCATATCTTGCTACCATATCCTGGTCGCCTTCACGGAGAAGAGCCGCACTGTCGAGAAGAAGCTGGACGATATTGTTAGAATAACCGCCGTGTTCGGAGTACTCTATCTGGTTGGGAGCGTCATCGGCATTTGTTACATAGATAACGTCCTCGCTGTTGTTATAAACGATAAGACCGCTGTCGTCGTTTATATAAGGTACATTGGAATTACCGAAGGCAAGACCCGACTTCATAGCGTCGTTAATGTTTGTTACAGTTTCTTCGAGGCTGTTTCCGCCTGTGAAAGTAACCTTTGTTCCGTTTAAGTTGAAGGAATATTCCTGTCCGGCGGCTACGTTGCCGAGATTAAGAGTTCCGTCAGCGTTTATGATAGAGTCAGCGGAAGAATAGTCTGCTGTATTTGTAACAGTACAAACGCCGCCGTTCTTATCTGTGAAGATACCGTCTGTATAAACGTCGGGAGCGAATTCCTTGAACTTGTCTTCGAGCTCAGCACGGATATTTGCAACGGTTTCGTTTACGTCTGCTCCGCCCTCGAATTCGATAATTCTCGTCATACCGTTGGAAACTACCTCGAGGGAGTAGTACTCGCCGGGCTGCATAGCTTCGAGGTCAACAACGTTATTATCTACAGTTGCGTTTTTATAGGGATAAAGCTCTGTACCCTGGTAGCCTTCCATATTTTCAACGTAAAGAAGCTTACCTGTGTTATCTACCTGAGGTGTTACCATAAATTTATCGGAAAGAGCCTGATTGATAATGTCGATATTGTCCTGTACAGTATTACCGCCGTTGAATTCAATGATCTGCTTGTTGCTTCCTACGCTTACCTCGAGCTTATAGGGCTCGCCGGGAAGAATAGTCTCAAGGTCGATCTTTACGCTTCTCTGTGTAACGCCGCATCCTACACATTCAACGCCGTTGAAGGTAATCGGAAGGGCTGTCTGGTCGTCGATTCTTCCGTTATCGTCAATCTCCATACCGATACCGATATCGAGATAGGACTTTTCGCTGTAGGGATATGAATTCGGGTCAGAGGAAGCATTTACGGGAATACCGTTATAGGTAACATACTGGTATCCGATAGCGCCCTTTATTTCAAAAGCATTTGTTGTATTGTTTGTACCGCCGAAAATCTTTCTGTCAGCAACGTCAACGTTAAGCATCTGAACCATTTCTTCAGCGTACTGTTCGATTTCGGTAGCGATGATATTCATATCGTCCTGGTTACGGGTTCCGTGTGCACCTTCTACAAGCTTTTCGTAGGTGTTCTGGATAATGCCCGAAATCGTGAGGAGCGAGCTTTCCGCAACCTGGTAGATAGAGTCGGCGGATTTAAGGTTAGCCTGGTGAGTCTGAAGCTCTGCCATTGACTTTCTTACACGAAGAGCCTTAGCCGCATTTATAGGATTCTCGCTGGCACGCTGGAACTGACGTCCTGTCTGGATTTTCTGTTCCGAACCGAACTTGTCGTTGCTGGTGCGTTCGTAATTTTTAAGATAGTTTCTACGGATTGTTCCGCCTGCTATTCTCATACTTATCTCTCCTTAGGTATTAAAGACCGACTCTGCCTGTGCTGTTGATAAGCTTATCAAGAGCGTCGTCAAGAGCTGTCATCATTCTCGAAGTAGCACTGTACCAGTTCTGGTAGGTAAGCATATTGATACCTTCCTCGTCGGAGCTTACGCCCGAAACTGCATCACGGCTGTCGAGAAGAGCGTTTGTCGTATCGTATGCGGAATCGTACTGTGCCTTATTGTAGTCGATATCCTGGCTTAAGCGGTTGCTTATAAAGAGGAGGTAGTCATAAATCGTACCTTCATAGTCGCCCTTACCGCCGAAAGCGATAACGCCGGAATTAATCTTTACTACTATTTCATTTATATGGTTACCGTCCTGGGTAAGGGTCCATCTGTCTGAATTGGGGTCATAAACCTCGCCTATCATTGTTGCGTTTTCCATCCAGCTGTTTGCAATTCTTATTGTATCAGCTTCGATGTAATGCTCGCCGTATTCTTCGAGGCCTTCGTTATAGTTGTCTGTAACGAGGAGAAGTCTTTCGGGGTTAATAACGTTTCCCTTTTCATCGAGAGCACCGTTAAGTGTGTTGAGCATTGTCGCAAAATCGTTTGCGAAAGCGTCTATTGTTGATTCATAGTAAGGAATGCCGTAGGCGTCATTCTGATAACCTGTGTTATAAACGCCGTTACCGTTAAGAACATCGATATAGGAACGAAGCTCGCCGGAAGAGGGCTCTGCCGGGTCGCCCGATGTCCAGCGGAGAACCACAGCCTCGTAAGCGTGATAATCTCGTAAGATTTCAGAGGTGTATTCTTCCTGGTCAACGTTCTTTGTACTGCTTCTCATATAAATCTGTTCATAGGTTTCGCCGTCGATTATTTCGATACCGTCCATAAGTACTCTTACGGAGCCGTCAGCGTTGTCATAAACAGTAATATTGCCGTAATAAGCAAGCTCGTCGAGTAAAAGATTACGTGCGTCAAGCATTTCGTTAGGGCCGTATCCGCCTGTAACGGATTCGCCTTCGCTGAGCTTGCCTGTTGCCATAATCGAATATTCCTTTACTATCTTCTTGTTGAAATCAACAATGTCTCTTATAACTCTGTTGGTTTCGTCGATAGTATTTCCGAGAGCCTCGAGGTTGGATTCCTTTAATTCTTCGAGGTCTGTCTGGTAGGAATGGAGAAGGTTCGTGATATTGTACGCTTCGTTACGTACGATACTTCCGAGCTCTTCGCTGTCGGGCTGTTCAGCGTATTTCTTTAAAGCGTCCGAGAAGGTATCCATATATGCGGGTAAACCGTCGCTTACGATATTATCGAGAGTGGTTTCGATTTCCTTAAGGACGCTTTCGGTTGTGCTGTACTGTGCTACATAGCAGGCAGATTCACGGTAACGCTTGTCGATATACTGGTCACGAATCTGGTTTACGCCGTAAGCTGTAGTACCCTGTCCCGCGAGAGACATTCTCGAGGTTCTTGTCTGCCAGTTGGCATACTTGCTTAAATAGAGAGAGGATACGTCAACTCTCTGTCTTGTATAGCCTTCGGTATTTACGTTGGAAAGGTTATTTCCCGTAATATCGAGGGACTTCTGTGCAAGCTGTATAGTACGCTTGGAAACTTCCAAGCCTAAGAATGATGAACGCATTGGTATTATCCTTTCGAGAGCGGATAACCGCTTACTATATTAAACCTGGCCGAAAAATCCGCCCGAGGTATTGTGCTTTCTTACCTTTGTGCCCGCACCCGTGTATGTTTCCATAGTGGAGTGGGACTGGTTCGCAAGCTTTTCCTGTATCGAAAGCTTACGTTCTATTATTTCAATAATATCTGCATTTGTTCGCTTAATGAGGTCTATATGCTTTTCCATAGACAAACATTCGAGGGTAAGCTTCGCACGATATTCTTCGGGACATTCAGCTATAAGCTGTTTTGCCTTCTTCCCTCCGATACCGAGCTCCTCAAAAAGCGAGAGTCTCTTTACTTCGAGGTCGTTGCCTTCCATAACGAGCTTCTGTTCTCTTACGAGAGAATCCAGAAGCCACACAAGGTCGTCGGCGATTACTTTCGCCTTCTTCTCGGAAACGAAGGTTTCCAGCTCTTCAAAATGTCTGTTGTATTTTTCCATGAACTTAATTACAGTTTTTGCTGTATCAACCGTCATTCCCGTTACCTCCTTAAAAGATTATGCGAAAAAAGCTGCTACAGTTTCCTCAGCGGAAACAGGACAGTTGTCGCCAGCGTAAGCCTGCTTTAATGCCGCGAGACGGCTTTCGTTTGCTGCTGCATCAGTCTTTGCTGCTGCATCAGCCTTTGCTGTTTCGAGATATCTTCCGAAATCGAATTCTACTCTATCGGTATTAACGCTTACCTTCGAAGCGGATTCAGACTTCTTCGGAGCTCTTATACCAGCGTTTTTCTTATACGCATTAATCATACTTGTCTGTAAATTTTTTATTTCCATAAACTCAGCTCCTTTATAATGAAATACAGATATTATGATACATTTGTTATATCGTCCGGAATCATCAAAACTTTAGCATTATAAAGAGAATTTTTAATAAAAAAACGGAAAAAATTATTAAAAAGTATATTACCTGGCTGTCGAAAAAGTCATTTTTAGTGAAAAAGTAAGAGTGAAAAGTGATGAGTGATGGAATCGCCTACGGCGATGGATTTAAATAAAACTCTGCACAAACGCGCTTCATAAAAGGCTTTTTTAAAATTCACGCCCACAGGGCGCTCCTCAACTATTCACTATTCATTATTCACTTTTCACTTTA
>JAGANY010000033.1 GCA_017624025.1 Ruminiclostridium sp. | reverse complement strand
TTTAAATAAAACTCTGCACAAACGCGCTTCATAAAAGGCTTTTTTAAAATTCACGCCCACAGGGCGCTCCTCAACTATTCACTATTCATTATTCACTTTTCACTTTATAAATCACATTATAGGGTTTATCGACAAGCTGAAGTATATTACGGTGTCTTTTTTTACAAAAAAAAGGGTTACGAAATTATTACAAATGTTTACAAAATGATTACAAATGATTAAAATCTATTTACAAAAACCGCTTCTCGTGGTATTATGTTTAAAACCATTATAAAAAAATTCAACCCTAAAAATAAAAAAATATTGCAACCTTTTGAAAATATGCAGGGTGTTATTATCGAAGCGGCAACATACCCTTGCTTATGAAGCCGCAGAAAGGCAAGGAAAACAATATGACGGAACTTTCCTTAATTACGAGGGAAAGCTTTGAAGCCGTAATGAGAAAATACTCCGATATGGTCTATCGCCTCGCTGTATCACGTACGGGAAATCCTACTGATGCGGACGATATTCTACAGGAAGTTTTTCTCCGTTACATAAGGGCGGATAAGACTTATAACGACGAAGAACACAGGAAAGCCTGGCTCATTAAAATCACCATAAACTGTACAAAATCTTTTCTTACCTCCGCCTGGAACAGGCACAGGGATTTTAATGAGGCAGATGAAAACACAGGAGCCTATGACAAGCGTCTTTCAGATATTGAAACAAAATCCGACGTATATGGTGCGGTCTTGAAGCTTCCTGTAAAATACAGAACAGTTATTCACCTTTTCTACTACGAAGATATGTCTGTGGCACAGATTTCGAAAGCCACAGGTACGGGTGAATCCGCTGTAAAATCCCAGCTCTCACGTGGAAGAGCAATGTTGAAGGAACTATTGGAAGGGGTTGAATTCGATGTTCCGTGAACAACTTCATAAAGACCTTGACGGAATATCGCCCGATGAGGAGCTTCTTACGAAGGTTACGAAGCTTATGCAGGAAGAAGCACAGATGCCAAGGCCAAAAATGTACCGTTCGGTTATAAGATACTGCGGTATGGCGGCGGCGGTTTGTATGATTGCTGTGGGAGCTATAGCTCTTAATAACAACAATATAAAGACTTCCGAAAATGCTGCAAGAGGTACCGATATGGTATATTTTTCTGACGAAGCCGTTGGCGGAGCAGCAACAGAATGTGCTCCTGCTGCAGATATGGCAGAAGAAGCGGTCGAAGAGGCGGAAGAAAAACCTGTGGCTGAAGAATTTGCCTTTGCGGCAGAGGACGGCGTTATGGCTATGGAAGATTCAAGCAAAACAAGCGAAAGCGGTAACAGTATGGAAACCAGCGATATTCAGAAAAAAGGAATTCTACTTTCAGAAATAAGATATAAGGGCAGTACAGTCGAGGCTGACGCTGATATGAGCGGAAAGCTTATCCAGCGTGCAATCGATTATACGAAGGATAATCCCGATACTGTTCTCGGAATGGCTCTCCCTAAGGAAATGATGGAAGCCGTAGGCGACGAGGGATTATATATCCATATCATCGATTCGGGCAGACGAGAGGCCTATATCCTTATAAGCGACAATGATTCTCTCGTATGCTACAAAAATACATTCTATTCCGTAAGCGACGAGTTCAAAGCAGAAATCTTAGCATACTTCGAATAAAAGACTGCCGTTTTTATAGAAATGTTACGAGTATTACCGAGGGAAAACTTTCAGTTTAAATTAAAGAACCACAGGCTAATCCTGTGGTTCTTTAATTTATATTAAAAGTCTTTGGAAGTGGGTTCGGGAGAAACCTTTCTACAGAAAGGTTTCTCCCGCTAAATAACCATAACGCATATATAAAAGCAGAAAAATGTTGACTTTTTATATTAAAATTGTTATACTTGAAAAAACAAAGAAAGAAGGATAACTTATGAAGAAAAAGCTCATAAAATCGCTCGTTGCATTATCTCTCGCACTGAGCGTTTCCGCCTGTAATTCCTCAACTGTCGAAGTCACAGGCGTAGCAATAACAGGCGGAGATACCACAACTGCTGCCGAAACGACAACAAAAACCGAAGCAGAAACCACAACCACTGCTTCTGAAACAGCAGCAGAAACCACAACCGAAGAAACAACCGCTGCAACCGAGACCACAACAACCGAAGCAACAACTACTACTGCCGCTGAGACTACAACAACCGAAGCAACAACTACTGCAACCGAAGCGGCTGTTGAACCCTACGAAAACCCGAAGGCAGCACTCAGGGACTACTGGAGCGGAAATTCCGACATCAACCTTGAAAAGCTTAAGGGTGTAAAAGAGCTCGACCTTAACTTTTTAAAGCTTGACGAAGCCGACCTCTCGGTTCTTTCGGCTATGACGAGTCTTGAAGTTCTTTGGATGCAGGACTGTGGTCTTACCGATATATCTTTTTTATCGGGTCTTACAAATCTTAAAGAACTGGATATCGGCAGTAATTCAGTTGTTGATATATCTCCCTTAAGCGGTCTCGTTAATTTAACAAGCCTCAGCATAACGAATAATAGAATTACCGACATCTCTCCCTTAAGCAATCTCACTAATATTACAAACCTTCTCATAAGCTACAACCCCATAGGCGATATTTCCCCTATTTTAGTACTTTCCGACCTTGAGCGTCTGAGCTTCGACGGATACTGTTCTCCCGATATATCCTGGCTCCCGACCTTCAAGAAGCTAAGAATGGTCGAGCTCTCCGGAACAGTTGATGATATTTCACCCTTGCTCGAATTAAAGAACCTTGAATACTTATTTATGCCCAGCATCAAACTTACCTCCGAACAGCGTGAAAAGCTTTTCGAATCCTCTCCATACGTTATTCTTAATTAAGCTTTAAATTAAAGAGCCACAGGATTAACCTGTGGTTCTTTAATTTATATTAAAAGTCTTTGGAAGTGGGTTCGGGAGAAACCTTTCTACAGAAAGGTTTCTCCCGATAAAACACATATAATGCTGTTTACTTTGCGTAGTCGATAACACGGGATTCACGGATAAGATTAATCTTGATCTGTCCGGGATATTCCATTTCGGCTTCGATCTTCTGTGCAATTTCTCTTGCGAGTACTACCATCTTATCGTCGTTTACGGAATCGGGCTTGATCATTATGCGGATTTCGCGGCCTGCCTGAATAGCGTAGGACTTTTCAACGCCGTTAAAGGACGAACAGATTTCTTCAAGCTTCTGGAGACGCTTGATATAGTTTTCATAGTTTTCGCTTCTTGCAGCGGGACGTGCGGCACTGATAGCGTCAGCAGCCTGTACGAGACAGGCAACAATTGTCTTAGCTTCAACGTCGCCGTGGTGAGCTTCGATTGCGTGGATAACATCAGCACTTTCCTTGTACTTGCGGCATACGTCAACACCGATATGTACGTGGGAGCCTTCGATTTCCATACTAAGAGCCTTACCGATATCGTGGAGAAGACCTGCACGGCGTGCGAGGTTTGCGTCAACGCCGAGTTCATCAGCGAGCATACCTGCAAAGTGTGCAACCTCGATAGAGTGAGCGAGAACGTTCTGGCTGTAGGAAGTACGGTAGTAAAGACGTCCGAGAAGCTTTACGAGCTCGGGGTTAAGACCGTTTACGTTAGTTTCAAGGATAGCACGTTCGCCTTCCTGACGAATCTTCTGTTCAACCTCTCTCTTAGCACGTTCAACCATTTCTTCGATACGTGTGGGATGGATTCTGCCGTCCTGGATAAGACGTTCGAGAGCGATTCTTGCGATTTCGCGGCGAACCTTATCGTGGCTGGAGAGTGTGATTGCTTCGGGAGTATCGTCGATAATAAGGTCAACGCCCGTAAGCTGTTCGAGAGTACGGATATTTCTGCCCTCTCGGCCGATAATTCTTCCCTTCATTTCATCGTTGGGAAGCGGTACAACGGAAACAGTCATTTCGGATACTGTTTCAGCGGAAAGTCTTGCGATTGCGAGAGCGATATGGCTTCTTGCCTTATCGTCACATTCGTCCTTGATTCTCTGCTCAGCGTTCATAATACGCATAGCCTTTTCGTGATCAAGTTCGTTATCGAGCATTTTTAAGAGATGCTCCTTAGCCTGTTCAGTTGTGAAGCCGGAAATTCTTTCGAGGATATCGAGCTGGCTCTTCTTGATTGTTTCGGCTTCAGCAAGCTTTTCTTCAGCCTGCTTGTTCTTTTCGGTAAGAGCTTCCTCAAGCTTTTCGATCTTGTCGTTCTTCTTGTCGAGATTTTCTTCCTTCTGCTGAAGTCTTCTTTCAGAGCGGGAAACTTCGGAACGGCGTTCCTTTAATTCCTTTTCGGTTTCGGATTTCATTTTCTGAATTTCCTTTTCCGCCTGTCCTCTCATGCGATGGATTTCATCTTTTGCTTCAACAAGTTTTGTTTTCTTTTCGGTAATAGCCTTTTCTTTGGCTTCGGATACAATTCGCTGTGCTTCTTTTTCAGCAGATTCAATCTGTGCTTCAGCGTCACGCTTACGGTGTTCAATGCCCATACGGAAGCAGATGAAACCGGAAACTACCGCACCAATAATTAAAGCCGCAGCGATAAGTACTATTGCAAGTACTAAATCCATAAACTTTATTCCTCCTTCTATGAAAATTCCCGATAAAACACTATACTCCCTCGGAAAAATCAAACAGAAAGGGGCGGTAACGCTTATGGCAGTGTTATCGCTCCGACCTGAAGAAAACAATATTCACATAATAAATCTTTAATTTCCGCTATAATACTGAACTTGTGTCTATAAAAACTTCTATTAAAAATAAATACCTGAATAAAAAATGGAGTTGAGTATATATAAAACCGGGATGGTTAAAAAATAGAAAATAGCTGTATAAATAATGTATTGTCATACAACATATAATCACAATAATAATTTTAATACATTTTTACCAAATTGTCAAGAATAATTTTAAAATTTTATGAAAAAAAGTCAATATCCCTTGACGTTTTTTTTAATTTATGATATACTATACGAGCAAAAAATCATAACACAAGCCGGCGTGATGGAATTGGCAGACGTGACGGACTCAAAATCCGTTGGTAGCAATACCGTGTGGGTTCGACCCCCATCGCCGGTACCAATAAATTCAAGACCCATAGGGATTTACCCTATGGGTCTTGAATTTATATTAAAAGTCTTTGGAAGTGGGTTCGGGAGAAATCCTTTCTACAGAAAGGTTTCTCCCGATAATACTTATAAACATTTTATGAAAGAACGATACCGAAATCGTTCACGAAAGCGGTAACCTTACCGAACTCCGCGTCGAACTCACGGCGGTAGTCCTTCATCTTTAGTCTTACATTAGCGTGAACCGAACGCTGTGCCTTAAATACAGATTCATTCGATATATCGATAAGCTTCTCGATGTAATCAATTTTCTGCTTAAGAGGTATTTTATCCGCTTCCTTCTGCTTCTTTATGCGTTTTGCCGCCGCGAGGAAGTCCTGGTCTTCAATAGAAAGAAAGCCTAAATCCTTTTTCTGAAGCTCGAGAGCCTTTATACGGTTTACAATCTTTTCAACATCGTTTTCAATACGGTTAAGGCTTCGTAAAAGAAATACCCTTTCTGTAATAATATCAGAACAGTCCCCGATATTTATCTCGGTTATTTCGTGAAGTCTTGAGCCTGCTGTTATACAGGATACCTTTCCGATACAGCTTACCGTTCCGCCTGTGATATTGCCCTGGTTTACAGTACAGTCGATGTCTCCTGTGCAGTTTACAGTGCAGTTTGCAAGAGAGGCACAGGTAATATTGCCCTTACAGATTATCTCCGAATCGGTGCAGTTCATAAGAGAAATATCGCCTTCGGAAAAAATAACCGAGCTTTTTGTGGCATATTCTATCTCAATATTTTTACCTGCTGTTATTTTTGAAGCAGTAACCTTTCCCTTTACAACAACGTTTTTGCCTGCAACGATTTCGGCTTCGCCGGATACGTTGCCGTTTACGATAACCGTACCTGAAAATTCTATTTTTCCGTTTTCCTTCGTAACGTTACAGTTAAGAACATACTCATCACATATCGAATAAACGCCGTTCTTGAAAGAAAGATTTCCGCCTGTCGATGAGGATAAAATGCCCGTCTTCTTGTCGAATTCGGTATTCTCTCCCTTAGGTACATCGGTAAAGGGTGCTCCGCCTACAGCAGGAATAACCTTTCCGAAAATATCCGAGCCGTGTGTTCCGCCTGTAGGTGGAACTACCTTGCATAAAGGCGTATCCGCTTTCACGTTTATGACCTTCTGATCCTCGGGGAAAGAGATAAGATGCTCGAGATAGCCGTCCTTTCCGTTTTCGGGAACGCTTCCCTTAGCGAAAACAACATCACGGTTAAAGGTCTGCTTCGATACCATACGCATAAGGGCTTCGCTGTCGATTCCGTAAACAACGCCTTTCGCACGGATAGCACGGTTAAGCTCGCCGATAGTATAACGGCGGATCTTGTCTGCCGTCGAAATAACGTTTATAGTAGCACTCATATTATCGTCTGCCACACGGACAACGATAGTATAAACAACCTTTGCATAGTCTGCATATTCGGTTTTTTCGCCGTGAAGATTACGGAAAATATCCGTAACGCCGTAAGAACGCCCTGGGTTTTCAATTTCATCAATAATGCTGTCGAAAACGCTGTCCAGTTCTTTGAACGCTTCGTTCATACGGCTCACCTCCGCATCAGATTATGCTTTTTCCTTTTGTAGCTGAATTAACTTCGAGATTTCCGTTTTCCGCAAAGAAAGTTACGGTACGGCCATAGTTAAGTCCCGTATCCGAAGCGATTATCGGAATTCCGAGATTTCCCAGTATCTTTTTAACAGCCTCAACATTCCGCTCGCCTATATTGAACTGTGCACTCGCACTCTTAAACATAACCGCTCCGCCTGCAATCTTTGCGGTTATCATAGACTGTGACGCACCCTCCGCCTTCATAGCGTTAAGCATATCTATAATAGCGGTATCGGCGAATTTCGGTCTTGTTGTATGTCCGCCTGCAATAGCAGTGCTGTCGGGGAGCATAATATGGGAAAGACCTGCTATTCTTGAGGCTTTATCATACAGACATATTCCGACGCAGGAACCCAGTGCGTAGGTTATAAGGGAGTCGGGACTACGGCAGATTTTCCAGTCTGATATTCCTACAACTAATTTTTCGCTCATGAAATCACCCCGAGACTTCTTAAAAGCCTATCGAGAGAAGCAACAGTAGGTAAAAGCATCATCTTTGATTTGATGCTTACCTTGTCGATAACCATAAGGTTATCGATATAAAGGAGCTTATCGCTCATTTCGCCAAGCTCAGCGGCAGGAACGCTCATAATTGCACCAAGCATATCTACGGAAAGCATAGGTATTTCTACCTGCATAGCCATTCCTGTAAGAGAAGCGATAGCGTTTATGTAAGATGCCGCCATAATATTTCCAAGCTCTGTAAGAGCGGAACGCATATCGGGAGTAAGATTAAGAAGGTCAACGTCCTCAACGCCGAAGAATGTCGAAACAACGAGACCTACGAGGTCTTCTTCCAGTAAGAAGAGTATCTCGCCCTCAACCTCGCCTGTAATCGGTACAAGAATACCCGCAATAGTCTTTTCGGCACCGCCTGCATAGTCGATAGCTTCCTGGAAGCCGAGAATCTTAACGGCAGGTACCTCGATATCTACCATCTGACCAATCATACTTGAAAGAGCAGTCATAGCGTTGCCTGCTCCTATATTACCGACCTCGGTAAGAACGTCTATTTCCATAGCGCCTAAATCTTCAAATTTCTGTATAGCCATAATAATTCAGTTTCCTTCCGTATTTTTTTAATAGGTGTTTACTGTTATGTTATCTTCGGAGATTATTAGCAATGGTCATAAGCTCGTCGGAGGTCGTTACAACTCTCGCATTAAGCTGGTACGAACGCTGTGTTTCGATTAAATGAACCATTTCTGACGCTAAGTCAACAGAAGACATTTCAAGAGCCTGACGGATAATTTCACGGTCAGCACTTGCACGGGGTTCGCCCGAACGCTCGGTAACTACGAAATGGTTATCCTCGCCCTGGTTAAGACCCCAGTTGTTGTCAACCTCATAAAGACCTATCATATCTGTAAGAGTGTTGAAATCCACGTTATTTGTGGGAATTTCTTCTGTACCAACGAGGTTTCCCTCTTCGTCGTAAATCTTTCTTGTTTCAGTAAGGAAGGGTATTGTAATATGGTTGCCCTCGTTATCGAGAACGAACTCGCCTCTTCCCGATACAAGCTCCCAGTGGTCTCCTATCTGTGTGATTTCGAAGGAACCGTCGCGGGTAAGATATGTGTCGCCTCTTTCGTCGAGAACCATAAAGAAGTTATCGTTAGGAATAGCAAAGTCGAAATCCTGTTCCGTCATAGTAAAGGAACCCTGTTCCCACATAAAGTCAGTTTTCATAATATACTGACCGTGACCTGTCTGCCACTCGGGCTCGGTCTGACGCTGGATAGTATAGATACAATCAGCAAAGCTCGGTCTTAAGGACTTAAAACCGACAGTATTTACGTTAGAGATATTGTGGGAGTATATGTTCATACCCTCCTGCTGGGCAATCATACCCGAAGCACCTGTATAAAACGAAATGTTCATAAAGCAAAATTTCCTTTCCGTTCACTTAGAGAAAAATGTGAACAAAAGTATTACTGGATAGCGGCGATTTCTACCGCTCTGCTGTTTATGGTATCGAGATACTGGAGAATTCTCGAGTTTGCCTCGTAAAGACGGTGAACCTCCATCATCTGTGTTATTTCCTTGTTTCCGTCAACGTTTGAATGCTCCCAGCAGCCCTGGATAATATCGAAGAACTCGTCCTCGGGGATAGTACCGTCACCTTCATATCTCATAAGGTTGTCGCCGATTTTTTCAACGTCCGAGCCCTGTGGGATATAAGTAAGGCTTAACTGGTCAACGGGCTGGTTGTTTATGTAGATAATACCTGCGTTGTCGATAATAAAATCGCCTGTACCGAGATAGATATCGCCGCTCTGACCCTGAATACGTCCGGCGTCGCCTAAAACGAGGTAGCCCTCGCTGTCAAGCTCCCACTGTCCGTTTCTTGTCTGGTAGATTTCATTATCTTTTCCACGGATATTAAAATATACATTTCCGTATATTCCGACATCAAAATTACTCTCTGTATAAGTAAAATTACTCTGTTCGAGGTTTGTTTTCGAGATATCGGCATAGGTCTGTAAAAAATGACCCGAGGTTTCTTTTCTGCCGTTTACGAGAATAAGCTCATCCATAAAAGTGTTCATAATGATTTCATCTTTTTTATAGCCTGCTGTATTCACGTTTACGATATTGTTTCCTATTGCGTCGAGCTCACGCTGTTTTACCAGCATAGCCTGTGCCGCATTGTAAAAGCCACGTAACATAAGCGTTCCTTTCTGTATAGGGGCGGTTATTTTGTCATATATTCCTGTAAAGTATGCTTAAGAACCATCATAGCCTTTGAATGGATCTGGCATACTCTCGATTCCGAAACCTCTAAAACTCTTGCGATTTCGGAGAATTTAAGCTTTTCATAGTAATAAAGGGTAACTACCTGTTTTTCCTTGGGCTTTAAGCCGTTTATTGCCTCAGCGATAACGACCTTAAGCTCCTTTTTATAGATTTCGGAGTCTGCCCCGTCGCTTCCCTCAACGTTGAAGTTATCCTCGTAAAGAAGCTCCTCAAAGGAAAGTGTGATAGAGCCTGCCGCTTCGGTCATTCCCTTAGCGAGCTTTTCCTTCGTTATTCCCATAAATTCGGCAATCTCATCGTTTGTGGGACGGCGGTCAAGCTTCGAGTAAAGCTCGTTATACGCCGCTTCCATATCCTTTCCGAAGCGTCTTACCTGACGGGGAACCCAGTCCTGTTTTCTTACGTAGTCGATAATAGCACCCTTGACCTTAAGATTTGCGTAAGTCTCGAACTTTACGTTCTTCTCGGCGTCAAAGGTATCTATCGCTCCGATAAGGGCAATAACGCCCTCGTTTATAATATCGTCGGTAGAAGCGTACTTCGAATAGATATTTCTCAGAGATACCGCAATAAGGCGTACAAGCTCGAGATAACGGAGAATAATATCGTTGCGTAAGTTTATGTTACCTGTTGCACGGTATTCTTCAATATATTTTACTACATCAAATTCTGTTTTCAAGAGCTTCACCCCCTCGGGTAAATTTTGTCGTTTTTGTGCAGGTTTTGAAACCTTATGCACAAATTCCGATTACTTTCTGTAAACCAAAGATATAATTATACATTTTGTAAAAGAAATTTATCAGAGTACGATATTTCCTACGGACTGAATCTGGGTAGTGCCGTCGATTTCGCTGTAGGAAAGGACGGTAAGTCCGGGGATAAACTGGTCTATCATCTTCTTATAATAAACTCTTACAATAGGCGAGGTAAGAACTATAACTGTCGGTATAACGTCCTTTATCTTGTTTACCTCGTCGGTAGTCTTTGCAACGATTTTCTGAATCGTATCGGGGTCCATAGAAAGATAGCTTCCCTGGTCGGATTTCTTTACGCTTGCAACTATCATATCCTCGATACGGGGGTCTATGGTAATAACACGGAGAGAGCCTGCCTCGGCGAAACGTCTTGTAACGGTACGCTTAAGAGCCTGTCGTACGTATTCTACCATAATATCTATATCCTTCATAGCCGAAGCGTGGTCGCCGAGGGCTTCGAGAATAGTCTCCATATCTCTTATTGGTATGCTTTCGCTTAAAAGCATAGCAAGAACCTTCTGGAGATAGCCGTAAGGGATAACGTTCGGTATAAGGTCTTCGACAATAGTCGGGTTTGTTTTCTTTATGTTTTCTACCATTGTCTTTACGTCCTGTCTTGTAAGGATTTCGTGACAATGCTTTCTTATGATTTCGGAGAGATGAGTAATCATAACCGAAACGGGGTCGATAAGGGTATAGCCTGCTACGTCTGCCATAACCTTCTTATCCTCGCTTATCCATCTTGCAGGGATACCAAAGGCAGGCTCGATAGTATCGATACCGTCAACGGGACTTGTAACGTCGCCGTTGTCGAGAGCTAAGTAATGGTCAACGAGGATTTCGCCTCTTGCGACCTCTTCGCCCTTTATTTTTATAACATACTGGTTGGGGTTTATTTCGGGGTTATCCCTCATTCTTACCGAGGGAATTACCATACCCATATCCAGTGCGAACTGTTTTCTGAATAATACGACACGCTCGATAAAGTTACCGCCGCTTCGCTCGTCAACGAGATGTAAAAGGCTGTAGCCGAATTCCATTTCAATCTGTTCAACGCTTAAGAGCTTGAATACATTGTCGATATCACGATAGTAAGCGGAGTCGCCTGTAGGCTGAGCCTGTTTTGCTTCTTCGAGCTTACGCTTTGCCTCTGCCTCTTCAGCGAGAGCGAGAGATTTCTTTTTATCACGCTGGAGATAGACACCAACAGCGATAAGTGCCGCACCCAGCATAAGGAGTATCGGCTTCGGGAAGCCCGGAATAGCCATAAGTACTATCATAACCACGCCTGTGATGATGATAACTGTCGGGTTCTGTGTAAACTGAAGCTTAACGTCTTCGTTAAAGCTTCCTGTACTTGCGGTACGGGTTACTACCATACCTGTTGCAACGGAGATAAGGAGAGAAGGAATCTGTGAACAAAGACCGTCACCTACTGTTGCAAGGGCGTAGGTATTAAGTACGGAGTTAAAGTCGCCGCCGTTTATCATACCGATTATAGCACCGCCGATAAGGTTTATAAGAGCGGTAATAATCGAAATGATTGCGTCACCCTTTACGAACTTCGTAGCACCGTCCATAGCTCCGAAGAAGTCGGCTTCACGCTGTACCTTAGCACGGCGTATCTTCGCCTCTTCGTCGGTAATAGCGCCTGTGTTAAGGTCGGCGTCAATGGACATCTGTTTACCGGGCATAGCGTCGAGGGTAAATCTCGCTGCAACCTCGGATACTCGTTCCGAACCCTTCGTGATTACGAGGAAGTTTACTAAAACGATGATGATGAATATAATAAAACCAACGATAGCGTCACCGCCCATAACGAAGTTGCCGAAGGTTTCGATAACCTTTCCTGCATAACCGTTGGAAAGAATACCTCTCGTGGTAGATACGTTAAGGGACAGTCGGAAAACCGTTGTTATAAGAAGAATCGTAGGGAAAATCGAGAAGTCGAGGGCTTCCTTTATATACATTGTTATAAGAAGGATTACGAGAGAAAGCCCGATATTAACGAGAAGGAGAAAGTCAAGAAGTGCACCGCCTAAAATCGAGTTCAGCGGGATTACGAGGGCGAGAACGATAGCAATTACGAATACGGCAAAAACATTGTCAAGCATTTTTCTTACCATTGCTATTGCCGCACCTCCTTATAATTTCATCGTCTTGCTTTTGTTACCTCATCGGGAGCGTCAAAGGTCATACCCTTAGCGTTATACATTTCCGATATAATAATTGCGACAGCGGAGAAGAAAGAGGACGGAATTTCCGAACCTATAGGAACCTTATCATATAATTCTCTTGCAAGCTGTCTATTTTCTGTTATATACACATCATTTTTTTCTGCTATTTCTATTATCTTGAAGGCGAGTGCGTCCTGTCCCTTTGCGACAACCACAGGGGCGGCAGTTGCACTTACCGTAATATCATATTTAAGGGCAACCGCAAAGTGTGTCGGGTTTCTTATAACTACGTCGGAGTTCGGAACCTCGTCCATCATTCTTCGCTGTGCCATTTCACGCTGCTTCTGTTTTATCTTGCCCTTTATCTGGGGGTCACCTTCCATCTGCTTGTATTCGTCCTTAATCTCCTGCTTCGACATACGGAGATTTTTTTCGAACTGCCACCACTGGAAGAGATAGTCGGCAGCTGCAACGAACACGAAGATGATACAGAGTATCATAACTATGGAAAAGATGCTGTTTGCGGTATATGCGAAAGCATATATGGGTTCGGTATCGATAAGGCTTATGATTTCGGTCATACGGCTTTCAATCTGACCATAAGCGACGATTATAACTGCCGTAAGCTCGATAAGTCCCTTTACGATTCCGACAACAGACTGGAGCGAGAATAGTTTTTTAATACCCGAAAGGGGGTTAAGCTTTGAAAATTTAAAAGCGAGGGGCTTCATTGTAAAAAGGCCCCTTGTCTGTGCCATTACTGTAAGGACTACGACAAAGCCTGCTATTGCGGCGAGGGGGAAAAACGTCATAACCGATACCTTCAGGACATTGAAAGCAATATCGGTATAGGTAGAAATATCGTTTACGAATTCCTGTCCGACAGCGTTTATGCCGTCTATCATAGCGTTTCTGAGACACATATACATATATGAGCCTAAAACGCTTAATGCGGCAAATATACCGAGAATAGAAACGGCGGTAACTACCTCATTGCTCTGTAGAACAGAGCCTTCCTTTTCTCTTGCGTCACGACGCTTTTTCGGCGTCGCTTTCTCGGTTTTTTCTTCACCTGCCATAGTTCATCATTCCTTTAAAGACACTGTTACGTAAAATTCTGTGCAGCAGTGTAGAGGTTTTCCCAGAGTATGCCGAGAAGCTTTTCGATAAATTCCGACATAGGTCTTGCGGCGGCACAAAGCACAAGCATACCGATAATGATTTTAAGCTGGATATTGACAACGAGAACCTGGATAGTAGGAATTGCCTTCATCATAAGTCCCACGCATACTTCAGTTATCATTTCCGTTACCATTATAGGAAGTGCGAACTTAACCGCAAGGGTCATTACCGTACCCATATACATAACGACCATATAAGTAATATCAGCAGTCGTTTTCGTAAATTCATAGCCTATGGGTATGGTTTCGAAGGACAGGGTAAAAAGCTCTATATAGCTTAAATGTCCGTTCGTAACAAAAAAGTATAATATAAAAAGATAGTAGTAGATATTTGCGAAAAGAGGCATATTGATGCCTGTTGAGGGGTCCATAGTCTTAGCCATACCGAAGCCCGTCTGCATATCGATTATTTCGCCGCCGTAAATAAGGACTGTAAGGATAAGGTTGGTAAAGAAGCCGAACACAAAGCCTATTAAAAGCTCCTTAAGGACGATTATACCGAACCCGATAACGTTGGTTACTTCGGGTACAGCGGTATTTACATCGGGTATAGTAATTATAACTAAGGAGAGAACAACGCACATTGCGTTTTTTACCATAGTCGGCACGTTTGAACGGGCAAAAATCGGATTAAAGGTAAAAATACCTGTCATACGGCACATTACGAAGAGAAAACCGACGAAATTATTGAAAATCGTATCCCAGATTATCATTTTCGTTCAGTCCTTTCGCCTATATGGTAATCTTTTGCATCAAGTCAGTTATGTAATTGAAAAAGTCAATAAGGCAGTTACACATCCAGGGCCCCATAGCTAAAATCGCAAGACCCACAATAATCGCTTTAGGAGCGAAGGTAAGGGTCTGCTCGTGAACCTGTGTGGCAGCCTGTAAAATTGCGATAATAAGACCGACAAGCATAGCTATAATAAGCGTCGGTGCCGCAAGCTTAAGCGCCAGCGTAAGTGCCTCGGTAAATATTTCGAGAATTAAGTCCTGTGTCATACATCATCCTCCTCTAAGCGTTAAAGGACTGGACAACAGTACCTACAAGAAGCTTCCAACCGTCAACGAGAACAAAAAGCATTATTTTAAAAGGCATAGAAATCATAGACGGCGGGAGCATCATCATACCCATAGCCATAAGGGTCGAGGATATAACGATATCTATAACTAAGAACGGGATAAAGAGTAAAAATCCCATCTGGAATGCACGGGTAAGCTCGCTTACGATAAAAGCAGGTATAACCGTTTCAAGACCTAACTGTTCGCTGAAATCCGTAAGCTCCTCTTCGGTTTCAGCAAGATTTACTGCTGTTCCCTCACGGATATCGGTTATAAAAGGCTCTTCCGTTACCGTTTCCGAAGCGTCTGCTTCTGTTTCATATACCGATTTTCCCGATAATTCAAGGAAAAACTGCATATTCGACTTGCTTGTGTTTTTTAGCATAAAGGTCTTAAGCTCGTCCCCTGCCCTTTCAGCCATTTCGTTTATTGCTATTTCTCCGTTGGCGTAAGGCTGATATGCGTTTTCATTTATTGCTGAAAACGTCGGCCACATAATAAATATCGTTAAAAACAGAGAAAGCCCCGTTAATACCGAGTTTGGCGGAATTGACTGGGTCTGCATAGCGTTTCTTAAAAAGCTGAAAACAATAACGATTCTCGTAAAGGATGTAACCATAACGAGAAACGAAGGGGCAACCGAAAGAATCGTTACTAAAAGAACGATTTCGAGAGTCTGTGAGCCGTCGATACCGAATACCTCGTGCATAAGGGATTCATCGGTAATAGCTTCGACGCCGGGGTTTTCGGTAAGAATCTGTGTTTCCTCCGAGGAGCCCGGTTCGGCTGCACTTAAGGCGTTAGCTGTAACACAAAGAACGGTTATAAGAAAAGAGGTTATAATAAGCGAAATAAAAAACTTAAGAAAAAGCTTTCCGTTTTGTTTAACTGTTTCCTTAATCATCATTATTTTCCTTTTCGGGGTTGGAACTACCGTTGTTCCGGGACATAACCGAGGTAAAAACGGAAGCAAAATTTGCTTGTGCCTGTGCTGAGTCATTCTGAAGCTGGCTTATGTATTCTTCGGGGGTCATATCAAGGTCGCATAATTTTTCAATATGCTGAGGGGTCGCACTCATAAGCATAAGCTTTCCGCCTACGCTTACTACGAATATCATACCCTCTCTCCCGATAGTAACACGGTCGAGAATACGCATTTTACTTCCGGATACTACGCCGATTTTATTTTTTAGCTTATTAAGACCGTAAATAAGAAGAAAGAAAAGACCGAGAACGCCGATAAGCGATATAATGACCCAAATTAAATCCATAAAAGATCTTTCCTTTCCTTTAACACGGGGGATTAACCGAGAATCTTTGTAACTGTTGCTAAAATTCTGTCGGGCTTAAAAGGCTTTACGATAAAGTCGAGAGCACCGAGCTTGATTGCTTCAACAACCATAGCTTCCTGACCCATAGCACTACACATAACGATTTTTGCTTCGGGGTGCTTGCCCTTGATTTCGCCGAGAGCTTCGATACCTGTCTTAACGGGCATAGTAATATCCATAATTACAAGGTCGGGCTTTTCAGCTTCATAAGTCTGGCAAGCCTGTTCACCGTCGGCTGCCTCGAGAATGTTTGTGTATCCATTCTGTGTGAGGGTGTTCTTAATGAGCATTCTCATAAAGGAAGCGTCATCTACAAGTAAAATCTTCTTATCCATAGTGGTTTACTCCTTGCTTAATGTGTCAATTAATTTTGATTTGATGATCTCTGTGATTCTTACGGCGAAATTATCGTCGATTACGACAACGTCGCCCTTTGCTATGAGGTTTCCGTTTACAATGATGTCAACGGGAGCACCTGCCTGGCGCTCGAGTTCAATGATTGTACCCTGAGTAAATTCAAGGATATCCTTTACCTTACGCTTTGCCGAACCGATTTCAACAGAAATCTGGAGCGGAACGTCCATAAGGAGCTGGAGATTATCCTTCTGGCTTCCCGAAAGATTTATATCCTGTGGCTCAAAGCTATGAAGCTGTGCGTTCTGGATATTCATAGGCTGGGGAGCGGGATAACCGTAGGGGGGATACCCGTAGCCGTAAGGCGGTGGGTAGCCGTAAGCGTTCTGGTCGGGCATCGGCATCTGCATCGGCTGCTGCATAGGCTGCTGCATCTGAGGCATCGGCTGAGGCATCTGAACAGGCTGCTGAGGCATAGGCTGCTGAGGCATCTGCTGGGGAGCCGGCTGCTGTACGGGCTGTGCGGCGGGCTGGGGAGCCGGCTGCTGCTGTACAGGCTGGGGTGCGGGAGCAGGTGCAGGTTCGGGTTCAGCACTTCCCATCGTGTCACCGAGAACCTTACTTGCAATCTTCTTTGCGAGCTCGAGGTCCATTACGGATTTGAACTCTGACTGGATAACGCCGTCGATTGTAAGGTTGAAGTTTATTGCACAAACCTTGTCCTCGGGGTCGAAATCCTGAAGCTCTGCAAGACTTATTTTATACATAATATACGGAGTAGGAGTTGAAATATCAACGCTTACACCGAGGAAATCCGAAAGAGCGGTAGCACTTGCACCCATCATCTGGTTCATTACTTCTGATACGGCACTTATGTTAAGCTCATCGAATTCAAAATCGGGAGTAACTACAAGGGGCATTCCCATGAGCTGGTTTAAGATAAGCTGGACGTCGTCCTGTCTTAAAACCATAAGGTTAGAACCGGAGATACCCTTTATGTATTCGATTTTTACGCATACAGCAGGTTCAAGCTTTTCGGTATGAATACTGCTGAGTTTATCTATTTCGATTCTCGGAGTTGTGATCCACACCTTGGCGTTAAGCAGTTCAGAAGCAGCTGTAGCCGCACTTCCCATGCTTATATTCATTACCTCGCCAAGGGCGTCCTTTTCCATCTCCGAAATTACTATATTTTCCATTCACTAAACCTCGATTCTATATACATTCTCAATTTTAACGGCCTTATTCTGATTAAACGTTCCGAGTTTTCCGTCGAACCACGGTGTATCACCGATTTTCAGAGTGACATTACTGTTGATATTCTTATCGAGAGGGATTATATCATCAACCTGGAGATTAAGAACATCAGAAACATCGAGGGATATTTCTCCAAGAACAGCGGTAATCGAGAGAGGGGACTCGTTAAGAGCCTTCATGATTGTATCTCTTCTGTCCTGTTCACGGGCAGCGTCATAACGTCTTACACTTCGGACGGTTTTTGAAACGTATTTCTGCATAACCTCATCGAGGCTCAGTACAGGCATACAAAGGGAAACGATAGTTTTCGTAGAATTTACTGTAACTTCAAGGGCAGCGATAATTACAGTTTCGTCGTAATCTATTGCGGAGAACACACGGGAATTAGTTTCGATGTTCTGGATACTTGGAGTAGTCTCAACATACGGCTCCCATGGTTCACGCAAAAGACCTGCCATATTATTTATGATTTTTTCTATTATACTTACTTCGATTTCGGTAAAGTCGCGGTCGGTATCCTTATATTCACCCTTACCGCCGAGAAGTCGGTCGATAAGGATATATGTAAGGGAATTGGACAGCTGGATAATAGTCGTTGTATTAACGATATCATCATCGTTTATACCTAAATCGACAGTTCCCATCATAACGTAATCGGGAAGTGCGTTATTGAATTCGAAATACCTTGATTCTTCGATAGAAGCGAGGTTTACTTTACAATACAGTCGCAACAGACCCGTAAGATATGATGAAAGAAGTCTTGCGTAATTGTCAAAAATACTGTCGAGAATTTTTATACGCTCTTTTGTAAACTTTTTCGGGGCACGGAAGTCATAGTCTTTTACAGGAGGCGTTTTATCAGTGCTCGTCTCCATAACTCCGCCCGACATAGCGCTGTTTAAAAGGGCGTCAATTTGCTCTTGCGTCAGTGTTTCTGCCAATCATGCTCACCTCTTTTCTGTTATTAATAAGTTATTATTCGCTTTCGGTTTCGCTTGCTTCCGCTGTTTCAGCCGGGAGAAGAATATCCTCCGGAATTTCTATTATGGGGTTAAAGAACTGAGGACCTGTGTAGTCGGAATCAGTTTCACCCTCGTAGGGAAGCTCGTTGAAGTATTTATCGTCAAGGCTGTCAACGATCTGCTGGATAGCGTCATCGGAGAGACCGCCCTGGCCTTCTGTACGGTCGATAGCGTCTGTTTCAGCCTGTATCATACCGTAGTCATATTTTAAGATATCCTGGATAATAGCTGTATCGTTGGGCTTCATATCGTTACGGATAATAATAAGCTCAACTCGTCTGTTTTCCTGTCTGCCCTCTTCGGTAGAGTTATCGGCAATAGGGTCGTACTGTGCACGGCCTTCGGAAACATACTTTTCGCTGTCAACGATACGCTGGTAGTCCATAAATTTTATAACCGAGCAGGAACGTGCGGAGGAAAGGTCCCAGTCGTTTACTGCCGAGAGGCCTTCTGCCGTATGACCCTGTACACGGATATTTTTAATATAATTGCCTGTTGCCTTAAGACCGGGAAGGAACTGCTTTAACGCTTCCTTACCGCTGTCAAGGAGAACGGCACTGTCGCCCTCAAACATAATCGAGTTGTTGAAACGTATATTTATACGTGAAGACGAAGTCTGTATAACGTCTATATTATTTGAGAAAGTACTGCTTTCCGCCGTTGCGGAAACCCACGAAAACAGGTCATCGAAATTATGAGGAAGACCGATGCCGTCTTCGGTACTTGACTGGGTGCCCTGGCCTGTGTTGGGCGGAGTGTTGGAATTCCCTTCCTCCTCCTCGGTTTTGTTTTCACCGTCGTTAATTTCTTCGGAAACGAACGGATTTATGTATTTACCCATAGAGTTGAAGGACTGGAAGATATACTGGAACTTCGTTTCATCCGGGGATGAAGATGCGTAAAGAAGAACGAAGAAACAGAGAAGAAGCGTAACCATATCCGAATAGGTAGCCATCCACTCGCCAACGCCTGTATGAATAACTTTTACTTTTTTCTTTGCCAAGGTTCCGCCTCCTTCCTTGGATTGGATTTATACCCGACGTAATATTATATCATATAAAAGTATATTTTGCAAGTTTTTTTTATTGTAAAAATTTTACTCAGCAGAAGAATCGCCTGTTCTTGAACCCTTAGGAAGCATAAATTCAAGCTTTTCCTGAATAAGACGAGGGTTCGAGCCGGAAGCGATAGACATAACGCCTTCAACAACTATCTGCATACAGAGCATTTCATCGGCATGTGCATTCTTAAGTGCCGCTTCCATAGGAGCAAATACGATATTTGCGAGGAAGGAACCGTAGAAGGTAGTAATAAGTGCGGTAGCCATAGCAGGACCGAGGTCGCCGCCTTCAAGGTCGTTAAGCATGATTACAAGACCTACGAGAGTACCCAACATACCGAATGCAGGACCTAAGGAGCCGCCCTTCGAGAAGAAGTTCATACCTTCCTCGTGACGTTCCTCCATAAATCCGAGGGAATCCTCGAGCATCTGTCTTACCTTACTGGAATCATTTGCGTCAACGATAAGCATAAGGCTCTGCTTCATAAAGGGGTCTTCGCATTTGTTTGCACTGTCTTCGAGAGCGAGCAAGCCTTTGCTTCGTGCAATCTTTGCATACTCTACGATGTCAGCTATGTATTTCTGGGGGTCGTATTTCGGGGGAAATAAGATGATTTTCATAAGCTTCGGAAGCTTTTTAAGCATAGAAAGCGGAGAAATAGCGATAAGTACGCCGAAGGTACCGCCTACGGTAATCGCAAGAGAAGGCGGGTCGATAAACATTCCGATTTCACCGCCGTTAAAGATACCGAAAATAACGAGGCCTATGGAAATAACCGTACCTATAATAAGTGTAATATTCAAGAAGGATCCCTCCAATTTTTATTATCCTGCATTTATCCGTATTAAGACTGGCTTTCCCTGCCTGTATCGCGAAGTCGCTGCTTACATACGCGGTTGAATGCAATGATTTTGTGTAAAATATCTTCAATCGATTCCTGTACGATAAAGGTATGCCCGTTAGTAAGGGTAATAACTGTGTCGGGCGTTTCCGATACGGATTCGATATGATTTTCGTTTATCATTATTTCTTTGCCGTTAAGCTTTGTAAGAATAACCATAAATATCACCATAATAGGCGTCCTGCCGGGCGGTTAAGCCCGACAGGGCCTGTTTTTAATTAACGCTTAAGGTTTACGAGTTCTTCGAGCATTGTATCCGAAACGGTTATAATTCTTGAGTTAGCCTGGTAACCTCTCTGAGTGATGATCATATCGGAGAATTCCTGTGCGAGGTCAACGTTAGACATTTCGAGAGCACCGGAAACTACTTCGCCGGCACCGTCTGTACCTGCAATCTTTACTTCTGCTTCGCCGGAAGCGAGAGATTCTCTCCAGAGGGATGTACCTACCTGGTCAAGACCGATAGGGTTAACGAAGGTAGCGAGGTCGATTCTGCCGAGGAGAAGAAGGCCGTGTACAGCGTGACGACCGTAGATAGTACCGTCGGAGTCGATAGTAACGAGTTCGAGGTCGGCTACTGTCTGTTCGCCTGCTGTACGTCCGTCTGTAAGAGTTACGGTACTTAAAGCTACAGCGAGGTCGGAGAAGAAGTTATCTGTACCTTCAGCAAGACCTACACGTGCTGTTGTACCTGCAAGAGCACGGCCGAAATTGAAGGTTTCGATAGTAACGCCGCCTTCTGCCGCACCTGTTGCGATAGTAATGTTCTTGTTGGGGTCGCCGCTTGCCGCATCGTTGATAGCTTCCTGGATAGCAGCTAAGGTTGTACCTGTTTCGGGGATTGTGATTGTAAGAACGTCGTCCTTCCAGTTTGCTGTTGCGGAGCCTGCTGCAAGGCTGTCAACAGCCTTGATGTTGATTTCGAACTTGTTTGCAAATTCACCGGGAGTGTCGGCTGTAAAGATAAGCTCGAGACTGGAATCGACAGAGCCCTGTACACCTTCAACAGCTTCTGTTGTAAGGGTAATCGTGTTGGATGCGTTCTGAGCGAGGATTTCATCAGCGGGCGGGAAGATATCCATATCTACGTTAAGAGGAAGAACGCCTTCTTCGAGGTCAACACCGCCTAAGTTTATAGCTTCGTTAAGGGCTGTTTCAAAATCAGCAAGAGCCTCTTCGAGAGCATTTCTTATCTGTTCGTCGGTAAGGTTGGGGAGAAGCTGACCGTCCTGGCCATAAAGTGCTGCCATAGCTTCTTCACCGAAATCCTGGGAAAGATCCATATAAATTGTAAGGTTTGTACCGCTCTTTGTAGCGTAAGGAACATCAGAGTCAACGATTGTGAAGGAGATGTTGCCGTCTTCGCCGAAGGTAGAAGCGGAAATTGTAACGTCATAGCCGTTTACGCTCTTATCTGCACGTGCGATGTTGTTGTCAACAGGAGGTACGTGGAGATTGATACGCTGGGACTGGCCGTTTTCAACGTTGGAGGGGTCGCCGGAAACACCGAGAACGATGTAGCCGTTGGGGTCTGTTAAGTTGCCGTAGCTGTCAACAGAGAAAACGCCTGTTCTTGTATAGAAAGTATTGCCTGCTTCGTCCATAACCTGGAAGAAGCCTTCGCCCTCGATAGCACAGTCATAAACGCTGTCGGAATATGTAAAGCCCGACTGTGTCATAACCTGGTTTACTGTACCGAGAGAGGAACCGTAACCTATCTGTGTGGGGTTTGTACCGCCGGAGGTAGCATCACCGGAGGAAGCTCCTGCCTTAGTCTGGTAGTAAACGTCCTTGAAGGTTACTGTACTTGTCTTATAGCCTGTTGTATTTACGTTTGCAACGTTATTACCGATAACGTCCATACGCTGGTTGTGAGTTTTCATTCCGGCAACACCGGAATATAATGATTTCATCATAACGGTATATCCTTTCTTTAAGCTACCGTATGCTGTTCGTCAGTCGGTCGGAACAGCGGAAATCTCCTTGGAAGCATCATTCGGATGCCCCTCGGTCCGATTAAATTATAACGGTAGAATCGATGTTTGTGAAAATGTTTCCTTTTAAGTCATCAGCCGAAACGGTCGTAATGACCTTGTTGTTTTTTACGCTTACAACGAACGCTGTACTGTCTATAAGAATAAGACTTTCTTCGCTGCCCTTTTCTGCTGCTATTTCAACGCCCTTATTAAGCCTTTCCATCTTGTCGTTTTCGATAACATCAATCTGTCTGCTTTCAAGTCGTCTTATTGCGTGAGCAGAAAAATCTACCTGACGCTTTTTGATTTCGTTGTCAAGTGCTTCTGCAAAGCTGTTTTCGGAGTTATTTCCGGAAGGTCTTACTCCCTGGGCCGCATTACCTGTGGTAATACTTCCAACGGCGTTACGCTGAGCTAAATATTCACTTATCAGCATATTTTTCCTTCCCTTTTATTGAAAAAGTCCGTAGAGTTCGTTTAAATCGTCTTCGTCATCAGCGAGGTCTTCGATATCTGTTTCAGAGGTATAGTCCACAAGTTCTTCGGCAGCTTCTTCCTTAGCCTCTTCAGCGGTATTCTTGTCGTTATCTCCGCCTGTTATATCGGCAATAGCTTCGGATTCTGTCTTTTCGATAAGCTCGTCAATCTTTTCGATAAGCTCGTTGATGTTGTTGTTTGCTGTGTTATCAGCCTTTGTTACGGGGTCAACTACAGAAACTACGTCTGTTGCATTATAAGCATAGCCGTTGATAATAACACGTACCATACCTTCCTGTACTTCGACTGCTGTAACGAGACCGCTGTCAAAAATACCAACGCCGTTTGCGTCTGTGCCCTTAACGGTAACTTCCTTGCCGATAAGACCTGTTGCGAAGGAGCCGTAGGAACCAATCTGGTTTCCGACAGTTTCAGCTTCACCATATACAAGCTTTACCGAATCAAGAGGATAGCCCTTTCCGTCGATATTTACCATAATATCGTCGCCGTATGTAACGTGAGTAACGGTACCCTGGTACAATTCCTCGCCGCCTGTGTTTACGCCTACAACCTGACCGATAAGAGACTTCGCATAATTCTGCTGCTGCATCTTGAAGTTATCCTGCTGGGCCTGAGGCGAAGTAAAGGTAGCCATCTGGGAAATAAACTCGGTATTCGAGGTAGGTTCGAGGGGGTCCTGGTTCTGCATTTCCGCAATCAGTAACTGGTAGAAGGAATCCATAGTTACAACGTCGTTCTTTTAGGTTGTAAACATATCCTTATACTTTTCGTAGTTGTCCTGAATCGTATTAAGACCATCAATTAAATCTGGCATTCATTTTTCTCCTTTCATAAGATTTTTACAGCTGCTGGAGTATTTCGAGGAAATCGTCCCCGTTTTCGTCTGTCTGCTGTTCTTCGTCATTTCTGCCATAGGGGTTCTTGCTGCTTCCGTCGTAGCTTTCCTGCATAAGCTGTGCGTCCTCGTGACCGCTTACAACCTGGTAGCGTTCAAGTTCAACACCGTTGTTTCTTAAAGCAGCACCGATATTTTCGGCTCTGTTTTCGAGAAGAGCTCTCGTGGTGTCGTTCTCGGCAGTAATATTGACCTCAACTCTGCCTTCTGTGCTTACAAGCTTTACAGTAATCTTTCCGAGACTTTCGGGATTAAGCTCCATTGTGAACTCTGTTCTTCCGCCGAGAAGTGTTTCGGGCTTTGAAAGAATTTCGTCTGCAATCTGCTGTTCCGGAAGGGGAGCGTTTACTTCGGCGGGCTTTTCGATTTTAACCGCTTCGGTCTGCTTCGGGAGATTTTCCATAAGAGCCGCTGAGTTATCCTGTGGAACGGTAACCTTTATTTCCTGTTCGGAATCTGCTGTTTCCTCGGATGTACCGCCGAGAATGGAGTTGAGCTCGTTTGTTCCGTCCTTATGGTTAAAGGGGAGAACGAAGCCTTTGTTTCCGTTTTCGGTCTGTACGGGTAACTGGTTTACCGCTGTTTCCTCGGGTAAAACGGTCTTAAGCTCTGCCTTTTCGAGTCCTAAGTCCTTGCGTGCCGCATTAAGAATGTCGTTAAGAAGCTTATCATAGCCTTCTGCTGTCTGCTGTGTGGGAAGCTCTGTGCCGTTATTTACGGGTAATTCTTCCTGCTGTACGGATGTAGTTTCCTGCTGTACGGGAGCAGGAAAGGCGTCGGCTGTTTCGGTAACATTCTGTGCGGGGAGCTGTACGGGCTGTGTTTCTGCTTCGGCGGAAAGAATAGCCTTTATCTCGGTATTTACTTCGGTTACAGCAGCAGTTACTGTTGTTTCTGTAAAGGCTGCGGTAAATTCGAGGCTGTTCTTGTTTCCGTTATCTCCGAGCATAGAAGCGAGAAGCTCCATTACAAGGTTAAGTTCGGGTTCTTCTTCGTCGCTGTTACCGCTCATCTTCTTAAGGATTTCAAGAAGAGCGTCGATAACACGGTCATTTTCCTCTGGGTTTCCGCCTGTGATTTCGGCAATAAGCTGAATTACAGTTTCGCTGAATTCTGCTGAAAAGCTTTCAACGGTAAGCTCTGCTGTTGCTGCAGGAGCTTCGGGCTGTACTTCGGGCTGCTGTACTGTCATTTCGGCAGGAGCGGAAGCTTCGGAGGGCTGACCCTGTGAAGAATCGGTAACCTGTGGATTTGCGGTTCTTACTTCGGTAAGAACGTCGGAAAATCCTGTTTCGGAAGTCTTTGCCTGTGGCTGTGACGAAGTGCCGAGCTGAACTGCACTAATCGTCATATCCATTTTTATCCTCCTTTCTTCGGTATTTTCGGCATAAGGGCATAATTACCCTTATACTTAAGGAATATTATACACAAAAAATAAAGAAAAGTCAATTGAAATATTGCTACATTCATACATTTTTGACAAAAAGCATGTAAATTATGTTAAATCTGCATTTTTTAGCGAGGATATTTTGGCTATATTATATAAAAATGTATAATCCATCAAATTAAAAGGCGGTTAATTTTTGGTAAATATTTTAAAAGCATTCTTAAAAAATAGTCATTATAGACAAATTTGAAAATAATAATTGAAATTCTTCGGTTGATATGTTATAATGTACTTGATATTATTTATTTGATGGGAGGATGCCTTATGCTGAAGCTTATGATAGTTGACCGCAAGGAAAACTCGGACATAGCTGTCGCAATTTTAAAGCGTAGGTATGACATTATAACATCGGAAGGAAAAGGCTTAAAGGAGCGTTTGCTTGCGGAAAAGCCCGATCTGCTAATGATAGCGACCGACGTTTCTGATATAAATTATAAACAGCTTATAAGCGACTCGGTACGCCGTACTCCCGGATTTGAAAATATGCCTATTGCCTTTTTAAGCAACTCGCCCGCAAATCCCGCTCTCCTTATGACAGCGAATATTTTCGGTGCTATAATTATCGGACGCCCTTACGAGCCTGTTGAATTTGTGGGACAGATAGCTTCTCTCGCCGAAAAGCTCGTTCCCGTAAAGGAAAGGCTCGACCCCGTAACAGGACTTCACAAGCGGGAATATACCGAAGAACACATTCAACAGCTTTTCGAAAAGAAGTCGGGCACTCTCTTCATTATCGACGTTGCGAAATTCCGCTTTGCGTCCCAGCCCATAAGCGACGAGATTTCTGAAAAGTCTGCCGAAGTCGTAATCGAGGAAGGAAAGACCTTCGGAGCAATAATCGGCGTCCAGAAGGACAGAAAGCTTATCGGCTACCTCCCCGGCATCAACGAAAGAGCAATCTGTCAGAGCTGGGCGAAGAACGTTATAAGAAAAATCCAGGAAAAGCTCGAGGGACAGAAGGTATATGTATCGATAGGTTTCGCCTGCAACGACGAAAAGACCCCCGAATATATCGACCTGTACCAGCTTTGCGACCGTGCTCTTAATCTTTCGAGAGAAAGAGGAAGCAACACCTCGGCATACTATTAATAATATATTAAAGGAATTTTAAAGATATGAGAAAAACTATCCTCCTCATAAGCGAGCTTTTACAGGACCTTAACCGTATGAAGAACTGGTTCCCCGATGGTTGTACAATAAAGGGCATAAACTCCTATACGGCTGTACCCAACGCCTTAAGAAGCGAGCTTCCCGATGTAATATGCTTAAGAATAAGAGATCCCGAAGATTTTTTCCAGGTTTACGAACAGCTCCGCACCTCGGTAAACTATGCGGATACGCCCGTTATCGCTATCGCCGATATCGCTTTACAGACAAATCTCGTGCATAATGTCGCCCTTAAAGGCGTAAGACTTCTCGGAAGCTCCGTAACCGACGAAAATATGATAAAAATAGCCAAAGAAACCCTCGACAGCCTTAAATAACAGGTATGTCCTTACAGAAACATTTACGGGTATTATTGAGGGAAACCCTTTTGAAAAAGGGCTTTCCCTCAAACTCCCTTCCGAAAACTTTCAGTTTAAATTCAAGACCCATAGGGTGTTACCCTATGGGTCTTAAATTTATATTAAAAGTCTTTGGAAGAGGGTTCGGGAGAAAGCCTTTCTTCAGAAAGGTTTCTCCCGATAATTCTCATAAACGCTTCTATAAGGACACCGGTTCGCTGTTTTTAAGATATGCTTCTTTTAAGGGGGAAACGACAAAGAGCAGAAGAAAAACTGAGGGGACGGCTACAAGAAAAACAATGTAAAGAAGGCTTGTAAAATGCGAAGCTATAAGGGCGGTAACTGCCGATGCTATGATAAATACAATAGTCATAAGCTTTGCGGTCTTATATTCGGTCTCGCTAATTACCGAATTTTTGCGGATAGCTATAAACCGCCAGGGAAGCAGAAACAGCAGACTTAAAAACACCATTATAAGTATAACTGCAAACATAATAAAGAAGAAAAAAACGGATATGATGCCGTTTGCACCGAAGATAAGAAGGTTTACGAAAATCGAAAAATCCGCACCATCTACCATTGCCTCATCGGTATATTCGATTCTCTGTGCCTCGGAGTTCACAAATTCTCCCGAGTAGCCGAAAACCAAAAGATACAGCACTACCATAATAAGAAAAAGAAAAACAAGGCTTAGTTTTCTGTTTTTCGGCAAGCTTAAAAGCTTTTTCATAATATTCCTCCCCTTTTATTGCTTTATTCAGCTTTAGGATAACACAAAGCGAATAAAAAAGCAATAGCTGAAGCGGAAAAATGCCTTTATTCTGTCTTTTTTTCTACTCATTTCAACCATAATGATAAAAGCTGTAACCTATGGTGCTTTCTTTGACGAAAAATGCGTTCTTTTTTTGTTCAATTTGGCAATTTCGCTGTTGAACCTCAAAAAACGGTTGCATTATCCTTTAAAAAGTAGTATAATGTAATTTGAGAAATTCTACTCTTATGAAAGGGATGAAAATAATGAATGAAAATGATTTAAAGTGGATTGCAGTCAGCGGACTTGACCTTAATCCGTTTAATATCTGTTTATCCGAAAAGCTTGAAAACTTCGGCTGGTGCGTTGATTTCAGCGGTTTCGGCGAAGGCAAGGCTGATAAAGCACAGCTTTGTATCTTCGAGGTGCTTAACCGTAAGGAAAAGCCCAACATTATGATAATCTGCAGTGGTTCCTCCTCTCCGAGCTGGTACAACTCGCTTCTTATGGGCCTCGGACTTGATTTCAAGTATCTGAGCGGTGCCCGTGACGCGGTTATGTACTATTCTCCCGAGCTTTCGAACCTCTTTATCGTAAGCGAGGATGTTATTGCCGATTCGGCAAACAACTCCGTGCTTAACGCTATGAAGAACGATAATATCGTATGGGACCTTATAATCGCCGACACAAGCGAAAGCATCGACGGCATAAATACTGCCCTCTATACCGAAAATGTGGGTATGAAAGCTGAGCGTGTGCTTGTTTTCGCTCCTACCCCTGCTTCCTATAAGGAATCTCCCGATTCCGTAAAGGATATAGTAAAGGCTCTTCTTAATAAGGACGCTGATGTATCCGCTCCCATAAACGCCGATACAATGAAGTTCACTATGGATACGCCTTATCTTAACTATCCCGATGAAACGGACGCATTTGCAGAAATAAAGCCCGTTTACTATTCCTTCAGCGAAAAGGCTATCCCCTCTAATTTACATATCGAAGAAATGCAGTCCGGTATCCGTTACAGTGCAGGCGGTAACGTGTTCGAGGAGTATAATCTCCCCGAGCGTAAGCTTTACCTTAAGCCCTCATATACAAGAGCCGAGGCTGAGATTTTAAAGAATACCGATAAGAAGCTTGAAGCATTCCTTAAGATAATCGACGAGGTTATGAACGACAGCAACAAGACCGCTATCGTTTATTTTGAAACCGACGCAACTCTTAACTATGTTGAAAAGATTCTTTCGGCAATCTATTACGATAAATTCAGCAGTATTGCTGTTTTCTTAAAGAACAACTTCGACGCAAAACGCTTGAAGCAGTGGTACGAGGCTCTTAAGGAACAGCCTGTACGTGTTGTTCTCGCTAAGGATAATCTTGATGATACCTTCGGCATCTATAACCCGATTACCCATATCATCAACTACGAGCTTCCCGATAACCCTGTCCTTCTCCACCAGAGATTTACAAGAAGAGGTCTTATGGGCGGAGCTAATCCCGAATTTGTTATTTTCTGTGATGAAAACGGCATCTTCGACAGCCGTATCCTTAAGAAAGTACTTGCGGGCAATCTCTATAAGGCCTTCCGCCGTGAGCTTGCAGGCGAAAACGTACTCTTCAGGGTAAGAGGTGCTGATAAGTTTATTGCCGATATGCTTGCTGATATAAAGTATATCGCCGACTATACCGGAGCAGTAGGTTCAAGCTTCGACGTTATATCCCGCTTTAAGCTCGATTATAACATCCCTGCCGCAAGAAACCTTACTA
>JAGANY010000032.1 GCA_017624025.1 Ruminiclostridium sp. | reverse complement strand
GATGCGGTTGCCAAATCATTCAGTGAGCCTTTAGGCTCAGCCAGTATTATGCCCTTGAAGGGCCAGTGCATACCACGCGTTCAACGCGTGGTTTTGATTGATGAATGATTTAAAATAGTAGGGGCGACCTGTGGTCGCCCGATTATTTTTTATCATAACAAAAGCACTCCGAAGCAAGCCTAACGCCTAAAGCAAAGCCTATGCCGAAAGCCTGTTCGGAGGCTCTCGTTTCGAGAGTTAAAACTTGCTCGCGTACAAGGTCGGAAAATCGTCTTCCGTCTTCTTTCGGAAGCTCCTTATCCGCTTTTTCCAGATATTTAGACATCTCCCTTTCCGCCTCACTGCTTATTTTATCGTATCTCATAGACTCAAAGGCATTGATTTCGCCGTTGAATAAGTCGTTTATAACCCCCATTTTTGCGAACTCCTCCGATATTTCTTGACGTTATTTTAATGATATGGTATAATTAAAAATTAAGATAAAGTCGGGGCTTTCCCGACTTTTGGTGTTTATTTGAGTATATCATACTAGATAGATTTTGTCAACTATATTTTTATTGTAATTTTAAACGAATATATCTATCTAGAATTATATAAAATGTTAAATTTTGTAGCGAGGAGATAAAATGAAAACAGAGGCGGAAAAAAAGGCACAGAAGAAATACCAAAATAAAGTCAGAACAACAACGAAAGCACAACTGAATTGTACCATCAGCAGAGAAGATTTTAATTTAATTACCGATTTTTGCAAAGATAATAATATTAGTAAAGCAAGCTTGGTTGTGAATGCAATAAAATACTGCATCGAAAACAACATAGATTTAAAAAACGAAAAGTAGTCTCGATTACACCTCATCAGTCATCGTAACCGCTTGCGGGTTGACGACGGATGAGGTGCACCTTCGGCGTTTTCGCTATCTATATCGGGCGACCAAAGGTCGCCCCTACATTAACATTTAAATTATATTCAAATCCGTCAGCGAAGCTGACACCACAATTATTCATTATTCATTATTCGTTATTCATCCTTCATCATTCACCCATCCAAATCTCTTCCCTCTAAGATTCTGGCTATTAGTCGCCCCTACGATAAAAACCGCACCCCAAAGGGTGCGGTTTTTTATTCCTCTATCCTTCTCGAAAGCTCCTTTATCTTTTCTTCAATCACAGGAAGCCTTACCGCAAAGTTGTTATGCTCCGCAACCCGCTTTTCCAGCTGTTCGAGACGGAATGCAGTAAGCTTCGAGCTTACTACTATTCCGCCGAGAGAACCGCCTAAGGTTCCGATAAGGCTTATTACCGCAACTACAATGGTACTGTCCATATTAAACCTCCGTAACCGTTTCGGAAACGCTTGTGAGCGTATTTTCTTCAACCGCAAGGCATATTGCCGAATGATATTCCGCCTTGCTGTCAAAGGGGTAGTGCCTTGAACCGACCCCCGATACGGAATTATACTGAACTGTGCCCGAAGCGGTCTGCATCACCGCATATACCGTAAGCTGAACACAGCCGTAAGGAGCCTTCGGAGCAAAGCTTTCGCCGTATATCGTATTCCAGCACAGAATAAATCCCATATTGTCCGTATTGAACGTCTGGTACGGACCATAGGACGTACCGTTTACCTTTACGATAAAGTTTGTATAAGTATCTGCCCTGCTGTATATCTCAATTCCGATACTGCAATCGGAAGTTTCGGCCGATGACTGTGTGGGAAGATACTTAAGAACCGCACTCGTATATACAGGTGCAAGAGCCTTCTGATTGATATTTCCTGCCGTATATCCCTGTACTACAATGTTCGGCTTCTGCTCCGCAAGTATCATTTTCTGCCCCGAATAATAGCCGACCTCGGTATATTGATGAATAAAATCGGGAAGAGTTTTTTCAGTAAGAAAAAGAGCGTTTTCAATACCTGCCTGTGCTGTAATCGCCCCGTTTTCATCAATTTCAATTCCCTCGCCTGTCTTTACGGAAATAACATCCTTGTCAGAAATATCGATACCCGTTCCTGCCGTATAGGTCTTGCCCTCAGAGGTTACCTTAAGTACCCCCTCTTCGTCAATATCGAGCCCGTTCCCAACTATTATACCGCCGATTTCCGCCTTTGTAGCGGGCTTTAGGGCTATTCTTCTTCCGCCGTAGAGATTTTCCGCCTGTTCTATGGGGTCTTCCGTTTCTTCATTGTCATCAAGCACTCTGAACCCGTCAGTAAGACGAAGCTTTATAACTCCGTTTTTCGGCTCATATTCCGTTTCGTCGATTTCGGGAACAAGCCCGTCTCCGAGCTTTATGCCCCCGAGATTGCCCGATGAGGCAGGTTTTATGGATAATGTGCCTGTATCGAGCCAGATACCTGTTTTCGTATAGTCCCCCGAAACCATAACTCCGCCTAAGCTGTGACCTGTTGCCCTTGCGAGCCTTATTTCGTTGCCTACTATTCCGATACCTTCGCCTGCAGTATATTTTACGCCTGCCGTATCTATTCTCTTTTCAAGCTGTGAGGTTACCTTTACGGGCTTCGGAGAAGCGTTTTCTGCCGTTTCGGCTTCCTCTTCGGGAAAACCGTCCGAAAGCTGTGCCGAGGCACAAGTTATTCTCTGGTAATTCCTGTAATTCCATTCGATACCTGTTATAAGACCGACTATGCTTCGTCTCTGGTCAATGTCTCCCTCGTAGCAACGCATAACGTCCCCGGGGTCAAGAGACGGGTCGCCGTAGATTTCGGCGTTTATTCCTCTCTGCTTGAAGCCGTCAACGAAGCGTAGCCACTGTGTATTTATCATATCGCATTCGCTTTCGCTCTTTTCCGAAAGCAAGGGGTTTTTGGGGATTGAATATATTGCTCTTTCAGCCTGTGGGTCGGGCTGTGTTATGGACGACTTGTATATTTTTCTGTTGTCTCCGCTGTAAGAGCTTATGCTCGCAATCCAGGAGCGTGTATCTGTAACATAAATACTGTTGCGTTCGAAAGAGCCGAGATACTTGTCTATGATAATATCAGAGCTGTCCGCTTCGGAAACCTTGTATCTTGCGGAAATTATCTTAAGCTTCCCCTCTCGGTCAATAACCGCATAGCCACAAAGCATCACCGCACACCACTGAATTAAATCACGGTAGGAAACTATCTGCTTCGAAGAGGGCGTTATATAAATTCCCGTATTAGGAAGCCCCTCGTCCATTCCCCCATACTCTGCTCCGCATCTTGCACAGGCTGTCCTTATAAGGCTCTCCGCTGTGCCTGTCATAATTCTTACGTCATCATCAACCGCACAATCGAAAAGAATACCATAGTCATAAGCCGTAAGGCTTAAAGCCGAACGCTTTCTTTTAACGGAAGAGCCGTCGGCTATGAATATTCCCATAGGTATCGTTTCGATACCCTCTTCTGTTTCGATATTATAGTATATCTTTATCTCTGCCCCCGAAAAATCACGGAGAAGAGCGTTATCGTCGAAAAATGTTATTTTAAGCGTGCCTAAATTAAAAGTCCCTATGGTATAGTCACGGCAAAGCTCGTGGCTTATCCTTAAGGAACCCTTCATAATTATTTCGTCTGTAAGCTCTATTACCGTACCGTCCGTAAGAGTAACGGTACCTGTTACGCTGTCATTTACGACATTCTTTTTTATCGCCTTCTTATAGCTTTCGCTTACGGGATACATATTTCCCCTCCTTAATACTCGATAAGCTTACAGCTTATCTCCCACCAGCTTTTTCTCGGAAGACCGCTCTGTTGCTGGTAGAAGGTACTTCTGAGATTTTTTGCATACATACTGCAATTTACATAACCACAGGTTGCAGGGTCAAGCATACTTACCGAAAGCAAGGGCTCCGAAAGGTCTGTATGAAGCCCCTCGGCACTTTCACCGTCAAGTATCCATTTGACCTCACAGGTTCTTACGCCCTTTCTTACTCTCCGTCGGTGCATAAGCCCTGTTTCATCCGAACGTGCACTGTCGGTGCTGTCGATATCGTTATTATCTACCGAATAAAAGCTCGGTACGGGAAGCTCCTTCCCGTTTATTGTAAGAAAATACATTTTCTCTCCCTCTATCTTCCGTTTGTAATCCTCTGTCTTGAAGCATTATAGCTTTCAACCGACTGTCCTACTCTCTCTCCGTCAAGCTCGACGGTAGTAAAAATCTGGAAAGGAACAGCCGTACCTTTATTCTCGTTATCGCCGTTTACAGCACCGATAAGGGTCTCTCCGCTTCTTAAGGAAAGAACGCTTGCTCTTGCTCCCGTAACGCCCTCGGGAGTTATCTCCCTGTCGGAAACGGGGCTTACCTGAACGCTTTTCTCCGAGGTCTGAATATCCATTCCGATAATGCCTGCCGACGCATTTTCCGCTAGGCTTACCGTCCTTTCCAAAGCCTCGTTAACAGCGTCTATCTTAGCCTGAAAATCCCCTGTCTGAGCCGTAACGATAACCTTTAACTGTTCTACTGTCATAGTTTATACCTTTCTGATGAATGATTAAGGATGAATGATGAATAATTGCGGTATTGCCTTACGGCAATGGATTTAAATATAATTTCAATGCAGGCGACTATCAGACGCCCGTATTTTTAAAATCCGTCAGCGAAGCTGACACCATAATCTTTCATCTTTCATCTTTCATCTTTCATCTAATAAAACGCTTCCTCAACTGTTTTCGGAAACTGTCGGGGTGCATTCACCGCTGTCCTGCAAAGAGCTCCGATATTGAACGCCAGCAATTCATTGACGCGGTACCAATCTTCAAGGCGTTTTCGTTTTTCCGCTCTTCTTACCCCGATAATTTCCCTTAATTCCTCCGCCGTAAGCTCCCAGCTTAAACGGCTGTCATCAATATATGCGAGGCTTTCCGCCCTTAGTTCGAGGACAAGCTCTGTGGCGGTTCTGTGCTGTCCCCTGTATCGAAAAAACCCGAACGGTCGAGAGCCTCCGCAATAATTCCGTTAAGCTGTTTTAAGGTTCCGCCCTCGCTTATGTACTCGTCAAAAATGTGATAGACCACGTTCTTGGTGATTTCGGGGGTAAGACTTTCGATAAGTGCATAAAGAAACTCCATAACCACCGTAACACTGCTCATTTTCGATAGCCCCTCGTATATTGAACAGCCGAGCCTTTCCTCGAGCCTTACGGCTGAGCCTGCCGTAAGACGGAGCATATAGCTTTTCCCTCCCGCCTCAAAAGTAAAAAAAGGTATCTTTTTTGTATTTCCGCTCATATATGCTCCTTTCTTAAGCTATATCGTGGCTATGGATAAGCTTTGTGTCGGGAATTGAAATGATGCTGAACTCCATAATTCCGTCGGGGTTCATACTCTTTATCTTTGTGGAAATCTGTCCTGTCCAGGTAAAATACGTACCGTCGGGAAATTCAAGCTTCTGTGTAACCGACGCCCCCGAGCATTCTATAGCCCTCGCAACCTTATATGCCGACGCAACCTGTCCGGCGGAAATGTTGGGGTTTGCGGTTTCGCTGTTATAGTAAAAGCCGAAGGTAAGGTCGTCATATTTATAAAGACCGCCGATATATCTGTGAGCGGTATCGAGAAGATTTGTGACCTGTTTTCTTTCTCTTGTACCGCCCATATCGGGAGTAGATTTAAGGCCGTAAAGATGCTGGCCGTTAAGATAGAATTTTGTTCCGCTTGTAATAAGTTCCATAAGCTTACGCCTCCTCTGAATCAACTATACGGTTATGAACCCTGTCGATGCAACAGGTAAACCGCATACACTTTCTCATAGCTTCCTCGCTGTAAACGGACTGTGAAAAGCTTCTTCTGAAGCCTGCTTCCGTAAGGATACCGCTTACTCCTTCCGCAATCGCCTCTGTCTCAGCGACTTCTTCGGCGTAAATATCGAGCTGAAGGGTTATGCGTGTAAGCCTTTCGGTTCCTTCGCTTAAAATAACGGCAGTATTTTCCGTTTCGGAAATAACGATAACAGGGAGAGCCGTTATATTTTCGTTGTATGAAAGCTCTGTCCTTGCGAGGTGCTTTATTTTTTCCGCAATAAAAGGCTTTATATCAATCATTTTTTCAGTAATTCCTTTCTGAATATATCTGTGACCTTCCTTGCGGAAGCGGTAACCGCTCCCGAAAGGAATGGATTAGGCTTCTGCCTCGAGGTTCCTAATTCGACCTTAGAAGCGTAAGGAACATCGGTAAATACCTCTCCTCTGTCTGTCTCGCCTTTTGCTGTAAGGCTGTTTTTAAGTCTTCCTGTCCTTACGGGGCATAGTCTCCTCGCTTCACGGAGAATTTCCTCGGCTGAAAGCTTAAGAGCCCTTTCCACTGCCTCACTGCTGTATTTTATCATCGGTTCACCGCCGTTGCTGAAATATGGTCGTGGAAACGCTTTATTTCGGTAATTTCGAAGTTCGGATTCTTGCTGTAAACTGCAACGAAATCTCCGCATTTTACCCCCGCGTCAGGTCTTAAAATAAGCTTTACGCTTTTTCTTAAGGTCTTACCGCTTCGCTCCTCCGTAAGCTTTTCGGATAAGGGCTGGATATTCGCATAAACATAGCCTAAAAGCTTCGGCTTTACGGTTTTTCCGATATATCCGCTTTCTTTTTCCTCTCTCCCGTATATATCAATACGCTCAAGCCTGTTCTGTATCATACCCACGCAAAGCACCTGCCTTTCTAGGGTAGTTCCTAAGCCTTTTTTCTATATCCGAGGGAATGCCGTCTATGTATTCGGTGCTTAATTCCCCTTCGGAATGCTTTTTCTCTCCCTCTGTGCCGAGGCGGTTATAATAAACCAAAGCAAGCTCCACCTGTACATCAATAAGCTGTTCGGGGAGTCTCTTTCGTCCGATTATATCGAGAATGGTGTTTTCTGCCCTTAAAAGAAGAGCACCGACCTTGTACTCATCAAGGTCGGTGCCTTCGGGCAGACGTAATAAAAATAATTCTTCAGCTACATATTCCATTATAATTTCCTCTCAAAATTGTATTTCTGTAACGTCTGCCTGAAAAAAATTACGCTCCTGTAACGGCTGTAATAACCTCGGAAACAGAAACGCACTTTCCGTCAGTATTTCTGATTGCTACGCATACCTTTCCGCTTGCGGAAATAACGCCGTCGGCAGGGATTTCTGTCCAGGAAGAAATATCGTCGCCGAGAGCGGGAGCGGTCACAGAGCTTCCTGCCTTATAAACGGGAGTACCGCCTGTAATATCGCCGGAAAGCTTAAGAACGCCCTTACCGCTTTCCCCTGCTTCCATAGCAAGAGAAACGGAACCGAGATTTCCGTACTGTACGGAAACGGCGTTTTTCTTCTTGTCGAAAACGAAAATATCGTGGTATAAAAGACCTTCAACAAGGTGACCTGCAATGCCGGGAGGGTCACGGTGAATCTTATATTCCTGAAGCTTTACGGGTGCGGGAGCACACATAGGATGAGTGATGATAAAGGATACGCCTGCAGGGAGACGTCTCTTGGGTACTGCAATAACCGCAACACCGTCACAGTCGCCAACCATACCCTTGAAGATGATTCTGTCCTGTGCAATTTCTGTTGCCTTTGTGAAATGAACTGTATCCTGCTTTAAAAGCTCGATAAAGCTGTTGGAACAGAATGCAACACGGTTTTCGACAGGGAATTCCTCGTCTGTGATAGCTGTGTTTGCTGTAACGAAGGAGGTATATGCGTTTTCCGCTGTAAGAGTGCCGTAGTTCTTTGTGCCTGCTTTTTCGGAAAGCTTTTCGAAACGGTAACGGTCGATTTCGGGGATAATAACCTGTTCAATCTGTCTCTGGAGAGCCTTGCCGGCATTTCTTACGCCTTCGGGAGAATCTGCCTCAAAGGTCTTGTCGATTGTGAAGGTAAAAGCCTTCTGCTGAGTCATCTTCATTTCCTGTGTAGTATCCTGAAGCTCAACGGGAGTACCGTATCTCTGCATACCGCCCTCGGGATTATAGTCGTTAAGGGGAGCGGTATCCATAGAGAATACTGTTACTGTCTGTGCGTTTCCGAAGGAGACCTCGTTGTTTACGCCTGCTGTAGAAAGGAGACCCTTTCTTATAACCTCATCAACCTGGGATGAATACTTTTCTGCTAAATTGATTGCCATAATTTTTCTTTCCTTTCGTTTTTAAGAATGTTATTATTCAAAAAGTCCGTCTAAGAATGCGTCCTTACCGCCTGTTACCGCAAGCTTCGGAGCCGCACCTCTTATTCTTTCGTTTACAGCCAGTGTAACTGCCTCGCTGAAAGCGGACTTAAGCCCTTCGATGCTCTTTTCGTACTCTTCGGGGCTGGTAAGATTCACACAATGCACAAGGCTTTTGGGAAGCTTGTATTCTGTGAGTCTGTCAATGGCGTCAGCCATAAGCTCACGCTTTGAAACCGCAAGCTCTCTTTCACGGAGAGCGTCTTCCGCCTGCTTCTTGCGGTAATCCGCCTTCTGCTGTGCGTCCATCTGTGCCAGCTTTTCGGCTTCCTTAAGCTTTATTTCAAAGTCTGCTCGTTCCTTTTCCATAAGCTCATCGACCTGTGCCTTTGTAAAGACCTCTTCTTCGGCTGTGACAGTGGCTTCTGTCTGTTCATTGATTTCTTCCATTTTTTTGATTTCCTTTCTGTAAGAATTTATGGAGAACAAATGTAAAAACAAAACAGACATCGTTTTCCCGTAGGAAACAATGTCTGTTTAAATTCTTACAGCTTACACTATACCACTCTTTTATGTGACATTCAATGACACACTCGCGACAAAGGGAGACATGTTTTTAGTGAATAGTGAATAGTGAAGAATGAAGAGTTGTGGTGTCCGCCTACGGCGGACGGATTTAAATATAATTTCGATGTATCGTAGGGGCGACCTTTGGTCGCCCGATACTGATGAATTTAAAAAGATTTTATAAGTGGTAATTCTTTAAAATCATATTTAAATCCATTGGCGAAGCCAATTCCTTAATTTTTCATTCTTCATCATTCATTCTTCATCTTAAAAAAAACAACCGCCCGAAGGCGGCTGCTTTTTTACTTGCTTTTAATTTCGTTGCGTCTTCTTGTAAGATAAGCAACCCCTGCCGCACTTACGGCAACAAGGCCGGCTGTCATAAAAGGAACGCCAATACCCGTATTAGGGTTAGGGTCAGCTTCATTAGTTGCCGGGCCATTAATGCTGTTTTCGTCCTTGCCGGAGTTAGGGTCGGTATCATCGCCTATCTGGTCGGGAATATCGGAGCTTGAGCCGATAGTATCGTCCTCGCCGCCTAAAATATCCTCGGCGGTATCTACTGTGTCATCTACGATATTTTCCGCACCGTCAATAACATCGCCCACGATACCCTGTGCAGAAGCACCGAAGGTAAGCATAGCCGAAATCGCAAGAGCGGAAATAAGGCTTGTGATTCTTTTTGAAATCTTCATAGTTTTATCTTTCCTTTCGATTATGGGCAGACGAAAAACCGTCTCTTTTTTTAGCCCGTTATTATTATTTTCATAAGATTAAAAAATATAAGTTGAAAAATTTTGAACGAAACAGGAATAAAACGGAAAAAATAAAAATAATTTCAAAAAAAGCTTGACAAAACCTCATAGCAGTGATATAATAATAAAGCGTTAATTCAAAACACACTTTTGCGGGTGTAGTTCAATGGTAGAATGTCAGCCTTCCAAGCTGAACACGTGGGTTCGATTCCCATCACCCGCTCCATCGGCTTTTTAAAAGCCGTTTATCTGTTTTCGTGCGCCACTAGCTCAGCTGGATAGAGCAACCGCCTTCTAAGCGGTAGGTCACAGGTTCGAATCCTGTGTGGCGTGCCAACAGATTATGGTGGGTATGGCTTAGTTGGTTAAAGCGTCGGATTGTGGTCCCGAAGATCGTGGGTTCGACTCCCACTACCCACCCCACATAGTAAAGGCAGGTTGAAAAACCTGCCTTTTCTTTTGTTTTATTGTTAATTTTGGTGCTTAGAAATGTTATTTGACTAAATTACTTTATGCACAGTGCATAAAGCACGACATTTTTTTCTTGGTATTTTTCCGAATAATAGGAAAAAGCCTTGAATTTAAGAGATAAAAATAGTATAATATATTATAAATAGGAATAGAATTACATCTTGTTGTAACAGAAAAGAGGTGTCTCGGGTGACACAGCAAAGTAAAAAATCAATAACTGTCGGAACAATTATAACTATGGCTTTTACTGTCCTCGTTCTTATTGTTTCAGCAGTTGCGACGTTTACTTATAACGCAATAGCAAAATTCAATATTATCTCCAACGAAATTATCTCCGTAAAGGCTTTCTCTAATAATGTCGCCTTATATACGGATATGCGTTTTAAAGAAGCTATCGCTTCCCTTAACGGCTATTCTGTGGCTTTTTCCGACGCTGACAATATGACCGATGAAGAAATTACCGAAAAACTGATATACTGTGCCGATAATTCCTTTTTCTGTCATATAGCCTTTGTTGACGATGACGGACGAACCTGTACGAACGGCGAAATGGGTATTAATCCCCGTGTATATGCCGGCACTTCTCTTGCCGGTTCAATGAATGTTGCTCCCGGTGCAAACATATATAGCGTCCCTGTACATTCTTCCAGTGGCTCCGTTATAGGAACTCTCGTAGGAAAGCTTGAGGACAATGCCGCAGCAAACGCTTCCTTTAAAGCTTACGGAGTTTCCGGCGTTACATATATACTGAATACCGACGGAACCATCATAAACTGCTCCAACAATACCGCTTCCGGCATAGCCGCAGGCGATAACCTTATAACCGTCCTTTCTGATGAAAACGACATAAACCTTATAAGAACACACCTCAGCCAGAATGACGTTAGCGATTCCTTTAAGGTTACATATAAAGACGAAGAATATATCCTCGCTATGACCTCCCTCGATACACAGGCGTGGACATTGGTTTCCCTCGTACCCTGTTCGGCAGTTATCGATTTCTACAGCAATATTACTGCTCCTCTCAATTATATGATATTCGGTCTTACGGCTGTTTTTGTAATCTTAGCCGGTTACCTGTTCTACTTCACGCACCGAGTAAGAAAGACCGCCGAAGGAATTATCGACGAAAACAACAAGATAAACTATGTCGATGACATCACGGGCTATTCCTCCTGGAAGAGCTTTATGGAAAACTACGATAAGGCTATGCTCGATACGGGTACAAAGCGTGCTTTCCTCGCTCTCGACATCGATAAGTTCAAGACTGTAAACGATACTCTCGGTTACGAGGGCGGAAATGAAATTTTACGTAAGATTTCCGAAATTATCGAACGTGATATAGGCGATAACGATTTCTTCGCCCGTAACGGCGGCGACCATTTCTTTATGGTTGTCGAATATAAGAACGAAAAGGAAGTTACCGAAATCGTAAACCACATAATTTCCGACATAGAGTACCAGATTACTGAAATCAAGATAACCGTTTCTATCGGTATCTATCCTATTACTGACGCAAATATGAAGATACGTGCGGCGGCTGACCGTGCGAACCTCGCCCGCAACTCCATAAAGAGCTTAAGCGAAAGCAGATTTGCTTTCTTTAACCAGTCTATGATGGAAAATATCCGCGAGGAAAAGAATATCGAAAACATAATGGAGGACGCTCTCGAAAAACGTGAATTTGTCGTTTATCTCCAGCCTAAGTACGGCCTCGGCGATGAAACGGGCGAGGTTATCGGAGCGGAAGCCCTCGTACGCTGGTACCACAACGGAGAGATAATCTCCCCCGGTAAATTTATCCCGATTTTCGAAAAGAACGGCTTTGTAACAAAGCTCGACTTCTATATGTTCGAAGAGGTATGTAAGCTCCAGAAGAGCTGGAAAAACCAGGGTCTCCGGCCTAAGATAATATCCGTAAATATGTCGAGACTCCATTTCCCGAATCCCGACTTCGTATCAACTCTTAAGAATTACTGTGACGCTTACGATATCGACACAAAGTATTTTGAAATCGAGATTACCGAAAGTGCCGCATACGAAAATATCAACATTCTTATGAATGTATTCTCCGAAATAAAATCAGCAGGCTTCCACGTTTCTATCGACGACTTCGGAACAGGCTATTCTTCCCTTAATATGCTTAAGGACTTACCTGTTGACGTACTTAAAATCGACCGTTCATTCCTTACCGAAAACGCCGACGAAGAAGAAAGTGCGAGCAAGATTATCGCCTGTGTCGTTTCTCTCGCTTCCTCTCTCGATATTTCCACAATATGCGAGGGTATCGAAACAAAGGAACAGGCTTCTCTTCTCTCGAAGCTCGGCTGTAATATGGCACAGGGCTTCTATTTCGCCCGTCCTATGCCTGTAAAGGATTTTGAAAAGCTTGTATATAATCTGAATTGAGGTGGATTTATTGACAACCGATGAGGTTATTTCTAAAAGTGCCGATATAATTGACCTTGCAGCCGAATCCCTTTTTAATGCTGTTCGGTACTGTTATTTTGTCGCTGACTCCGATTTCTATAACATCAACGTAAAGGATATCTTTAAAATCGGTCTTAGTAATATAGTAAAGCCCGAATGCTTCGAAAATCTCGGAATCGTTATCGATGAAAAGAAAATGGGTGAAATGGGAACTGAGCATTTCCGTGAAATCCTCGGCATTATCCGCTACAGCTTCGCTATAAGGCTTCCCTTTATAAAAAGGTACGCCGAAAAAACGAGCCTTAAGGATAACCATATTAAGCAGATTTATGACATCCTCGAGGGCTACGGTTTTCTTAACCCCGACGGAATCGTCGAAGAAAGCTTTAAATCTATGGCGTGGCTCGTAAAAACAAAGAAAAACGAACCCGCTTTCGAAACAGAATGGTTCCGCCGCTGGATTTATACCTACGGCCACGACCTCGCCGCTATAAATAACAGAAATATGTTTATTTTAGGTTGTGTCGAAGCCCTCTTCCCCCTCTACTACGCATCCCTCCAGGATATCCTCGTAAAGCTTATGAACGAAGCATAACAAAAGCACTGAGGTTGGTGTTCTGGTAAAAACATTTATGAGTATTATCGAGGGAAACCCTTTTGTAAAAGGGCTTTCCCTCGAGCTCCCTTCCGAAAACTTTCAGTTTAAATTCAAGACCCACAGGGTAATACCCTGTGGGTCTTAAATTTATATTAAAAGTCTTTGGAAGAGGGTTCGGGAGAAAGCCTTTCTACAGAAAGGTTTCTCCCGTTAATACCTATAAATACTTCTATAAGAACACCAGCCTCAGTGCTTTTGTTATTCGTCACTGTGAGCCTTACGCCAGTCGGAGTTAGAGACGAATTCCTCTATGAAGAGTTCGTTTTCTTTTTGTTCGGCGGCCTTGTATTCTTCGATCTGCTGTTCCTCGAGCTTTTCGAGTTTTGAGACCTCCTGTGTCGCCTCAATAACAACCTGCAGCTGATTCTCTATCTCACGTTCCTTCATAAGTATCTGATGCCGTTTCATGTGAAGCTCCTGCTGTTTTGCGGAGATATAACGCTTATGGACGGAGATATCAACAGGTGTTGTCCCCTTCTCATACTTCTCCACAAGTTCTCTGTTAAGCCTCGCAAGCTCCTCGAGTATATCCTCGAGCTCTGCCTGTAAGCGGTTAAGCTGTCCCCGAAGCTCCGCAAGAGTACCCTTTTCGGTCTCAAGAGTCTGTTCACGGTATTGCTTTAATCGTTCAAGAGTAAAAACAAACTTTTTCAATAAACAGCCCCCTTGTTTTAATGAAATACGGCTTCGCCGTGTGAAATTTGCGTTGCAAATGAAATATTTGCTTCGCAAATATGAAATGTGCCTACGGCACGTTACGGTATCGCCTACGGCGATTATTTAAATTCGTCAGCGAAGCTGACACCACAATATGCGAAGCATATTTCATTTGCCGTAAGGCAAATTTCATATCCGAAGGATATTTCATAAATCCGCAAGGATTTATTTCATCCCTACGACACCGCTTCCTTAAGCAGTCTTATAGTCTCATCAAGCTCAAAGCTTTCCTGTGTGCCTTGCTGTAAAAAGCCGTTTATCTTATCGATTTTCGCTATAGCTTCGTCAAGCTTCGGGTTTGTGCCCGTCTTATAGGCACCGATAGAAATAAGGTCAAGGTTCGAATTATAAAGAGCAAGCAGATTTCTCAGCTTTGCCGCGTCGTCCTTGTGGTCCTTATCACAGATAAGGGCCATAAGTCGGGATACGCTTGAAAGAATATCGATAGCGGGATAGTGGTTCTGTGCGGCGATTTTACGTGAGAGAACGATATGACCGTCAATAATACCTCGTACCGTATCGGCAATAGGCTCGTTGGTGTCATCGCCCTCAACGAGAACCGCATAAATTCCTGTAATACTGCCCTTCTCGAAACAGCCTGCACGTTCGAGAAGCTTCGGCATAGCTGAATAAATAGACGGGGTATAGCCTCTCGCAATAGGCGGTTCGCCTACGGAAAGTCCGACCTCTCGCTTCGCCATAGCGAAACGGGTAAGGTTATCCATCATTATAAGAACGTCTTTACCCTGGCTCATAAAATATTCAGCAATAGCTGTTGCTGTCATAGGGCATTTTTCTCTCATCATAGCGGGCTGGTCGGAGGTCGCAACAACAACTACCGAACGAGCCATACCCTCTTCGCCAAGGTCGTTTTCAATAAATTCTCTTACTTCTCTTCCTCGTTCGCCAACGAGAGCGATAACGTTTATATCCGCCTTTACCTTACGGGCAATCATACCCATAAGGGTACTCTTACCAACGCCCGAGCCGGCAAAAATACCGATACGCTGACCCTTGCCTAAGGTAAGAAGTCCGTCTATCGCCTTAACCCCAAGCTCAATAGGCTCGGCAATCTTCGGCCTCGTAAGAGGATTTACGGGGTTACCGCTTATAGAAACGCTGTCTGTGTATTTAATTTCGCCCTTGCCGTCTATGGGATTACCGATAGCGTCAATAATTCGTCCGATAAGAGCGGAGCCTGTTTTAACACGAAGCTTGTCGCCTGTGTTATCAACAATACTTCCCGGGCCGATACCCTCGATATCGGTATAGGGCATTAAAAGTACCTTTTCCGACTGGAAGCCGACTACCTCGGCATGAATATACTCGCTCATATCCTTCGAGTAGATACGGCAGACATCGCCGATACTGCATTCGGGACCGCTGGATTCAATAGTCATACCGACGATTTTCTCGATTTTTCCCATATAGCGGTAGGTATCAAAAGAAGCAAGCTCGTTTTTAAATCCGATTAAATCCATCAGCTTTCGTCCTCACTGTCGGTTGCGGTTTCGGTTACCTCTGTCTTCTTACGGCGGACAGTCTTTTTCTTTACAAGCTCCATAATGTCGGGAGCTTCCTCGGAAGCTTCTGCTTCCTCTGTTTCGCTTTCTGCCTTTGCGGAATCCGCCTTCTTTGCGGTTCTCTGTTCTCTGAGCATTTCGGCAGGGGTCTTGTCTCTGTACTTGCCCTTGCCCAGCTGTTCAATCATCATAAGCTGTGTCTGAACGCCGGCGTCAGTAATTTCTGCACCGTTATCTATAATAAGAGTACCGCTTGGAGCGTCCTTAAGTATCTCTATTTCTACGGCAGTACCGCCCTTGAAAATATCCTTAAGAAGCTCGTCATCAATTTCAGCCTCATCGGATATATCAAGCTGTGAAAGAGTAATCTTAACATTCTTACTGCCTCTGAAACGCTTCCCTGCCTCACGGAGCATCTTCGTTATAACCGCCTTATCCTTCTGTTTAAGGCTGTTAAGGGTAACCTTCTGTGCAATTTCGAATATCGTGTCAAAAAGAGCGTGCTCATAATCGAGATAAATCTCCGACTTTCTCGCACCGACCTCTTCAATAGTCTGTTTCATTTCGAGAAGGGTCTCCTTACACTTTTTGAGTGCATTTACATACCCCTCGTCATAGCCTTTTTTATAGCCCTCATCGTAACCGATTTTTGAGCCCTCGTTTCTTGCCTCTTCCTTAAGCCTTTCGCCCTCTTCCCTTGCTTCGTCAACGGTCTTGTGGGCGATTTCCTTAGTCTTTTCGTATATTTCGGCAGCCTTTTCCTTCGCACGAAGAACATATTCCTCAGACTGCTTTTCGTACTTCTGTCTTAACTGCTCATATTCCTCAATAAGCTGCTGACGCTCGATTTTTGCGTCTTCCTCGCGGATATACTCAATCTCGTCCTCGGGCTCGGCAATTTCCTCCGCATTGGTTTCCTCCGGCTGCTCTTCCTGTACAGGTAAAGACTCCTGAGCCTGTTTTTCTGCTTCCTGCTTAGCCTTAAGCTCTTCTTCGGACTGCTGAACAAGCTTATTTCCGTATATAGTTTTCATAACGGGCTGTTCTATAGGGGACGGAACATATCCGTAACCCATACCGCCTTTTATTATACCTGCCATAAGTGCTCCTTTTTTATGAATTAAGAGTCTCTCATCTTGAAAATACCAAGCGAAGCGAAATAAAAAATTTTCGGTGCAACTTGTTGCCTGCCTTCTTATAAAAGGGTTGTCGGGGGCAAGGGGTTAAAGCCCCAAAGCCTGTGAACGCTTCGCACAGCATAAAAGTAAAGTTTATCGAAAATCCGACCTTATTATAAAGACGGGCGACAGAGATTACCGCCGCCCTTATTATGATTATGCAATAATTTCGTCGCTTCCGCCCTTTGAGATGGTAAGCTTTCCTTCGTCCTCGAGACGTCTTATGATAGCAACAATTCTCTGCTGTGCTTCTTCAACGTCACGCATACGAACATTGTGGAGATACTCAACGTCGGTCTGGGTAGATTCCTTACTACGTGCAGACATATTTGCGTAGATAACCTCCGCAACCTCAGCTGTAGAGCCCTTGATTGCAACAGCAAGGTCTTTAGGCTCAACCTGGGGAATAAATGCCTGAATGGACATAGAGTCGAGGTGAACGATATCTTCGAATACGAACATCTTCTGACGGATTTCTTCCGCAAGCTTCGGGTCTCTGAGGTTGAGTTCGTCGAAGATATACTTTTCTGTGGAACGTTCAACCTTATTGAGTACATCGGCAATATAGTTGATACCGCCGACTTCCATACTTTCGGTAGTAACGAGGTTTGCGAACTTCTTTTCGAGAGTCGCCTCGATACTCTTTATAACCTCCGGAGAAGCCGATTCCATCTTCGCAATTCTTTCTACAACTTCGATACGGATTTCCTTAGGAAGCTCCGAGAGGATAGCCGAAGCCTGGTCGCTTCGTGCGTAGGAAAGGATAAGTGCGATAGTCTGGGGGTGTTCGTTCTGAACGATAGCTAAAAGGTTTTTATAGTCTGCTCTTCTTACGAAAGCAAAAGCCTTCGTTTTGAGCTGTTTTGTGATTTTATCGAAAAGAGCCGAAGCCTGCTGGGGGCCGAAAGCCTTTTCGAGAATCTCTCTTGCATATTCGATACCGCCCTCGGAAATAACCTTCTGGGTAAGGCATATCTCATAGAAATCGTTAAGAACCTCATCCACAACTTCCATAGGCCAGTAATCCATTTTTGCGACCTCTAAGGTCATTTTTTCTATTTCATCATCGGTAAAGTACTTGAATACCTGGGAAGCGTTTTCTGTACCAAGAGCAGAAATAACCATAGCAGCCTTCTGCATCGTGGTTGCACTTGCGGGATTCGGTGAATCTGCCATTTTTATCTGCCTCCTTTAAATAGTTTCCATAGGTTATTCGTCGCTTCTCATCCAGGTACGGATAAGCTGTGCAACGATTTCGGGATTTGCCTTCGAGAACTCTCTGATTTCCTTCTTGAGAAGATCCTCTCTTGTTTCCTCGCCGGGTTCGGTAAGGCTCCTGATGTCGAGGTCAGCCATAGCGTCATCATAGATACGACGCTGTGCTTCTTCCTGTCCGTCTGGATAATCGCTGGGAGCGAGACCCGGAGTAAGAGTAGCTGCCATAGCACCCTCCCGTCTTGCCTTAGCACGCTTCTTGCTCGAACCCGAGGTTACGAGTGCGATTATAAGAAGTATAACAAGAATTACGCCAAGAGCAATAATAGCAAATATAAGTAAGCTTCTTTCGCCCTGTACAACAACAGTACCGCCGTCGCCGGAAGCTCCGCCTGTACCCTGTGTTCTGTCGAGCATAAAGGGATAAGCCTTAAAGGTAACTCTGGAAAAATCCGCACCGATAGCGTTGGCGATTACGCCCTGCCATTCTTCGATTTCTGCCTGTGAAAGACCTGTAGCGTCAACAACAACCGTTGCGGAAATATTGTCGTAGCTGTAGCCTTCCTTTTCTACCTGTGTAATTTCTTCGTTTACGAGGTAGTTGATCTGCTTCTGCCATTCGTAATAGAATTCGTCGCCCTCGCCGACCTCAAGAGTAGGATAGTCGGGAGAAATATCGGCGTCAACAGTAGTACCTACGAGACCGCCCTCGGCAGCATTACCGCCGCCGGCGGAAACATAGTTTTCGTCGGAGACCATACCGCCTCTGTTACCCTCTTCGTCAACAGAGGGAGTATATTCGGTTGACTGCTTTACTTCGCTGTCATAATTAAGCTGTACATCAACGCCCACACGGAAATCGGAGAAGATACCGTCGAAGATTTCCTCGAGCTTATCCTTAAGGATAGCGGTAATTGAATTCTGAACGTCGAGACGCTTATAATAAAGGTCTATTTCTTCGTCATTATCTACTTCGTTAAGAACGGGCATATCCTCGTAGGAAAGAAGATTTCCTGCTCCGTCCGTAACAGTTATGTTTTCTTCCTCAATATCGGGAACAGCGGTTCTTACGAGGTTATAGATACCCTTTATAGTTTCGTTGGAAAGCTCCTTTTCAAGCTGGAGAACGATAGAAGCACTTGTTTCCTTTTTATTCATGCTTCCGATTACGTATTCATCAGCGTCGGGAACGTTAAGTATAGCTATTGCTGAATCTACTCCGCTTATCATTCCGAGAGTAGCACGTAAATTTTCCTGCAGCTGCTGAATCTGCTTTATTCTCTTGTCGGACTCGGTAGAGAACATATCTATGCCGTCGTCCCAGATATTGTAGTTAAAGGTCGATTTCGGGTAGCCCTGCATACTGAGCTGCATTCTCAGCTGTTCAACCTCGTCCTTCGGTACGAGAATATCGCCGTTTTCACCTACAGTAACCTCTGTAGCACCAAGGTCATTGCTTACGATAGAAAGTACCTCGGCTCTTTCCTCGGCACTTGTACCTGTATATAAAACAGCATATTCGGTTCTTGTGGCAAGGATGATAGCGATTACTGCCGAAATAACGACAACCCCGAGAACGGAGAAGAACACTATATGTCCCTTTTTGCCCATATCGGTCCATTTCGTTTTTACTGTTTCACGAAATTTACCGAATGCTTCCTTAAATTTATCCATTTAATCAATCGCTCCAATTTCAATTACGGATAAAGAACAGGCAGGATTGCAGATTTTCTGCAATTCCGGCTCTTCCTACCCGATTTTAGATACTCATTCGCATAATTTCATTATAAGCGTCAACCGCGGCATTCTTAACGTTAACGAGAAGCTCTGTCGCAAGCTGTGCCTTTGATAAATTTATCTGCATCTGCTCGATACTGTCCGTATCTCCGAGCATAAGATTAATCATATCCTGGTTTTTGACTGCCTGTGCCTCAGCGGCGTTGTCCCAGAGAGCCTTCATAGCGTCAAGAAATGTAGGCTCGTCCTTTTCCTCCTCGGGCTTTACTGCTTCGGAAGCGGTACTAAGCTTCTGAATCGGCTCGAGAGGAGTTATATTTGAAGTAAGAGGTACAATATACATAGATACTCCTTTTTATTAGTGAAGAGCGAATAGTGAATAGTGAATAGTTGTGGTGTCTGCCTTCGGCAGACAGATTTAAAAATAACTTTCAATCTTTATTTAAATCTGTCAGCGAAGCTGACTCCTAAGCTCTTAACTCTTCACCCTTAGTTCTTCGCTTTACTGTCCTATTGTAAGTGCCTTCTGTGCTAAGGTTTTAAGGCTGTTGAAGATTGTAAGGTTTGCGGTATATGACTGTGTTGCGGCAAGCATATCTATCTGTTCCTCCGCTACGTCAACGTTGGGGAGATAGTAGTAGCCGTCCTCATCAGCGTCGGGGTGTGAGGGGTCATATACAGGAGTAGGAGGAGTGGGGTCTTCTACGATTTCGGTAAGTAAAACGCCCTCGCCCTTGTCCGTCGTACCCTTTCCGGCAAGTCCCTTGAGCTCGTTGAGATGCTCCGCAACCATAGAGCGGAATTCGATAACGCTCTTACGGTCGTTTACCCTTGTCTCGTTTTCGGTAAATACGACGCATTGTCTTATGTAAGGTCCGCCCTCGGCGGTTCTCGTTGTCTCAGCGTTTGCAACGTTCTGGGCAATAACATCTGCACGGGTTCTCTGTGCAATCATACCCGAAAGTGCTACATCGAGGTTACTTAAAAAAGCCATAATGCTTTCCTTTCAAAAAATTAATCCTTTAATCAGGTTCTTCTCATAGCCACACGCATCATATTGAACTCAGCGTTCATCTGGTTGATGATTGCTTCGTACTGGATAGCGTTTTTAGCGAAAAGAGCCTGCTGTGTATCGGCGTCAACATTGTTTCCGTCGGGCTGGTCCTTGGTGTTGTCATCAACATAAATAGTCGATTCGAGTTCGATTCTCTTCTTGCCCGTAGCCTCGCCGTTCTTATCCATCTGCTCCTTAAGCACCCCTGCAAAATAAAGATATTTGCATTTATAATCGGGTGTATCCTGGTTAGCGATATTATGAGCGATAATGTTCTGCTGTTGGCTTAAAAGGCTTATGCCCTGTTCCATAATACGGAAAGAGGTATAGTCAAACAATGCCATAAAGAACCATTCCTTTCATTTTGTATAGACATAGAAACTCACATTAAATTATACGTATAGTATTATACACCATTTTACAAGTATTTTCAAGGTTTTTTCTTAATTTTTTTCAAAAAAAGCCAAAAAAATTCAATGTAAATTCTGGAAAAAATTATTACGGAAAGTAAAGGGGTACGTTTTTACAAATTACCATTTCCTGTTGTATATAAGCTCGTCGGGTAAGGTACGGGGTTTTGCTCTTCTTCGGATAAAATCCGCCTCCTTAAAGACATAAGGCTTCGGCTTCGGAATTTCGAGATAATGCTTCTTTCCCTCTGTAAGAGAAGCCGAAACCCTTTTCGGATTTCCGAAAAGATGCGGAATACGTACAGTACCAACCTTTTCGAAACCGCCTATATTGAGCCACTGACGGTCAAATACTACCTCGCCGTCCTTTATATGATAGCCTAAATTCTCGCTGTTCATGGAGTAATGGCGGAAATTTCCGCTTACAATTATGCTCTGGCCGTTTTTTTCGGAAGCGATACTCTTTATCTCCTCGAAGGGCATAAGATAAAGCTCTCTTACGATTACCCTCTCGCCTCCCGTACGGTATTCTCCGCCGTAAAGGCTTAAAATAACCGCCTTTTCCTGTATATCGATATATGTAAAACGGCTGTTGCGTCTTATTTTTCTGTGGCTTAGCTGTGCGGTAATAAAGCTTATGAAAAGTCCGCTTAAGATAAGTACCGAAATAATCATAAGCATCCGTAGGATAAGGCGGTCATCCCTTGCGGTAAAGAAATTAAGGATAAGTACGAAAAAGGTAGCTATGGAAAGCTCCGCACATACTATCGCCGTAAAAAGAATAATTCTCCCCATAACTGTTTTTGTTTTTACGGGCGAGTAATGAAAAAAGTTCTTCAAAGGTTTTTCCGCCTCCTCTCTTAACATATATATGACTATTATACCATATTAATAAGAAAATGTACAGCCGACAGGTCATTTTTTTACAACTTTCGCTTTTCTTCGTGAAAGTGCATAAACCGACCCTGCTCAAAGCCTATAAGGAGAACCAAATTTTTGTGCAGTATGCCAATTCTTATGTTCTTACTGCTGTTTTTTAACATTCGGCGAAAAAATTTTGCTTATCGGTATTGACTTTTTTGTGCATTTTAATGTATAATTATTAATGAGCAATTATCTGTTTTGATACAGCTATGTGTTTTTTCGGATAAAGGCTTTATTAATCCTGCATTATTCTCGAAGGCAGGACATATTCTGCTGAAGGGACGGGGAAACCGATGCTCGACAAAAGAAAAATCATAAAGATCGAAGTTACCTCGCCTACAGGACGAAAGCTTGTGGTTGCCGAAAAGGACGACTTCTCCTTTCCGAAGGTCTTCGCCGATGATATGCCTATGCGTAATATCATCATCATAAAAGGCCGTGACCTTCCCGAATTTGAGCTTGATAAAAGCCTTTACGTCGTTACATATATGAAAAACGGCGACCGTATCCGTTATGCGGCGGCGGTACGTATGTCCCTCCCCGACCAGCTCAATGTCCAGCTCAGAAGCGACTACGGAACTCTTATGGAGGAGCGGAGAAGATATTTTAAGGTCGAATCCGATATCGAATGCAGCGTACTCGGCTATATGCGCGGCGAAGATATTATCGATTTCGAACAGCCTGTATCTGCTGTAATAAAGAACATAAGTATCGGCGGAATCTTCCTTTTCCGTGCCGACGAACAGAAATTCTCCCCCGGCGATGTTCTTATAGTTAATTTCCGCATAGAGGGCGAATGGGTAAATATAATGGCAAAGGTGCTCCGCATCCAGCGTAACCACGAAGGCGAAATCGAAGGCTACGGCTGCCAGTTTGTAAATACCGACCCCTCCCAGGAAGAGCTTTTCGCCCAGTTCGTTTACAACGTCCAGCTTAAGAAGCGTATCGAACAGCTCGAAAAGGACGAACTTATGAAAGAAGCTATGTTAAGGGTAAAAGGCCCTGACAGCGAGTAAATCCGAAGCCGAAAGGCTTCTTATGACAGATATTTCTGCCTATAAATAAAATAAATACATCCGACGGAACGTCCGTCGGGAAAGGAATGGTCTTAATATGAACATTAAGGTTAAAACAGCTCTGCGAGTAATCTTAATAGGAGTTACGGTTCTTCCGCTAATTATTCTTATGCTTGTTTCGGCAGTGAATATTTTCGGCTTCTCCTCTGATATGATTGCTTCAGAAACAGGTGTTGCGGGCTATGCCGCAAGTGCAGGTGTAAACAACCTGCTCGACAGCTACTTAAGCGATACAAAAGCAATTGCTGCTTCCCCTGTGGCTGATAAAGCAGTAAGCGACCGCAATTCTGTGAAATCCGATCTCGACAGCATCAGAAAAACCTATATGGAAACTCATACAGGTATCCTCGACGTTGTATTTTTAAACAGCAGCGGTGATGTTATAAGCGACAGCCTCGGCACAACAGCAGGCACTCATTTCTTCGCTTTTGAAGAAGAATGGGAATCAAGAGAAAACGCATTTATCTCCGATATTTACCAAAATAACGCCGAATACGGCAAGGATCTCTATATCGCAACAGCAAAGACAGCAGGCGAAGAAGGATATGTATCCTGTGTAATCGACCTTACAGGTCTCCAGGAATACATCACAAGCTGTAAGTACATAAACGGCGGTATGCTCGCTGTAACTGACGGCGTAAAGATTATCGGCAACGGCGGCACAGGCGACCTTGCTTCCGCTGAACAGCTCAAGACCGTTAAGGATAAGGTTCCCGGTATGATTACCGAGAATATCTCCAAGGACTACATCGAACTCGACGACAAGAACTTCCTCGGTGCTTACGGTAAAATAGCAGGAAGCGACTGGGTGTGGCTCTCCTTATACGATTCCTCCCGCTCGGGCGAAAATGTTATCCTCGTATTTATTGTAGGTCTTATAATCCTCCTCGCTCTTGCTCTTATCTGTACTCTCGTTATGATCATTATGACACGTAAGATCATCAACCCGATGCTCGATATGATCAAGACTATGAAGAACATCAACTCCGGTAACCACGAAGAACGTATCGATACAAAGGATATGAGCAAGGAATTTGCTAAGATCGGCAAGACCTTTAACGACCTTATGGACGACGCTATCTTAAGCGATGAATTACATAAGACAGTATCCGAGCTTTCCGATAATATGCTTTTCGAATACGATTTCGCAAAGGAATCAATGTTCGTTTCCGACAACTTCAAGGAAAAAATCGGCATCAACGTTTCCGGTGCTACAGTTAACAACGGTAAGTTTATCGACTCCCTTATGGATGAGGACGACCTCGAAAACTATAAGAGAAATATCAACCAGCTTCTTAAGTCCAAGGACGACGTAGGCGGCGAATTTAAGATCAAGGACGTCAACGGTGCAGAACTCTGGGTAGCTATGAAGGTACACTGTATTACTGACCGTCTCGGCGAAATTCTCCGTGTAATCGGCGTATTAACAGACATCACAAGCGAAAAGAACGCTACTCTTAAGCTCGCTGAACGTGCAAGCTACGACTTCCTTTCACAGCTTTATAACAGAAATACATTCGAACGTGAATTCCAGGCTGAGCTTGAAAGAAAGGCTAACCAGAAGGTTGCCGCTCTCTTCCTCGACGTCGATGACTTTAAGTTCATCAACGACCGTTACAGCCACGCTGTCGGTGACGAAGTTATCAAGTATGTTGCTGACGTTATTAAGAGCAAGACCGGTGAAACAGGCTTTGCAGGACGTTTCGGCGGTGACGAATTCGTACTTTGTATCTCCGATCCTAAGATGATTGAAAACCTCGAAGTTCTCTCCATGGACATCATCGACGACCTTTACAGCGGTTACTATTCAACCTCTGCTGATGCAACCCTTAATATCAAGGCAAGTATCGGTATCGCCGTTTCTCCCGAACACGGTACAGACGGAAGAACCCTTATTGCTTGCTCCGATACAGCTATGTACTTCGTTAAGAAGAACGGTAAGGCTAACTACCATATCTATGATCCTTCCGACGAAGAAACAACACAGGGTGCACATACTCTTTAATAAAAACGAAAGCCGCCGCCGTGCATATAGTGCGGCGGCGAAATTTATTTTGCTTGAAAAAGGTATAATATGAGTCTCAATATATATCTGTCAGAAAAAGATATTCCCGAAGGTTCGGAACTGATTCTGAAGAATAACGCATTCTTTTCCTTGAATACCTGCCTGCCCGACGACGAATTTACGGCGAAGGTGCTTAAGGAGCTTGACCTTGCCGAAAGAGTAAGCAGCTTCGAGTTTCTCGGACGAAACAGCAGACTTATGGGCACTCTTCATAAGGACAGATTATCAACAGGAGCGAAAACCGTTCTTAATATAAAACAGCATCCCGAAAAGATATTCTGTACCCGTGCCTGTCCCGAACCCGTAACCTCCTTTATCCCCTTTCTTACCGAAGGGAATATAGTTTTCGACCCGAAATCTCCCTTTAAGAGATGCGGAATAAACGAATGTGATATACTCTGTAACGGTATCCGTTTTACAACTTTGCTTGATTTTATCCCGTATTTATGGGACAAGGCTTTCTGAGGACGAAAAAATGAGATGTCTCGATTTTAAAAAAGAAATAAACGGCTTTAAGGTTGATATTAATATCCCAACGAACACAGTTTTCTTCTCCCCTTCTGGTACAGGTATAAGCTTTCTCTTCTCTCTTATTGCCCATTATTGTCTCGAAAACGGCATAAGCTTCTGTAAAATAGACGAAAGCAGTACCGATGAAGTGAAGAATATACTGATAAAGAACCGTAAAGCTGTTGTGATAATGCTTGATAATGCGGACCTTTATCTTAATACTGAGCTTATGGACCTTCTCGATATGGAAAACTCCCTTGTGCTTATAAGAGCACACGGCCCTGTTATCAACTTCCTTAAATATAATATTACTCCCTCATCCTACCGTATTGAATTTGATGAAGAAAAATTCCTGCTGACTTATGATAGGTGAAATATAACGAAGAAAGGATTAGTTATGGCTAAAATTATTGCTGTCACCAACCAGAAAGGCGGCGTCGGAAAAACAACGACCTGTTCTGCTCTTTGCGGCTGTCTTTCTGCTCTCGGAAAAAAAGTACTCGCTATCGACCTCGACCCACAGGGTAACTTCAGCTTCAGCCTCGGTGCCGATTCCGACAACAGCTATACGATATACGATGTATTTAAGGGCAATGCCGACATATATGACACCGTCCAGCACTGCAGCTGCTGTGATGTAATTGCGGCAAATATTCTCCTTTCGGGCGTAGAGCTTGAGCTTACCTCCGTAGGCCGTGAATATATCTTAAGAGAACATCTCGCAACTATTTCCGACCAGTATGACTATGTTCTTATAGATACTCCCCCCGCCCTTTCGATTCTTACAATAAACGCATATACCGCCTCTAATTTCCTTATTATACCTATGGTAGCGGAAATTCTCTCCCTCCAGGGTATCGCACAGCTTAAGGAAACTATCTTTGCGGTAAAGAAATACTACAATAAGACCCTCGAAATAAGGGGCATTCTCTTAAACAAGTACAACCCCCGACTTATTCTTACGAAGGAAGTCGAGGAGCTTGCCAACATAATTGCCGAACAGCTCGACACAGACGTTTTCCAGCAGAAGATTTCGGGAAGCGTTATAATCGCCGAAGCCCCTGCCCACGCTAAGACGATTCACGAGTACGCTCCCCGCTCTAAGGCTGCAAAGGAATATATGGATCTTACCTATGAGGTTCTTGGTATAGAGAAGCCTAAGCGTACAGAAAAGAAATTAGGCAGAGGAAGACCGAGAAAATACCGGAGACCCGATGAAGAATGAGAACGACAAAGACTAACAAGATACTGAGCCTTGTAAACAGCGAGAAGAAAGAGAAAAGCTTTTACAGCGATGAGTTTAATGCCCCCTCAAACCCTCTTATACGCGTTCCCGAGGAGGACGATATCCCCGAAGTCTTTATAAAGACTACCCCCGGGTACCAGATAGTAAATGTTACCTTTCTTCTTATTAACGAGCAGATAGGACAGGTTATGGAGCGTTTTAACTGCTGTACCTGCCCCAAGTGTATAGCCGCCGTAACTGCCGAGGTCCTTAAAAAAGCCCCTGCCGTTACCGTCGAGGTAAGGCACAAAAATGACGCATACCGTGTAAATCTGCTTATTGCACAGCATAAGGCAGAAATCTCAAGAATACTAACAAAAGCCGTCATAAACATAAAATCATTAAACAACGGCACAGTGCATAAGGATTAAGAAGTATTACGGGTACTAACGGGAGAAACCTTTCTGTAGAAAGGCTTTCTCCCGAACCCTCTTCCAAAGACTTTTAATATAAATTTAAGACCCATAGGGTAATTACCCTATGGGTCTTGAATTTAAACTGAAAGTTTTCGGAAGGGAGCTCGAGGGAAAGCCCTTTTACAAAAGGGTTTCCCTCGTTAATACTCATAATACTTTTAGTGTAACAATACCTTGAGTATCATTTTTAATCTACGATTGTACAATTCGGAAGTGAGGAACGCAAAGATTCAACATAAGATGTCTTAATATCATTATTTGTAAGGTTAAGGTATTCAAGATTATTAAGTCTCGATAACGATGATACATCGGAAATTTTGTTATCTGATAAATTAAGACTTTTAAGATTAACAATATTCAATAAAGGCGTAACATCAGTAATACTATTCTGTGATAAATCTAATTCTTCAAGAGTTGAAATTCCCGACAAAGCAGAGATATCCGAAATATTGTTTCTGTCAATATGTAAATATCTTAATCCGCTAAGTTCCGACAATAAAGAAATATCAGAAAGATTTTCGTTTTCATACATAGTGAGTTTTTCAAGATTTACTGCTTCCGAAATGCTAGAAATATCAACTAGATTATCACAACCTGAAATTCGTATTTCCTTAAGCTTTGTCATTTTTTTCAAGGACGGAATTGATTGGATATTTTCACCGCGTATAGTTAAAAGCGAAAGATTTTCAAGGTCAGATATGCAAGAAAGATCCTTTAATGAGTTGCAACTTAAATCCAACTCACTAAGTGTTGTTAAATTTTTCAGCAAAGGAATTGATTGAACATTATTACAATGTACAACTAGAACTGTAAGATTAGATAAATTTTCAATAAATGAAATATCATTAAATTCGTTGCCCGACAACTTCAAATGCTCAATATTGGTAAGATTTTCTATAGCAGAATAATTCAGTTCTACATCCTCATTTTTCTTAGAAACATAAGTAATATCCAACTTTCTAAGGTCTGTAAGATACTGTAACGCAGAAATATCTTGAACTTCCCTAAAGTTTATTTTTAACTCCTTAAGGCAACTAATGTTCTCGAGAACAGAAATATCAGTTATTTTTCCACAGCTTTCTAAATCAAGAGTTTCAAGCCAAAGACTTCCTAAAGGCGAAATATCAGAAATATTGTTTCTGCTTAAATTAAGATTTCTGAGATTATAAAGTCCGCTTAAAGGAGAAAGGTCGGTAACACTTTGGTTTGAAGTTAAATTGAGCGTTTCAAGATTTGTAAGAGTACTTAGCGGTGATACATCTGTTAAATAACAATCGGATAAATCAAGAGAAGTAAGGCTTTCAAATTCCGAAATAGGAGAAATATCTAAATATACTTCCTGTTCGTTTTCATCATATCCTAAATTAAAGGACAAGTCAAGAGCAGAAAGCTTTTCAAGATTTTTAAGAGGCGTAATATCAGTGACTTGATTGTTTTCTAAATTTAATTCGGTTAAATTAGTAAGATTGCTAAGTGGGGAAATATCCGTAAACGATATCTGTTTTACAACATTTTCCTCGATTTTTGATGGAGCCCAGTTGTAATTATTAGCTATATTTAAACATTCAAGATTAACAAGATTTCCAATAGGCGTTATATCAGTTACACCATTCTCTTCAAGCTGTAAATCAGTAAGCTTAGTAAGGTTTTTTAACGGAGATATATCCTGAACGAGAAAATTCTTGCTTAAACATAACTCGGTAAGTTCTGTTAATTCAGACAGAACGGAAATATCTGAAATGCTGTTTTCGCTAACCGATAAAGCATTAAGTTTTTTTAGATTTTTTAAAGGTGAAATGTCTTCAATTTCGTTTACATCAAGATATAAAAATTTTAAGTCTGTAAGGTCTTTTAACGGCGATATATCTGTAATTGAATTATTCCAAAGCCGTAACTCCGTAAGATTTGTAAGCTCTTCAAGAGGAGATATATCACTTATTTTGTTCTCTCCTAAAGCTAAAAATCTAAGCTTTTTAAGATTTTTTAGCGGAGCAATATCAGAAATGCTATTTTTTTGCAGTTCAAGATGTTCGAGATTAGTAAGTTCGGAAAGAATTGATATATCTGTAATATCACAATCCTCAAGCAAAAGAAAATCTGCTGTTCTGAGCTTTTCCATATCTGGCTCAACACCTTCGTTCCAGTAAGCTAAAAGCATGCTTTTAGCTTCATCAGGAGAAATAGGTTCGACTTTATTTTCTTCTTCTTCTTCTGCTTCTTCCTTTTCATCACTGTCATCGTCTTCTTCATCTTTTTCATCACGGTCTTCATCTTCGTCTTCAACAATGCTGTCGTGGTCTTCATCTTCACTCGGAGCAACACTGCAGGCAGTAATGCTAAGAGCCAAGAAAAGAGCAATTAAAGATTTGATTAATTTATTTTTCACTGTCTATCCCTGCTTTCGATTTTTATTAATATGATTATATAACAACTACCTATAAATGTCAACAATCTCTTCATCAAAAAAACAGCATCCTCACGGGTGCTGTTTTCGTTTTACTAAAGCTTTGCTCTCTCAGCGGTAATCATTTCGTTGATTTCCTTATATGTAGGCTTGAACATATCGACGTCGTCTCTCTTGATAACGATAGTATCGTCGGGGTCGATACCGAGCTTTTCCATATTGATTGTGTAGTCGGTAGCGAGGATAAACTTCCACTTGTAAACATCTCTCTGGAGAGCGATCATTTCTTTTATTCTGTCATGTGTATATTTCTTGCTGGCGTTATCTCTGCCGAAAACGGTAATACATACGATAACCTTAGAGGGTCTTTCCTCCTCGGGAGTTTCGCTTAAACGCTTTCCTGTATCATCCATAAGCTTAGCGAGAGCGTCATAGAAACGGCATTCGCCGCGTCCGTTACTTTCAAAGAATTTATAATCCTTAGCGGTAATCTTTTTAATGGGCTTATTGTCGAAGATAACAGAAATATCATTGTGGAAAGAAATTCCTGTTACGTTTGCCTCTCCGTCAACTTTCTTCTGTGAAGCAACGAAAGACTTAAAAGCGTTTAAAGCCTGTTCCTTATGCTCTTCCGCAACACCTCCGCAGTCAAAAGCAAACAATAATTCACAAAATTTTTCTTTCATAACGGTTACCACCTTTCCTTTATTTTAACATTCCTGTACCCTCGCATAACGCAAAGCAGTACATTTTGTTAATTTTTAGACAATCATAAATATTAATTAAAGGAATTCTTATTCCTTTACAAGTATTATAACATTATTGTTGAAAAAATGCAATAGGCAAAAGCATATTTTTAAATAATTTGGTAAATATTAACAATTACATATTACTGTATTAATATGATTTATAGGTTATTTTTCGCTCTATCTATCGTCAAAAACCTTATTTTAAAGGCGGGTATTCGTTTACATAACTTTAAACCGCTGTTTTTCCCTGTTTCCCGTAAAAATCTCCTTTAAGCCGACTATGATTATAAGACCGCCGAAAAGCTTCCCTAAAATATCATCGGTCAAAACAAAGGAAAGCCCGCTTCCTATTGCCGCTCCGATAATTCCCGATATAATTGCAAAGGGCAGTATCTTCCATTCTATAAGCTTGTTTTTTGCGTGAATAATAACGGAAAAAACGGCTATGGGGAGAAAAAAGAGAAGATTAACGCCCTGTGCTTCGGCCTGGGGCATAGACTTAAAAAGCGTTAGGGCGATAATAAGGATAAAACCGCCGCCTAGCCCCATAGACGCCGCAATGCCTGTAAGAAAACCGATAAGTATATTCATCGTAAAATCATCCTTATCCCCGAAATTATCATAACTCCCCCGAATATCCGTCTTAAAATCCCGTTGTCTGCCTTTTTGAGCAGGGTCGCACCGACTGCCGCTCCTAAAAGCCCCGATGGAATATAGGAAAGAGCGGCTCTGAAATTAAGGTTTCCGCCGATATAGTAGCCTATGGTTGCCGCTATACTAAGGCAGAATATAAGTGCAACAGAGGTAGCGTGACTTTTCTTTGGTTCAATGCCTGTGCTTTCGAGAAGCGGTACCGCCGCAATTCCTCCGCCCGAGCCGAAAAGCCCGTTCAGTATTCCGCTTATTCCGCCTATAAACAGTGATTTTACGTTTCTTTTCATTTTTTCTCCTGTTATCTGTGTTTTACATTCCGACATAATTTTATGAAATTCTACATTTTGTAAATAAATATGCACTCAAAAAATGATTGAAATTAAGTTCAGCCGCTTCTTTGTTTTTCTTTCTATTCATTGTTAACAAAAATATGAACATTTATTGCTGAAAAATATTGACAAATGGCTTTAAATAAGATATAATAATATAGAATATATGATGGATGTATTATGTGCATAAGTCAGAAAAAATATAAGAAAGGAGTAACCGCCTTGTCATATTATTACGGTACTGAAGCCGATATTGTTACACGGCAGTTTATCCTTAACGAAAATACCCCCCTTATTATTTCCGACGCATATAAAAAAATCCGTACAAATATTCTTTCCGTTATGACGGAAAAGGGATTTCCCTGTATTGCCGTAACGAGCCAGAGAAAAAACGAGGGTAAAACAACAACCTCCTCTAATCTCGCAATTACAATGAGTATGCTCGGAAAACGAGTACTTCTTATTGACGCTGATTTACGGCGTCCCTCGGTTCATAATCTCTTCAGATTAAAGAACCATTTCGGACTTAGTACTGCTCTTACAGGCACAAGCGACATCTATAGTGCTATCTGTCCCGAGGTCTTCCGTGATTTCCACGTTATGCCGTCGGGTCCCGTTCCCGATAACCCTGCCGATATTCTGGGCGGAGCGAATATGGAACGGCTCATAAGGCTTCTTTATAAGTATTATGACTGTATAGTAATAGATACGCCCCCTCTCTGTGTCGCAAACGACGCCCTTTTATTCAACGGCTATACCGCCGGGCTTGTCCTTGTGATACGTGAGAACAAAACAACCCATACCGACGTAAAAAACGCACTTATGTCAATATCTCTCGGTAAAACGAACCTTATCGGTGCAATAAAGACCCATTGTACAGGTCTTAAGGACGAAGCCGCCGATTACCGTACGGTTCTTAATACCGAAGAGGACGAAGACGACGAGGAATAAGGCTATGGATATACTTTTTCTTCTCCTTCCCCTTATCCTTGCGGGCGGAATTTTTATAAAGAAAAAAGGCCTCTGTACTCTCTACTGTTCGGTAATCTTCTTTCTCTCCTCCGCTTTCTTCTATTCTGATACATTCTTTGCGGTTACGACCTATAATACGGATATGTCTGCTGACAGCTGGATGCTTTCCCCTGCTTATGTATATGCGTCGAAGCTCCTTATGCTTATTTTCGGGGACTATCGTATAATAACAGTAATCTGGGCGTTTATTGCCGTATCGGGATTAATGCTTTATATCTATAAATACTGCTTCTATACCGCCTCTTCTGCCGTTGCAGCAACGCTGTCGGGCTTCTGGCTTATGTATTTTATGGATTTTACTCTTTTTATGGGAATGGTTATTGCCGCTTTCGCTTTCAGATATGCCTCGGAAAAGCGTCTTATACGTTTTCTCTCGGTAATTCTCTTAGCGTCCTGCTTTGACCTTAGATTGCTTATTCTTATTCCCGTATATTTTATATTTTTCGCTGAACCGACTGTTTATTATATACCTGCCGTTCTCGTTCTCGGAGCAATTCTTCTTTTCGTAGATATCTCCCCCGTTTTCGGCATCCTTTTAGGCTTCTCTCCCGAAAGAGAGGGTGCGGAGCTTTTCCTCCCCGTAAAAATTATCGCTTTATTCGTAATAACTATGCTTCTTATGAAAATCCTTGTAAGACGAGGAGATTACAATAAAGCTACGATAACCCTTTCGGGAGCTTCAGCAGTATTTGCCCTCGGTGCAATAAGCGACAGCCGTCTGCTTATACCTGCAACTGCCTGCTTCTATCCCGCAATTATAACCCTCGGCCCCGAGATAGTTGCCGCTCTTAAATCCATAATCTCCCTTACCTTCCGTGAAAATAAGAAGAAAGCCCTTATTATTTTCGGCTCCGTCTTCGTTATAAGTCTCGGAATATTCTGGTGCTTATTATTTAAGAACAGCGGTCTGAGCCTTTCTCTCTGGCTTTCGGAAAAGGCGGTGAACGTGATATGAAGCTTGATAAAACAATTCGTTCCAATAAGCTTTTAAAAAGCTTATTTACCTTAAGGATAAAATCATTTTTCGGTACTACCCCCGCTGAAAACCTTATTTTTCCTGTAACAGCGGTTCTCGCCTCGGGAATTATCTGCCGCAATATCGCCGGCAATACCCACTGGCTCGAAATTACAGCAGTAACGGTTATGCTTCTATCCTGGGTATTAAGCTCTCTTCTGAGCGGTTTTTTAAAACGCTGGTATTTTATACTTCTTAGCGGCGGAATTAACCTCCTGCCCTACCTTGTCTTTAACGCTGCAGAAACGAACCCCTCGGATATAAACGAAATATTCGTCCTTATATCTGAATTTACGGTTCTTTATTCTGCCGAACCGATACTTAGTCTCGGTATAACTGCCTTTAACCTTTCCGTTACAATAACGGCGGCTTCGGCTGTACTGATGGTTCTGGGTTTTATTATACGAAAGAATGCACGTTCTTCAAAGGAATACTGTAAGGTACGCCTCAGTATGCTGAGCAAGGGTGCAGAAAACTGACATTTATTTATTGCATAAACATAAAAAGCTTAACTTAGTGAAAACGAAAGGATTTGATTTCAATGAAATTAAGAAAACTTACAGGTGTTATGCTTGCGGCAGCTTTAATCGCTTCCTACGGTTCTACTGTTACAGCCTCCGCTGAAACAGGACTCTGGGGCAGCACTGTAGTTGAAAAAAGTATAGGCTATTCCTCTCTTGATTTTCTCTTCGAGGGCAACGGCGGAAGCCTTGCTAACTGGCTTGACAACAACAGCAGCAAGCGTACCGTAACCTTCAGGGCTACTGCTCCCCGTGATGCTACCGACCTGTATCTTACATACGCAAATATGCAGACTATCCTCGAATACTCCGAAAATATGTCTGTTTATTTCGAGATTACAATGTATGAGGAAAACACAGGCTTACCCTATACTGTTTTCTTTGACACAAGCGACCTTGTAGGTGCTCCTGTATATCTTACTTCAAAGGAATCCGTAAATCTCTCCCTTTCCTTCGAAACAGACAGTGCAAATAAGAAGCTTACTATCTACGGCAAGAATATAAAGAACGTATTCAATAAGCTTCCTCTTAATCTCGACTATACAATAAAGAACGAATCCTTCGACGAACTCCTTAATTTAAGCGGTCTTTTCACATATTATAAGAATGAGCTTATCCTCTGCAATATGAGCGGTACAACTCTTATGGAAGACATAAAGAGCGGCGAGTACCTTAATTTCTATATCAACAACACAAACCGCACAGGTGTTTATATCACCAACAAGGGCGACGAAGAGACATACGAAGGCGACGCTGCAAAACAGCTTGTTGAAGATTATCTCTATAAGTACATCGGTCTCAGCGAAAGCGAAGTAAAGTCCGATTACCGCACCACATACAGCTTTGTAAAGGAAGCCGTAGGCGATATTGTTGACGACCTTCCCCAGTACGCAACCAAAAAGGAAATAAAGGAAGCAGTAAATTACTACCTCCTCGATAATAAGTCCGAGCTTATCGAATGTATCGTTTCCGATGTTGACTTCTCTCTCGAAGACGAGATTCTCGATATCTTAGGCGATGACGCAACTATCGAAAACCAGAACGACCTTAAGAGCTATATTGAAGAAATGATTGCCGACCAGCTCGAAGCTTACCAGCTTTCCGCTGACGACATCATCTCCGCTCTCCAGAAGGACCCCGCTGTTTATGACAGACTTATTGATGATATTATAGACGAAATCGGCGACAGCCTTAAGGGCGAAGACGGCGCAAACGGTCTTTCCGCTTATGAGCTTGCTGTCCAGAACGGCTACAAAGGTACTCTTACCCAGTGGCTCGACTCCTTAAAGGGTCAGGACGGTGCAACAGGTCCTGCAGGTGCAGATGGTGCTCCCGGTGCAACAGGTCCCGCCGGTACTGACGGTAAAGACGGTACAAACGGTAAGGACGGCGAAAGCTTCGAAGACTGGGCAAAGAGAAACTACGGCTCCGTAGAAAACTTTATCTCTTCCATAAGCTTCGAAGGCTGGGCAAAGAAGAACTACGGTTCTGTTGATAACTTCCTTAAGGTTGCAACAGGCACCTCCGGTCTCTCCGCTTATGACCTCGCAAAGCAGCAAGGCTACACAGGCACTCTTGCACAGTGGCTCGAATCCCTCAGAGGCGAGGACGGTCTTTCCGCTTACGAGCTTGCAAAACAGCAGGGCTACAGAGGTACTCTTGACGAGTGGCTCGACTCCTTACACGGCGAAGACGGTATCGACGGTGAGGACGGCGAAGACGGACGTGACGGTGAAGACGGACGCGACGGTAAGGACGGTAAGGACGGCCAGATTATCTACGTAAACGGCACATACGGCCAGGTTACAGAAACTCCTAATCCCTCTATCGAATCCGATGACGTAATCCTTATTACAGGTAAGCCCTCCGCCGGTAACGTAAACCCCTCCACAGGCGTTGCAGCAGGCATTATCCTCCCTGCAGCAGCAGTAAGCTCTGTTCTCCTTGTAAAGAAGAATAAGAGAAGAAGAGGCAGAAAATAATTGATACTATACGGCACTGCACAGCTTCTGTGTAGTGCTGTATTTTGGGTATAACGCAATTTAAACCGAACCGAAAGGATGCTTTAAAATAGAACTCAATATCGTTCTGGTTGAACCCCAGATTCCGCCGAATACAGGAAATATCGCCCGTACCTGTGCATTGACAGGTGCAAGGCTTCATATAATAAAGCCGATGGGCTTTACCCCTACGGATAAACATCTTAAGCGTGCAGGGCTTGATTACTGGCACCTTTTAGATATAACCTTCTACGAAAATCTCGACGAGTTTTTCAGAATCAACGAAGGCGGAAACTTTTATTACTACACAACAAAAGCTCTTAACACATATTATGAGGTCTCTTATCCCGATAATACATACCTTATTTTCGGACGAGAGGATGCGGGGCTTCCCGAAGAGCTTCTGTATAATAACAGGGAACGCTGTGTCCGTATTCCGATGGTGAATAATGAGGCAGCCCGAAGTCTTAATCTCTCCAACAGTGCCGCTATCGGTGCATACGAGGTATTACGCCAGTGGGGCTTCCCGAAATTAAAAAACTATGGTAAACTTACTCAGTACGACTGGGAGTAGGAAAAACAGAAAGGAAAAAAGAAATGTCAAAGTATAAGATTATAAGCGACAGCGGATGCGACATCTCCAAAGAAAACGAAATCCGCTACAACATCGACCTTATGCCTTTTGAAATAACGCTCGGAGAAGAATCCTTCTTCGAAAGAGAGGGTGCATACGGTGAGGACTTCCTCCACCTTATAAACGATTCCCCCGAAATGCCTAAGACCGCACAGATTACACAGTTCCGCTTCGAAGAAAAGTTTTTACAGTGTGTAGAAGAAGGCTACGAAGACGTTATCGTTGTACTTATAAACGGAACAGGCAGCCAGACCTTATCCAACGCTATCCAGGCTGAAAAGAATTTAAGCGAACAGGGCAAGCTCGGCAATACAAAGTTCCACATCCTTGACAGCCACACCTATTCCTTAGGCTACGGCTATCCGATTATCGAAGCAGCAAAGAAGCTCGAAGCAGGACAGAGCATAGATATGGTTGTTTCCTATCTCGAAGACTGGTTTGCTTCCTGTCGTCTCTTTATCCTTGGTCTTAACCTCCGCCACATGAAAAAATCCGGCAGAATTAAAGCCGCTGCCGCATTTTTAGGCGAGCTTATGAATTTAAAGCCCGTTATCGAGCTTACAGACGGCGAAAGCGTTGTATTAAAGAAGGTAAGAGGCGAAAAGCTCGGAATAACAGAAATGATAAATACCGCTTCTTCGGCAGCAATTCCGAAGACTCCCTTTGTTATGGTACGTTCTCTTTCAACCTCCGCACAGGATGAATTCCTCCGTCAGTACGAAAAGAAGACAGGTACAAAAATCGCTATGAGCGAATGGGTAGGCTGTGCCGTAGGCTCAAATATCGGTACAGAATTCGTTGCCGTATTCGTAAAGGGCGAAAGAAGAAGATAAAAGTACTGTTCTTATAAAAGTGTTTATGAGTATTATCGGGAGAAACCTTTCTGAAGAAAGGCTTTCTCCCGAACCCTCTTCCAAAGACTTTTAATATAAATTTAAGACCCACAGGATAATCCTGTGGGTCTTGAATTTAAACTGAAAGTTTTCGGAAGGGAGCTCGAGGGAAAGCCCTTTTTCAAAAGGGTTTCCCTCGGTAATACCCGTAGATACTTTTATAAGAACAGTAACTTTTATTCGATTCTTCCTGCTCTGCCTGTTTCCTTGAGGATAACGTCGTGAGAACCGCCTTCTACGATACTTGTAGAGGATACGAGGGTAATCTTTGCGTTCCTCTGGAAATCGGGGATATTGAGGCAGCCGCAGTTACACATTGTGGAACGAACCTTAGAGAGAGAAAGGTTTACGTTGTCCTTGAGAGAGCCTGCATAAGGAACATAGCTGTCAACGCCTTCTTCGAAGGAAAGCTTCTTATCGCCGCCCATATCGTATCTCTGCCAGTTTCTTGCTCTGTTGGAACCTTCGCCCCAGTATTCCTTAACGTAAGTACCGTTAAGCATAAGCTTGTTTGTGGGGGATTCGTCGAAACGGGAGAAGTAACGTCCGAGCATAAGGAAGTCAGCACCCATAGCGAGAGCAAGTGTCATGTGGTAGTCGTGTACGATACCGCCGTCGGAGCATACAGGAATATAGATACCTGTTTCTTCGAAATAACGGTCACGTTCAGCGCATACGTCAATAAGAGCGGTAGCCTGTCCACGGCCGATACCCTTCTGTTCTCTTGTGATACAGATTGAACCGCCGCCGATACCAACCTTAATAAAGTCAGCACCACAGTCAGCGAGGAATCTGAAGCCCTCGCCATCAACAACGTTACCTGCACCGACCTTAACGGAGTCACCGTAGTTCTTTCTAATCCATTCGATAGTGAGCTTCTGCCATTCGCTGTAGCCTTCGGAGCTGTCGATACAGAGTACGTCAGCGCCTGCTTCGATTAAAGCAGGAACACGTTCAGCGTAGTCACGGGTATTGATACCTGCACCTACAATGTAACGCTTATGCTGGTCTAAAAGCTCGTTCTTGTTTTCCTTATGTGTGTCATAGTCCTTGCGGAATACGAAGTAAAGAAGCTTGCCGTCCTTATCGATGATAGGGAGAGAGTTAAGCTTATGGTCCCAGATTATATCGTTAGCTTCCTTAAGAGTTGTCTCAGCGGGAGCAGTAATAAGCTTTTCGAGGGGAGTCATAAATTCGGAAACCTTAGTAGCTGTATCCATTCTTGATACACGGTAGTCTCTGCCTGTAACGATACCTAAAAGCTTAGAATCGGGAGTACCGTCTTCTGTAACAGCCATAGTGGAGTGACCTGTCTTAGCCTTTAATGCTAAAACATCAGCAAGAGTCATTTCGGGAGAAAGGTTTGAATCAGACTTTACATAGCCTGCCTTATAAGCCTTTACACGGGCAACCATAGCTGCTTCGTCTTCAACAGACTGTGAGCCGTAGATAAAAGAGATACCGCCTTCCTTAGCGAGAGCGATAGCCATTTTTTCACCCGATACAGACTGCATAATAGCAGAAACCATAGGGATATTCATAGAAATAGCACTTTCCTCGCCCTTTTTAAACTTTACAAGGGGAGTTTTAAGCGAAACATTAGCAGGAATACATTCGGCAGAAGAATAGCCGGGAACAAGTAAGTATTCACCAAAGGTATGGGAGGGTTCGGGATAAATGTAAGCCATTTTTTTGTCCTTCTTTCTATAAAATAATATTAAAACAATTATACCTTTATTTCCTTTTAAAGTCAACTGTTTTTTCGTAAATTTTCGACGTTTAAAACCGTCTTGTTTTGTGTAACTTTTATGTAACTTAAAAAGCCTCTGTGTAAAATGTTTCTTGACGGAAAGTGAATAATGTGGTATTATTAAGTAAGATTATGAAAAGAGGTGACGATATGCGTCTTGCGGTAACAAATGAACAGATGAAAAGAGCGGAAGTAAACGCTGACGCAAACGGCGTCCCCTTTCTCCAGCTTATGAAAAATGCGGGCGAAGCCTGTTTTAACCGTATAAATACCCTTGCGGGAGGCGTTAAGGATAAAAACGTCGTAGTCCTCGCGGGACGGGGAAACAACGGCGGTGACGGTATAGTAATTACCGACCTTCTTCTCGAAGCCGGTGCTAACGCTATCCTTATCTTCGCCCTCGACCTGCCGAAAAGCGACTGTGCAAGGCTCTGCTACTCGATTTATGAAACAGGTCTTAATATGAGCCTCTACGCACACCAGAAGGATAACGTAAAGCGTGTCCTTGAAAACTGTGAGATAGTTGTTGACTGTGTATTCGGTACAGGCTTCCACGGTGAGCTTGAAGAAAGTCTCGCTGACCTTTTTAAATTCGTAAACGAAAACTGCAACGCACTTAAGTTTTCCGTTGACGTCCCCAGCGGATGCAACAGCGAAACGGGAGAGATTGCCGAAAACGCATTCAAGCCCGATTTCACCATTACCCTCGGTGCAGTTAAAAAAGGCCTCTACTCCCACCCCTGCTTTGAACACTGTGGTCTTCTGCTCCTTGCGGATATCGGTATTGAACAAAGCTGTTACGAGGGCTGTGAGGCGATCCTTTCGGACGAAATACTCCGTGAATTTATGCCTAAACGAAAGGCTGTTTCCCATAAAGGCACTTACGGACGGGTGCTTAATATTGCAGGAAGCGGACGCTACACAGGTGCTTCCCTTCTCTCCACAGACGCAATTCTTAAAATGGGAGCGGGCTTAACCACTCTTGCTACCCCGACCCGTGTTATAAACGCAATAGCTACGGCTGTTCCCGAAACGACATATTTACCCCTTTCCTGTGATAATGACGGCTTTATAAACGAAAAGGGCGTTGACGAGCTTAAGTCGTTTCTGCTGGACAATAAGTTTTCCGCAATCGCTGTCGGATGCGGTTTAGGAAAGTCGAGAGTTGTCAGAGAACTGGTCGAATATCTCATAAAAAATGCAGATTGTCCCTTAATTATTGACGCTGATGGTCTAAATTCAATTGCGGAGAATATAGATATTCTGAAGGAAAATAAGAACGGCGTTATCGTTACGCCTCATCCTGCAGAATTCGGAAGAATGACAGGAAAATCCGTTGATGAGATACAGTCTGACCGTATTACTCTCGCAAAGGAATTTGCGAAGAACTATAAGGTTATTACCGTCCTTAAGGGCGTTAATACCGTTATCGCAAACCCCACAGGCGAAACCTTTATAAACACCACAGGAAACGCCGGTCTTTCCAAAGGCGGAAGCGGTGATGTGCTTACGGGAATTATAACCTCCCTTATCGCACAGGGGACTGATTTATTCTACGGAACCGCCCTGGGAGTTTACCTCCACGGCCAGTCTGCCGACAGATTATCGAAGAAGAAGAACCTCTTCGGTATAATGCCCCGTGACCTTATGGATGAAATCGTAAAGCTTACCGCTGATGAATAAAAATAACGCTTCAGTTCTTTTTTCCGAAATTACTGTAAAGGAAAAGAAGAATATGAAGCGTTTTATTTTTTCTCTGTCATTAATAGGTGCTGTGTTGCTCTCGGGCTGTACAGCGATACCGAAAAAGGCTCCCGATATTGATAAGAGCTTTTGTGCCGAGGCAGAAATAACCGTCGGAAAGGAAAGCTTTTCGGGTAAGCTTTCCCGTATCTCAAGTAACAGCTGGGAGCTTGAGCTTAGCGAGCCCTTTGCTCTCGGCGGTGCCGTAATAACTTTCGGTGAAGAGGGTACAAAAATAACTCTCGGAGATTTCACAGCGGAAGCGGATATTACCGACGGTACAGCCTCCGCCCTTAAAATAATAGCCTCCGCCTTCGAGGAATCCGCAAAGGACGGCGTTACCTTCGAAAACAACGCCTTCAGCGGTACGTCCCCCTTCGGCACATACACAGTTTCCGTCAGCGATAACGGTATCCCCGAAAATATCTCGATTCCCGAAAAAAATATATCCGTCTCCCTCTCCGAATGGACCGAAACCGAACCCGAAGAGATCATAGTCGAATAATCTTATAAAATCATCTACGGGTATTACCGAGGGAAACCCTTTTGAAAAAGGGCTTTCCCTCAGACTCCCTTCCGAAAACTTTCAGTTTAAATTAAAGACCCATAGGGTGTTACCCTATGGG